>CAJOHN010000019.1 GCA_905234235.1 uncultured Selenomonadaceae bacterium
CGCAACTTTAGCCGCCGCGTATTCAACGAGATATTGATGTCCGAACGTGAACGGGTTGCAATTCATAACCAGAGCCCCGATTGGAGCTTTCTTTGCGCGGAGTTGTTGTTTATATTGTTCAAGCTCGGCGTTCGTAGAAACTTTTAAGCCGCCCGATTCAAATTGCGTAGGTATACCATATCTGTGACAATTCGGGGGGGGGTATGATAATTAAGTTCTACATCTCGGAAGAAATTATTAGCCGTCAGATAGCTAAAGAATTTCTCCGCTAAAAGTTTATACCCCAGTTCGTTAATATGGTCTATAACACAAAAAACTTCGCGATAATCATGTGGCGGGTCAAATGCCCCGTTTACATCAAAAAATGGAATGTTGTTGTTATTAGCACGACGATTTTCAACAACAACAAAAATAATATCGCCGGGGGCGGGCGTCAACTTATTCAGATTGTAGAAAAGGTCTTGAGTTCGTCCGAAAATAAATTGTGATTCGTTTTCGACGCGGTAAGGCAAATTCGCCTCGTTGAGCATTTTCTGTAAATAACTTTCAATCGTCTTGTCAAAAGGAGCATAGACACCGAAGTACATGCATTGCCCAAAAAAATATATCTTGTTTACATAACGGTCGGGCTGATAAGCCGTCATGCGCTTGCCATTTTTAATTCCTAACAGAGGCTTTGTATCGTCATCAATCATTACTGTCGAGCCGTCAAGATTTACCTTTAACTTTGGTGTATCTGAAATCTGAAGAACTTGCTCATTGGTATACCCGAATTTATCAAGCGAAGTTTTGACATTGCCGCTCCTGTCTTTGAGAAGACGCTCCACAAATTGTGGGACATTATAAAGCGTTGAATTAAACTCTGCGCCACCCTTGTAACGATAAATGCTTGGGAAATTTGTAAGAATCAATTTAACCTTAGGATAGCGTTGCAGAAAATTAAACAGCGGAATTTCTACGTACGTTCGCTGGATAAAAAATAATTCCAACTCAGCAAAACGAACGATGTTATTGCTTTTAATCTCCACATTTTCTTTAGTGAGAAGAATAATTTTATCGAAGTCTTCAAGCTTCATCGCAGAAATATTTTTGATTGGTAACCTTGCGACAACTCCGCTGTGTCCGGGAAAATATAACAAGTTTTCTTTAGCGTCGATAAAACAAAATTGCGCTTGCAATCTCTTGTCATAATAGAATTGAACGTAAATACTCCACAGAAACGTCTCAAATTTTTTCTCCGAGACAAATAGCGGTCGTTTAATGTTGTTTTCAACACAATACTGCGGGAGCGTGTAGCCTGCCGTAAAACAGTCGTTCAATCGAATAAAAAGCTCTTCAACCATAGCGAAACCTCCTTAATAAAGATTATAACGAAAAATCTTCGTGAATGCAATAAAAAGCGGAAGCCCGAAGGCTCCCGTCAATTTTTTTACCTTTTCTCTTGCGGCGGCTGATTATATTGCTGAGGCGGTTGATTATATTGTTGCGGCGGTGTGTATTGCTGACTTTGATCGTACTGTTGCGGCGGATTGTATTGCTGGCTTTGGTCGTATTGTGGTTGAGGATTATAATTTGTCGGCTGAGAATAACTTTGTGCGTAGGCTTGTTGAGCCGCTTGCTGATTCATTTGTAACTTTGCTTGTTGTAAAATTTGCCGCGCATGTTCCAAACCCACCTGTGCTTGTTGGACGCCTTGAAATGTATTCGTCACGTGCGCTATTAATTGGTCGAAGACTTGATTGGCGTAGCGGTCGGCGTCTTCTTGTAATTGCTTAGAATTTTGCCGCGTCCGTTCCATTATCTCGGCTTCCTGTTGTTGCGCTTGACTTAATACCATCCGCGACTTCTCACGAGCTTTGACGACTATATCGTTTTCGTCGAGCATTTGTTCTGCTTGCATTTGCGCTTGCTTGACTATGCTTGCCGCTTCCGCCTGCGCGTTCTGCAAAATATTTTCTCGTTCCTTCATGACTTCCGTCGCGTGTTCGAGTTCCTGCGGTAAATCCTTACGCAATTCCTCGACTAAGTGTATCAGTTCTTCCTCAGATATTATCGTCTTGTTCGTCAGCGGTAAATGCGGCGCGCCCGCTACCAAGCTTTCTATTTTATCCAGTGTGTTGCGTACTGCCATAGATTTACCTCCACCCTATCCTTTAAAAGATTTTTCTTGAAGGGCGAACTCCACGCATTCAGGTACTAAGCCGTGCACGTTACCGCCGAAATATGCAAGCTCCCGCACGCCCGATGAACTGATGAATAAATATTCCGGAGCCGTCATTAAAAATATCGTGTCAGCCGTCGGAACCAAATGCCTCATCATCTGCGCCTTGTTTACTTCGTATTCAAAATCAGTCGCCGACCTTAAACCGCGAATTATTACGTTGATGTCATTTTCTTTGATATAGTCCGCCGCTAATCCGTCGTAAGAATCTACGCGCAAATTTTCTATGTGCACCGTCGCCTCGCGCAGTAAATCGACTCGCTCCTCCATGTTGAACATATAAGTTTTCGCCCTGTTCACGAACACGCATATTATCAGCTCGTCGACTAACTTCGCCGCCCGCTCAAATATGTTGACGTGCCCGTTCGTTACAGGGTCGAAGCTCCCCGTGCATATCGCTTTTTTCATGTCAACTTGTCCTCTCCAATATTTTTATCGCCGTCGTCCGCCCGTATGTCTCTGCGCGGATAATTTCAAAACCACTCTCAACCGTTTCCGTAAATCCATGCTCGATTATCATCAGCCCGCCGATTTTCAATAAGCCAAGCTCCGCTGTCAACGTCAGCGATTTTTGCGCAAGCCCCGTTGCATACGGCGGATCGCTGAAGATTAAATCGAACGTCAAACCTTGCTTGCTCAGTCTCGGCAAAATTTTTTCAAAGTCTCCGCGCAGATTTTTGCAGTTTTCAAATCGTGAACGCTTTATGTTATCGTCAATTATCGCTGTCGTCGCCGCGTCTATGAATATCGCCGAAGCCGCGCCCCGTGACATCGCCTCCAAACCTAAAGCTCCCGTCCCCGCAAAAACATCCAGCACCGAATTTATTTCCGAAAAATTTATCAGCCCGCTCAATATGCTGAATAAAGATTCTTTAACGCGGTCGCTTGTCGGTCTTGTCAGGAAATTCTTCGGCGTCTTTAATCGTAAGCCCTTCGCCCGCCCCGTGATGATTCTCATCTCAGCAGGTCGATTTTTTCAATCTCGTAACCGTACTTATTCAACGCCGCAACTATTCTGTCAATGTGCGCTTGGTTGTGCGTCTCGACTGTCACTTCCAACACAACTTTTTTGAAACTGTCAGTGACTCGTGCTTGGTCGTGTTCAAGTTTGATGACGTTGGCATTTTCCTCCGTCAAGATTCGCGACACGTTTAAAAGTTCGCCCGGTTTATCCGCCAGTAAAACTCCGAAGCAAAAGATTCTTCCGCGAACGATTAACGCCTTGTCTATCAGCGCGGACAGCGTAGAAATATCAATGTTGCCGCCGCTGACTATCGCCACGACTTTTTTACCTTTGAAGCCTAACTTATTCAACGCCGCCAAACTCAAGACGCCCGCGCCCTCAGCTATCAACTTGTGTTTTTCGATTAAAAATAACAACGCGCTCATGATTTCCATTTCGCTGACGGTGATAATTTCGTCGAGATATTTTTGACAAAAGGCAAATGTCAAATCGCCCGCCGTCTTGACTGCGCAACCGTCCGCTACCGTGTCCGAACTCTGCAACGTAACAATTTCGCCCGCGTCGAGTGCCGCCTTCATACAAGCCGCATTCTCCGGCTCCACGCCGATAACTTTAACCGTCGGACTTACAACTTTTGTCGCTAATGCCACGCCGCTCGCGAAGCCGCCGCCGCCTATCGGAACTAAAATTGCGTCAACGTCTTTAAGTTCGTTGATAATTTCTAAAGCAGTCGTTCCCTGCCCAAGCAAAACTTCCAAATCGTTAAACGGATGAATGTAAACATAACCATGCGCCGCCTGCAATTCGAGGCTGTGCTTATAAGCGTCGTCAAAACCGTCGCCGTACAAGACAACCTCCGCGCCATAAGCTTTGGTCGCCTCAACTTTTAATATCGGCGTCGTCGCAGGCATACAAATAACCGCCTTGACGCCCAACTTCTGCGCCGCGAATGCTACTCCTTGCGCGTGATTGCCCGCCGATGCCGTGATGACTCCGCGTTGACGTTCCTCTTCAGTTAAGTGGCTGATTTTATTGTACGCCCCGCGCAGTTTGAATGCTCCGGTATGTTGCATATTCTCCGGCTTAAGATAAACCTCGTTGCCACTCAGCTCAGAAAAAAATTCGCTATGGATTAGCCGCGTCTTCTTTACTATGCCCGCTAATTGCTTATCTGCGCGGTAGACATCAGCTATCGTCGTGCGTTCGACCAATTCATTCTCTTCGCTCAAATCTTACTCCTCCCTTACTGCTGTTAATTTATCATTCAAAAGACTTATCGTCAACAAGGTTATTTGCCGCCTCGCGTCGAACATTTTAACTATCAATTTTAAAGGAGTCTTCATAATGAAACGTGTTTATAATTTCAATCCCGGTCCCGCTACCTTGCCTCTGGAAGTTTTGCAAGAAGCTCAAGCCGAATTTCTTAACTTCAATAATTCCGGTATGTCTATCGTCGAAATTAGCCACCGCTCCAAGCCTTACGAAAAAATCCATAACCAAGCTAAAGCCGATATTCTCGAACTCATGGGGCTCGGCGATGATTACGAAGTCTTATTCATTCAGGGCGGCGCAAGTCTCCAATTCGCTATGATTCCTCTGAACTTCGCTACAAAAGAAAACCCCGGCTCTTACGTCCTTAGCGGTACTTTTTCCTCCAACGCTTACAAGGAAGCCGCTATCCTCGACGTCGCTGAAATTGCCGCCTCTACCAAAAATGATAATTTCCGCCGCGTCCCCAATCAAGACGAACTTAAGATTAATCCCAACGCCGCTTATCTGCACGTCTGCTTTAACAATACAATTTACGGCACCGAATTTCATTATATCCCCGAAACCGGCAACGTCCCGCTCTTCGCCGATATGTCCAGCGATATGTTAAGCCGCCCTCTCGACTTCAATAAGTTCTCGCTGATTTATGCCGGCGTTCAAAAAAATCTCGGAGCTGCAGGCGTCGTTATCGTCGTCGCTAAAAAAACTTTTATCGAGAAAAGCCCGGACATCCTCCCGACCATGCTCCGCTACGATACTTTCTACAAAAAAAATTCTCTCTACAACACGTCGCCCGCATTCGCGATTTATATCGTCGGGAAAGTCGCCGCTTGGATTAAAAATTCCGGCGGTCTCGAAGAAATGGCGCGTCGCAATTCTATCAAGGCTAAAATCCTCTACGACGTTATCGATAATTCAAACGGTTTCTATCGCGGGCACGCCGATAAATCTTCCCGCTCCTTTATGAATGTTACCTTCCGCCTGCCTAACGAAGAACTCGAAAAAAAATTTGTCGCTGAAGCTCTTAACAATAACATCAGCGGCATCAAAGGGCATCGCTCCGTTGGCGGTATGCGCGCCTCCATTTATAACGCCATGACGATTGAAGGCGTTGAAGCTCTCGCTGACTTTATGGTTAAATTCCGTAATGCATAACCTTGACTTTGCAATAAAGTTTTTGTATATTTCCGTTAGGTAGTGCGAAGGTTAATTGTTGTCACTTTCAAGGAGGTTTTTAACATGGACGTAAGCAACATGGCAAGAGTGTCTCAAGGTTTCGCGCAGTACGCACTGCAAGCCAAGAACACGACAAACTCAAAAGCGACCGCGCAGAATCAGGCGGCGCAAACTCAAACGTCATCGGTAAAAGTCGGCGAGGCGTTCGCGCTGGACATTTCCGACGCGGCTAAACAAGCTCAACAGGCTCCCGCGCAGACGACGGAAGAATTATCGGTCGAGAACGAGGGCACCAAAGAGACAAAAGGACTTTCCGCCGATCAGGTCAGTGCTCTCAAAGAGGATTTGGAAGCGCAAGAACAAACAATGCTTAACGTGATGATTCAAGCGTTGACTGAGGCAAACGATAAACTTCAAGGCTGGCTCGATGACGGCGTCGGCATTTTGAACTTCGGCGGCGTGCAGATTGACGCGGCGCGTTTTGCTTTGCCTGAAGTCGCAACCAATGCTGAGGACGCGGCTAAAGCGATTGCGCCCGGCGGAGCTTGGTCAGTTGACGCAGTTTCTTCGCGTGTTTTCGATTTGGCAAGCGCAATAGCCGGCGACGACCCGGAAAAACTTTCGCAAATGCGTGCGGCAGTCGAAAAGGGTTTCGAGCAAGCGGGCATGACTTGGAAGGACGCTACGGGACAAAGCAAGTTGCCCGACATTTCCAATCAAACTTACAACGAAATTATGAGCCGCTTCGACAAACGCGCCAATGAACTCAGCGGAACTTCCGGAGCTTCTTTGACAGAATGAATTTGAACAATCAATAGCGACGATTGAACTTGAAAAGACTGCCCTACATGAAAATGTTCGGCAGTCTTTGGTTATTCGTCATACCAAAAACAGAGGAGGAATAAAAAAATGGCAACAACAGAAGAAAGAGTAGACAGACTCGAAACACGATTTACGACACTTGAACAACAAGTAGCAACGGTAGCGGCGAAAGTCGACATGCTCGTTACAGAATCACAACAACAGCGCGAGGATATTCGACGTATGCAGGACAGGCAAGACGCAATGCAAGCACAACATAACGCCGACATGAAAGAAATGCGCGAAGACATTAAAGGCGCACTCAAGCACATTCAAGGCTTAACAATCGCGTCGATGGCAGGAATAGTGGCAATAGCGGTAGGAGTTTTGGGCTTTTTATGGTCGACGGCACGAAATATGGAGCCGCCCCAAAATCCGCCTGCGCAAACAACGTTTACGGAACCTGTATCGAAGTAAAGCAAAAACGCCGCCTTTCGACGACGTTTGGACTTTCAATATGGTGGGCAGGGATGGATTCGAACCATCGTACCCAAGGGGAGCGGATTTACAGTCCGCCGCGTTTAGCCACTTCGCTACCTACCCGATTGGCGACCCTGGAGGGACTTGAACCCCCGACCCTTTGATTCGTAGTCAAATACTCTAATCCAACTGAGCTACAGAGTCGCTTATTATAAGTTGGTGGATCCACTAGGACTTGAACCTAGGACCGACCGGTTATGAGCCGGTTGCTCTAACCAACTGAGCTACGGATCCCCTTGAACCGTTCGGCTACCAACTTGCTGTCAAAAAAAATTGGAGCGGAAAACGAGGCTCGAACTCGCGACCCCAACCTTGGCAAGGTTGTGCTCTACCACTGAGCTACTTCCGCTTGTTCTGGAGCGGACAACGAGGCTCGAACTCGCTACCTCAACCTTGGCAAGGTTGCGCTCTACCAGATGAGCTATGTCCGCTTGCATTAGCCACTTGACTAACACAAGGTGCATTATAGCCGCTTAGTAAAATTTTGTCAAGAAAAATTTCCGCGTTATTTTAGCGAGCCGTCCTGAAGTTTTTGGTCAATGTAATGATAGTATTCAAAGTTCGTGATAACGGCGTCGGTGTTGATAACTTTGGTGCCGGGTTTAGTGAAGACTTCAAAAAATTTCAAGTCGTAGCCGTCCGCCCGCTTCTGAATCCCAACGTCCATGCCAATATCGAAAATCGTTTCCTTGAAGAAAGTTTGATAATAATCGGGGAATCTGGTGCCTAAATCGGTCAGCTTATCGTAAAGCATTTTCCAATCGTCGCCGAATTCGAGTTGGAGAAACTCCTCAATTTCTATCGAGAAACCGCCCGCTGCAATGTTCGACACAACACCATTGGCATTACCGATTCTCGGATAGATAAAGAATTTAAATTTGCCACCGGCACCGCGCCGCGCGTGGATTCTGATGTCAAACGGATTGCCGTTGCGAGTTCGTGAAGTTATGTAAGGTTGCAGAAGATATGCACGCCTGCTGAAACGTTCCTTACAAAACTTTTCAAGAGCCTCGACGGTTTTTATAGAAAATTTTTCAGTCTTCATGTTGATGACGTAGCGTTTTCCGTCGAAAGTAACTCGCGCGACGCCGATACCGCCGACGCCGTTGCCGGGCTTTAAGATAACGTCGTTGTGATATTGGTTAAACAAGGCGAGGAAATTCTCGAAATCTCCGACGGTGTTGGTTTCGATTAGATATTCGTTGAAACTGCCTTCTTTGGATAGCGCATTATAAAAACTCTGCTTGCCCATACCGCTTATCGGGCGAATGAAATAGCAATCGTTTTTGAGTTGAGTCAATCTCTCTTCGCGATTAAAGGCGCGGGTGTCGTTATCGATAATTCTTGGCAATGGGATAGTGCATTCGATTTTCTTGCCGTCTTTAAGGGTCGCGGCGCGGACAAGTTTTTTCTTAAAATCAATGTCCTTGTGCGTGAAGTAAAACATCTCGATACCAAAATGTTTAGCCATAGTAAACAACGCGTACAGCGGGCTGTGAGTATTCCAAAATTGCCGCATGGAGCCGTTCAAAGTGCCTCTCAACACGCCAACACGGAGGAGCGGTTCTTCCTGTTTAGGTTGTACCTCAACTTTTTTGGGAGCCGTTTCTTTGATGTTCAACTTTTGAGCGACGTAATGGAAATATTCAAAGCGGGTTACGGCATCCGTCACGCGAACGAACGACCCGCCGCAATAAGTGTTGACCTCGAAAATTTTCAACTCGTAATTTTTATCGCGCCGCTGAATGCCGACATCAATTCCAACGTCAAAAAGCGTCGTCTTGAAAAATGATTGGTAGTATTCGGGGAAAGTATTGCCCAAATCCATTATACGTTTGTAAAGTTGCTCCCAATCGTTGCCGAACTCAATTTGGAGGAAAACGTCGAGATTCATAGTGTAGCCGCCGGAAGCGACATTGGAGACGACGCCGTTTTCATTGCCGATTCGAGGATAGGGCGAGACTCTAAATTTGCCTTCGGCTCCGCGACGTGTATGGATTCTTATGTCAAACGGATTGCCGTGACGCGTGCGCGAGACTATATAAGGTTGCAAAACGTATTTGACTTGGGAAAAATGTTCGTCGTAAAATTTCTGCAAATCTTTATCGGTCGTGATGATAATCTTGTCGTTCTTAACGGTGATGTGATAAATTTTGCCGTCGAAAGAAATTCTGGCGACGCCTTTGCCCTCGTTGCCGCCCGAAGGTTTCAAGATAACGTCGTTGTTGTACTGACCCAGCAACGTCAGAAAATGTTCAAAGTTCTCAATCGTGATGGTGTCAATCAAAAATTCTTTAAAGAGACCGTCGGCGAGCAACACATCATAAATTTTTTGTTTGGTAGAATTAATCGGGTTGCGCGTGAAAAAATATTCCTTAGAGAGTTGCCGCAATTCCGTACCGAACTCGCCGCCGAAAATACTCGCGGGATTATCGATAATTCTCGGCAAGGGGACGACTTTTTGAATCTTTTTGAATCCGTCTAACGTCGTAGCCTTGACGGTTTTATTTTTGAAGTCAATATCCTTTGGCGTGAACAGAAGCAGTTCGATATTAAAATTCTTCGCGGTGTAAAACATAGTGAATTGCGGCGAATCGGGTGCCCAATTACTCGGATTGCCTTTTCTCAATATGCCAACTCTAAGGAACGGCAGACCGGCATTTTCTTTTTTAGTTGCGACTTTCGCGGTTAAAAGTTCTTCAGCGGGAATGTTTTCAATCTTAACGTCATCCGGCGAAGTGTCGAGACCTTTTAAACATCTGTCGTAGGCGAGCAAGCCCGATAAAGTATGTTGCACGTCGTCGATACGGACGCGGAAACCTTCCGAACGAATAAAAAAGCCGCCAAGCATACGCGCAGGATTTTGGAAATACATTGCCACTTCGGGATAAAAACATCCGTTCTGCAATCTCTCTGCGCGGTTATCTATTGCCGAATAAAATTCCTCAGCTTTTACGCGTTTCAAAAGTTTCTTCATTGACGGCAAAGACTTCATGCGCCGAATCATATTTTCCGCCGCCATAATCATTTCAAGTTGCGTGGGGCTGTGACCTGTCGACTTGCTTATCTTGGACAGGTACGGCAAAATGTTATCAAGCCCGAACTTGAAATATTTTTCTTCCGGCTTCCAAAATGTTAGCTCATTCATGGCGTACGAAATCCAATGATCATGTTTCTCCGCGTAGTTGACGCCGATAAAATAATTAACAGCGCGTTCAACCGAGTCTAAAATTTCCTCGTCCTTAGTTATGGCGTAGAGGCGAAGTAGCCCGAAGAGTGCCTCGCCGTCGTAAAAGGATATGATAAACTCCTTGCGGATAGAAAAATCTTTGATGTTGAGGGCTTGGATAAAATGTCCGTCGGGCTTTTGAGTAGCGAAAATTCCGCGAGCGAGGGCGCGCATTAACGAGATGTATTCTTTTGTGCCCGTAACAGTCGTCCACTTGCTGAAAGCCAACAGTGCAAGCCCGCTTATTCCAATCGTCGTGACAGTGCCTTCCTTGAAATATGCGCTGTCCATGCCGTCTCCCGTCTTACGATAGCGCAGAAGATCTTTTATGCCATAATTCAAGCCGCGTTCGATTGCCTCGCCCAGAGCTTTTTTATCGTCGTCATCCGCGCAGGCTTCATAAGCCTCAGCCATAGCGTACAACGTGCCGAAATGCCGATGAGTATTGTAGCCGGGCACGACGCTGTCATCATAAGGATAAAGCCCGTAAATAAATTTGCCGTTCGGTTTGCATTGGCGGACGAGATACTTCGCGCCGTTCATTGCAGACGCCAAGAAAATTTCTCTGTCATCCTTAGCAAAATCTCTGCGCCCCGCGCTGATGCCTTCACTCGCTATCATTAAAGGCTCGGACATTTCATCTTGAACAAAAGCACCTTCCGTGTTGAAAATTTCGACGTTATCAAGATTGGAAAGCGTCGGGAAATCGCAATCAAAGCGCTGGAGGAAATACGCTTGTGCCTTATCCGCTTGAAATTCGCCTTTGAGTTTTTCCTTCTCCAAGTTGCAGAAAATTAAATTGGCGTTGAGTTCTTGTTCGGTGAGCGCGAAGTTATAATCTTTGTCGAACGCGATACCTTGACGGAACCAGTTGCGCCGTCTTGATTGGACGCGTACGAGGCATTCTGCCCAAGTTACGTTTTCGCTGGACACGACCCAATCCGCTCGCAAAATTGTCGGCGTGATATTTTTTTTGTCCAAAGCCTCTTTCAACGCGGACAACGCTAACGACCAAGCTTCTTCGGGCGTATCACTGACTGCATGGCGCACCGTCGCTTTTTCCTGCAAATTCGTCGCGGCGAGGAAAATGCAACACTGCGCGGAAAATATTTCGTCAAATTTTTTCATGACAATCGGATAAAGTTTCTCGGCTAAATCTTCTAAGGACAAAAAGTCCATCTCCTTTACTTTAGAAATTTTCATTAAGGTAATCGTTGTAGGCTATGAGACCCGAAAGATAATGTTGAACTTCGTCGACGCGGACGCGGAAAGCATTGTCGCGAATGAAAAAACTGCCGACGATTCGTTCGGGATTTTGAAAGTACATCGCCACTTCGGGATAAAAATATCCGTCAAGCATTTGCTCGGCTCGATATTTTAACGCCTCATAAAAAAATTCCCAATCAACCTGCGCGGACAACTTCGACATTTCGGGCAAAGACTTCATGCGGCTCAAAAAATTTTCCGTCGCCAAAATTAATTCCGGTAGCGACGGCAGAATTGGATCTTGCTCGTTCACCGTCGAAATATACGGCAGGCAATTTTTTATCCCAAGCTCAAGATATTTTTCCTCCGGCTTATGGATTGTGAACTCGTCGATTGCGCGGGCGAGCCAATGGTCGTGATTCTTCCAGAAATTGTTAGCGATAAAATAGTTGAAAGCGCGTTCAGCCGATTCAAGAAGAATTTCCTCCTTAGTGGCGGCGTAAAGTCTTAACATGCCAAAGACAGCCTCGCTATCATAATAAGGCGTGCGAAATTCATCTTTGACGGTAAAATCTTCGGCGTTCAACACGTGGACAAAACTGCCGTCGTTTCTTTGGAAGGAAAAAATTCCGCGAGCCAATGCATTCATCAGCTTGATATATTTTTTTGTACGCTGAAGCTCCGACCACTTTGTCAACGCAAGTAAAGCTACACCGTTCGCGCCGAGTTTTAATTGAGTGTTATCGACTATGTAAGCCGCCTCTTGCCCGTCGGGGAATTTGCGAGAGCGCACAAAATTTTTAATGGCGAATTCCAAACCGCGAGAAATTGCATTGCCTAACGTCATGCCGCCGAGCTTGCCGTAAGTCGCGTAAACTTCCATCATCGAAAACAACGTACTGAAATGCCCCAGCGAACTGTAAATCGCAATCGGCGTGTCGTCGCAGGGATTAATGCCGTAAATAAATTTGCCTTTTTTATTGCACTGACGAGCCAGATAATTTCCGCCCGCCCGCGCAGTTTTGAGGAAAATTTCTCGTTGCCCCGAACGTTCTTCCGCGCCGATTATATTTAGCGGCTCCGACATCCCGTCTTGAATGAAAACGCCCGCCGTTTCAAAAATCTCAACCGTGTCAGTCTCGGAAATCTTCGGAAAGTCACAATCAAAACGTTTGCGGCAATAATCTTGCGCCTTATCGATTTGGAATTGTTTAGATTCGTCGTAAAGGATTAGATTCGCGTTGAGTTCCTGCTCAGTAAAAGCTACGCGCCAATCTTTATCGAAGGCAATTCCATAACGGAAATTATTTCGCCGCGCAGATTGAATTCGTGCAAGGCAATCACTCCACGTTAATTTTTCGCTTGAAACTATCCAATCGGCTCGCAAAATCACGGGCTTAATGCCGCCCTTTTTATCCAGCGCGTCTTTTAAAAAATCCAAAGCCGCATTCCAAGTTTTTTCGGGAGCATCGCCGACCGCGTGACTAATTGTAGCGCGTTCCCTCATACTCGACGCCGATAAAAATAATCTGCAACGTTCCGACGCGGAAAAATTTTTTATGAAAGCCGGATAAAGTTTGGCGGCTAATTCTTTTAACGACAAGCAACTCAGCTCCTTCCCTAAAAATTTACTCTGATTTATCCTTGCGAAGTTTATCGTAAATGTATCTGTAATACTCAAGGGAAGTTATCGCCGCATCGATGGGAAGACATCTGGAGCCGAGATAGCGCATGTTTATTTCAAAAATTTTCAAATCGTAACCGCTATCGAGCCGCTGAATGCCGACATCAATTCCGACGTTATAAAGATTATTTTTGAGAAGCGATTGGCAATATTCGGGAAGAGTATTTCCCAGCTGAATCAGCTTATCGTAAAGGATATTCCAATCATCGCCAAACTCCGTCTGAAGAAAAGCTTTAATCGGCATGGTGTAGCCGCCCGCATTGATATTGGAAACGATAGTATCCAACCTTCCGATTCGCGGATAAGGAAACAAATTAAATTTGCCCTCAGCACCGCGCCGCGCATGTAACCTTATGTCGAACGGATTGCCTTGTTGCGTTCGCGAGGCGATATACGGTTGCAAAATCTGAATGTACTTAGTGCAATGTTCGGCGTAGAATTTAGCAAGCTCCTCGACGGTCTCCAATGAAAATTTTTCGTTTTGAAGATGAGCTACATATTGCCCGCCTTCAGATTTTATTTTGGTGACGCCTTTGCCGTGCGAGCCCCAAAGCGGCTTTAATACAATTCCGTTCGGATACTTCTCGATTGCGGGCAAAATTTCTTCAAACGTCTTAACTCTATGCGTCTCAATTACAAACTCTTTGAACTGTTCACTCTGTGCCAGAAGTTCATTGATTTTTTGCTTGGAAACTACAGCTCCTTTTGGCAACCGATTTAAAGGGTGGATAAAACGACAGCTTTTAGCTAAGCGACGAATTTTTTTGCCGCGCTTGCCGATAAGAGCGTCGGGGTCGTTATCTATAATAATCGGGAGCGGAATGACTTCCTCAGTTTTTTTGCCACCATCAAGACGAATGGCTTTAACGGTTTTATTATCAAAATCAATGTCCGCAGGCGTGAAAAAAAATAATTCAACGTTGAAATGTTTCGCCATGTACGACATCACGCGAATAGTTTCCGTGTATGCCGATTTGTATCTCATCATCAGCCCGACGCGGAGAATATTTTTATCTTCAAGCATGTTAATTCAACCTTTCATTTAAAGTAGTTCAGCATCGCGCCGACCGAATCAAAAACTATTTTTGCCTCGCGCTTGACGAAATCTTTTGCCGTCGAAACCGTGTAGCCGCCAAATTTTTTTATCATCGGCAAATCGTTTGACTCGTCGCCGATAACGTAAGCTTTCGCCTGCCAATTCATCGTCCGCAATAAATTTTCAACGCCCGTGCCCTTGTTTATGCCCTTGATCACAATGTCGACGCTGTGAGTATTTTTTTGCGCAAAAATCACGTCGCCAAATTTTTTGTTCAGAAATTCAGCCGCCGCTTGCGCTTCGTTCGGCGTTTCAAAGTCCAATGCAAGCTGATTTATTTTGTCCAGCGTCGGAATCTGCTCGGGCTCGATAATTTCAAGCGGGAAACTCCATAAATTTTTTTCGCGAAGTACCCAAGAATTTTCTTTGACACGTGAGCAATAAACTTTGCCCGCCGCCTCGAACGCAAAATGCTTTGTCGTACTCACGCTCGGCTCGTCCATTATCGCCATCAAAATTTTTTTCGGGAGTTCCGTTTCAAAGATGACTTGCCCGCCGCCGTCGTAAATTATCGCGCCGTTATCGCAGATTATGAAGTCGACAGCCAGCCCGAAATCTTTCAAATGCGCTACCAACATCACATACGCCCGACCCGTCACAATTCCAAATTTATTCCCCGCCGAACGCCAATTTTTTATCGCTGATAAAGTTTCTTCCGCTATTTGCTGATTTATGAACAGCGTTCCGTCAAAATCGCTCGCCGCTACCTTAAAATTCATAAATTGCCGCCTCCGTCGGACGTAAGTAATTTTTTTCGTCAGCGTAGTTGCCGATAATTTTCTTCGCGCCGTCAAGAATCTGCGCGGGCAAATCAACGTTATGCGTCGTGAAATTTATCGCCGCCATAAACTTTTTAGCTCCAAGCGTCCGCGTGAAAATGTAAAGCTCCTCGTCATTCGGATAAAGCTCCTCGTAATCGCCGCTAATCAAAACTTCGTTGGAATTTCTAAGCGCACTCAATCGCCGATAAAAATTCAGCACAGAATTATCATCGCGCTCCTCAATTTCAACGTTGCAAATTTTAAAATCTTCGTGAACGGGCAACCAAGCCTCGCCGCTCGTAAAGCCCGCATTCTCTGACGAATCCCATTGCATTGGCGTCCGCGCATTGTCCCGACTAAATTTCCGAACAAATTTCATCGCCTGTTTATCGCTTAAGCCGTCCGCACGCGCCAAATTATAATTGCCACGCGTCGATATGTCATCGTAATCATCTACAGATTTAAACTCCGCGTTGCCGAAGCCAAGTTCCTCGCCTTGATAAATAAACGGCGTCCCGCGCAACGTAAAAAGAATTATCGCTAATGCCTTCGCCGCCAAAATTTTATCGGTGCCGCTCGGAAAAAATGTATCAATCGAACGCGGACGATCGTGATTCTCAAAATATATCGGGTACCAACTCTCACGCGTCGCAAGCTGACTGTCCGTCAAAGTTTTCTTCCACTCGCTAAGTTTATAGAGTTGCGCACGGTGCCAAATCTCAACGCCGCGATTAAACATTATGTTTACGTGGCTGAATTCAAACAGCATATCGAACACGCCGCGCTCGCCGACCCAATCGCTTAAATTTTCGGGATGAACACCATTAGCCTCCGCCACCGTAAAAATGTCGCACCCGTCGAATACTTCGCGCTTAAATTCCCGCAGAAAATCTAAAATGCCGTCCGTCGCCGCCGTCATGTTATGTATCGAACTCATGCCGTCCTCAGAATCAATCGCGCCGTCAATAAATTTTCTCGGCTTCTTGATGTAAACAATCGCGTCAATTCTAAAGCCGCCGACGCCTCTATCCAACCAAAAATTTGTCGCGTCGTATAAAGCTCGCCGAACGTCAGGATTCTCCCAATTCAAATCGGGCTGTTCCTTCGCGAACGTGTGCAGATAATATTGCTGACGCTCCTCGCACCATTGCCAAGCACTCCCGCCAAAAATACTCCGCCAATTCGTTTTGTCGTCGCGCCAAATGTACCAATCAGCTTTTGGATTGTCGCGGCTAGACTTCGATTCAATAAACCACGCGTGCTTGTCTGACGTGTGATTGTAAACCAAATCCATTACAATCCGAATGCCCCGCGACTTAGCCTCGCGAATCAGTTCATCAAAATCCTCCAACGTGCCGAAACGCGGATCAATCGCAGTATAATCTGCAATGTCGTAGCCGTTATCAATCATCGGCGAAATGTAAATCGGCGTCAACCAAATCGCACCCGCCCCAAGACTTTTTACGTAGTCAAGTTTTTTTATCACGCCGCGCAGGTCGCCGACACCGTTCCCCGTCGTGTCCAAAAAACTTTTCGGGTAAATTTGGTAGACGGATTTCTTTTGCCACCACTCCATAAAAAAACCTCCCTCGCCGAGAATTTTACTTCAATCAAAAAGTCTTGACAACAATTTTCGTGCCGACCGGAAATTTTTTATAAAGCTCAACCTCGCGCCCGCCAAGATTAATTTTAAGTCGCGTGCCCTTACCCGTCCGAAGTTCAAGATTTTTAAATCGGCGATTCATGTTGTCCATGATAAACCAATCCCCGTCGCGATAAAAAATTCCGTCGCCCGCGTCGAAGGGCAAGCCCACGCCTTGAGATTTGTATTTAGTCCGTACAAGAATAAATTCGCCGTCTCGATAGACAAGCTCCTCAACAACGGGAGTTTTTTGGACGGAGTGAATAAATTCGATTGTGAGCGGCAAATTTTCTTCAGCATTGGCGACGAAAACGGTTTCGCTGTCAGTCCCGATAAAAATTTTAGGCTGGTAAGTTGTCGCGGCGAGAAGAATCAAGATTAAGACGGCGGGGATAATTTTCATGCTTGGAGCCTCCGTAAAAAAAATTTTCCAAAAGCCTAATTTAAAGCCGCGAACTTGTCAACTTCAAACTTTTGCGCTAAAGTTATCAAAAAATTTTTCGGAGGTAAATTCATGAGGATTATAAGCAGTTCGGAAGTCGGGCGCGAGGAAATCGAACGCCTCTTAACTAAAAAATCTTTTGACGAAGTTGAACTCTCGCCTAAAATTCGCGAAGCTAATAAAAAAATTTTCGGCGAAGACCTAAGCGCGATTGAAATTGTCCGCAAAATAGTTTCCGACGTTCGCAAGTTCGGTGATAAAGCCGTCATCGATTACACAAAAAAAATTGACGGCGCCGAACTTGATAATTTTGCCGTCGACATTGGCGAACTCGAAATTGATTCGGAAGTTATGGCGTCGTTGAAAGTTGCCGCTGAAAATATTCGCCGTTTCCATACCGAACAACTTCCCAAGTCTTGGATAACTTATCGCGGTGAAAATTCTTTGCTCGGTCAAGCGGTTATTCCTTTGGAGCGCGTCGGAGTTTACGTGCCGGGCGGAACTGCCGCTTATCCTTCCAGCGTCTTGATGAATATTATTCCTGCCAAAGTCGCGGGCGTAAGAGAAATTATCATGTGCACGCCCAACGCCAATAAAACTGTCCTCGCGGCGGCGAAACTCGCGGGCGTTGATAAAATTTTTAAAATCGGCGGGGCGCAGGCGATAGCGGCTATGGCTTTCGGTACCGAACAAATTCCTCGCGTAAATAAAATCGTCGGTCCCGGAAATATTTTCGTCACGCTCGCCAAAAAGGAAGTCTACGGGCATTGCGATATTGATATGCTCGCCGGTCCGAGTGAAATTTTAATTGTCGCCGATGAAACTGCCAATCCGATTTATGCCGCCGCAGATTTGCTCAGTCAAGCCGAACACGACCCGCTCGCCTGCAGCATTTTAATCACGACAAGTCAAACGCTCGCTGATAACGTCGCCGCGCAGGTTGAAATTCAACTTAAAAATCTTCCGCGCAGAGAAATTGCCGTCGCCTCAATCGAACGCAACGGGTTAATTATCGTCGCTGAAAATTTAGACGCGGCAGTTGATTTTGCAAACTTTTCAGCCCCCGAACATTTGGAACTTTTGACGCAGAATCCGTTTGAACTCTTGCCGAAAATTAAAAATGCCGGCGCGATTTTTTTGGGAGCTTATTCCCCTGAACCGCTCGGCGATTATCTTGCCGGTCCGAATCACGTTTTGCCGACGGGCGGCACCGCCAAATTTTATTCCGTCCTCAACGTTGAAACTTTTTTGAAGCGCACGAGTCTGATTTCATACACGCAAAAAGATTTGCTGAACGTCGCCGATAATATTATCAAACTCGCCGACGCCGAAGGGCTTAACGCGCACGCCAACGCCATTGCTCTGCGACGTTAGGACAAAAATTTTTGCCCCGATAAATCGTCGGGGATTTTTTATGCAAATTTTAAGGTGTTAAGTGTGCACGTCTGAATTTTTTATGGTACAATCTGCGCGGAAAGTTTTTTGTAAACGGCGGGGGAGTGATGATTGTGGATGAATTGCTGAACTACTTGATAGTAATTTTGATGACGGCGGGCGTAATCTTCGGCGGAAAAGCGGTTTGGGATTGGAAAAAAAATCGGACGCCGCGCCTCGACTTAAACAAATTGGAGGCGGAACGCGCGCAGTATCTTCAAGAGAACTTCGACAAGGCAACTGCCGACTTTAATTATTTGGAGGAGGCGCGAGAAAATTTAACCGACCGCGAGCTTGTCAATCAATTGCGACTGCTTCAGCGCACGGCTAAGAATTTGTTGAATCACTTGGAAAAAAATCCTGCGCGAATCGCGTTGGCGTACAAGTTCATTGATTATTATCAAGACCGCGCAGTTAAAATCGTCAAGCAGTATATTGAACTCGAAGAAACGCATTTATCGACGGATAAAATTCAAGACTTAAAGGCGCGCATGAAACAAACGCTTGCCGCCCTCGACGACGCTTATCAAGACCAATTCGAGCACATTCTCAACGACCAGATTATTTCTGCCGACGCTGAGTTAAAAGTTATGGAGCAACAACTCGACGCGGAAGGAATTAAGCGCAAGACGATTGACGTTGGGCAAGTCGATGAGTATGGCAACGTGCGAATCGATACCGATTTACTCGACCAACCAATGAGGCTTGAGCCGCAACGAAAATTTTTCCCGCAACAAAGTATGCAACAGCGGCGGCGCGGCGAAGTCGATGCAATGCCGTTGGATTTACCATTTCCGGAAGAAGACCGCCCGCAAATCGTCCAAACTAAACTGATTCAATCGGCGTTGGCAATTTTCTTGGGCTCGCTCGGCGCGCACAAATTTTATCAAGGCAAAAATTTTCAAGGCGTCCTTCACATTCTGCTGACGATGACGGTATTTCTCGCGCCGCTGTCGGGGCTTATCGGCATGGTTGAAGGGATTCGCTACCTGTTTATGCCCATTGAAGATTTTTACGACCAATACATAAAGGATAAGAGGAGAGATAAAAATGGCAGACATAAACCTTGATGACTTGATGGCAAAGAAAAAATCAGCCGCGTCTTCGGAACAAGCAATCGTCTCTGTGGAACCGGCTAAGGAAATCGAGAAAGTAACTCAGCAAATCGAAACGCTCTCGCCCGAAGAAAGAGCCAAAGTTCAATCAATCAAAGACGGTATCGATTTAACCGATTCAAGTACGCCGCTGACATTCGGTGCGCCCGCGCAGAAGGAAATCGCTAAATTCTCCGACAGCATTCTTGCCAAAGTCCGCAGTAAGGACGCGGGGGAAGTCGGCGTGTTGCTCAATGACCTCGTCGGCAAAGTTAAAGGCTTCGACGTGACCAAGAAAAGCGGCAGTTTCTTAAGCAGTCTCCCGATTATCGGCTCGCTCGTCAATAAGGCTGATGACATTTTGCAGGGCTACGAAAAACTTTCCACGCAGGTTGAAAAAATTCAAGCGGGGCTCGAAAATTCTAAAGTCAAGATGATGGAGGATGTCGTTATGTTCGATATGCTCTATCAAAAAAATCTCGACTACTTTAAGGACTTGCAACTTTATATCCGCGCAGGCGAAGAAAAACTCGACGAAATGCGCACGATAACTTTGCCCAAGCTCCGCAATCAAGCCGCCGCGTCCGGCGACCCTATGGCTGTGCAAGTCGTCAGCGATTTTGAACAGAGCGTCGACCGTTTCGAGAAAAAAATCCACGACCTTAAACTCAGTAAAACGTTGGCGATTCAAACCGCGCCGCAAATCCGATTGATTCAAAACAACGACAGAGTTTTAATCGACCGCGTGCAATCGGCGATTTACCACACGATACCGCTTTGGAAAAATCAAATGGTTATCGCGCTGGGTTTGACGCGCCAAAAAGATGTTATCGAACTTCAACGCGCAGTCACTGACGCCACTAACGATCTGCTTAAACGCAACGCCGAAATGCTTAAACAAAATACAATCGACACGGCTAAGGCAAATGAGCGCGGCATTGTCGACATCGAAACCGTTAAGAAAGTCAACGAAGATTTAATCACGACGATTCAAGAAACATTGCGCATTCAAAGTGAGGGGCGGCAAAAACGTCAGGCGGCTGAAAAGGAACTTGTCGCTATCGAAGGGCGGCTAAAAGATGTCCTCCTTAAAAACGCCACACGAGCTTAAACATGAATAATACCAAAAAGGATAGGGAGTTTGTTCAGCGGCGAATCACGCGGCTTGTAATGCTTTTGCTTGCGTTAATGGGCGTGGTTGTCTTCCGCTACGCTTGGCTCCAATTAGTTCAAGGCAGTGAACTCGCCGAGAGAATGCGCTATCAAGTCGGGCATGATTACTCCGTTCAATCTCCACGAGGCGCGATTGTCGATAGGAACGGGCGCGAGCTTGCCGTCAGTACAATGACAAAATCTTTATTCGTCGACCCTAACCACGTTGAAAATCCCGCGCAGTTGGCTAAAGATTTGGCTCCGCTTGTCGGCAAGTCCGAAGAAGATATTTTAGAGGATATAGCAGTCGGCGGCGGATTTTCTTGGGTTAAGCGGCGGTTGGAACAATCGGAGTATGAAGCGATTCGCGTACTGATTCGCGAGAAAAATTACGCCGTCTGTTTAGGTTTCCGCGACGAGGCTAAACGTTATTATCCAAACGACGTGCTTGCGGCTAATGTTTTGGGATTCGTCGGCACGGATGACAAAGGGCTTGACGGTATCGAACAGGCTTTGGACAAATTTATCAAGGGCGAAGTCACGGAGTCTTTTATTTACGCCGATACCCGCGAGCGTCCGATTCTCGAATCAATTTTTACGCCACGCGGTTATCAAGGCGACCGTTGCAAGACGATTCAGCTGACAATTGACAGCGCGATTCAATTTATCGTCGAACAGGAACTTGATAGGGCAATGGCGGAGAATGATCCTGTAGCGATAACTTGTATTGCAATGGATCCGCGCACGGGAGAAATTTTAGCGATGGCAAATCGTCCGTCGTACAATCCGAATCGTTTCTGGGATTACGACCAAGAGGTTTGGAAAAATCGTTCAGTCTCCTACATTTACGAGCCGGGTTCGACGTTCAAGGCGGTAGTGGCGGGCGCGTTGTTACAGGAGGGAATTGTTGCTCCGAATCAACCTTTCGACGACCCGGGCTTTGTAATGTTCTCCGGTAAAAAAATTCAGAACTGGAACGGCGCGAGTTTTGGTTATGTGACGTTCGCCGATGTTGTTAAGCAGTCGTTGAACACGGGCTTTGCGATTTTCGGCTACGAATTGGGCGCGGAGAAACTTATCAGCTACGCGAGGCTTTTTGGTTTCGGCGAACCGACGGGGATTGAATTGCCGGGCGAAGAGGCGGGCATTCTGTATAATCCCGATGAAATGGTTGATTCGGACATTGCGACGATGGCGATTGGGCAGAGTATTGCAGTGACGCCGCTCCAATTAATAACTGCCTTTTGCGCCATTGCCAACGACGGGATTTTACTTAAGCCGCACATTGTTAAGACGATAAAAAATGCAAACGGTTCGACTTATTCCGAGACGCACGTTGAGGAAGTTCGGCGGACGATTGACAGCGCGACGGATAAAACTTTAGTCGGATTGCTTGAACAAGTTGTGGCGGCGGGCGGCGGCGGTAAAGCGTCTGTTCGAGGCTATCGAGTTGCCGGCAAGACCGGTACTGCGCAGAAAGTCAGCGAATACGGTTGGGGCTACGACGAGGGCAAATATATTGCGTCGTTTTGCGGCTTCGCACCCGTTGAAAATCCCCAAATTGCGTTGCTTGTGATGATTGATGAGCCGTACGGGATTTTTTACGGCGGACAAATTGCCGCGCCTGTAGCAAGCAGAATTTTTTCGCAAGTCTTCCGGTATTTGAGGATTGAGCCCAGTGACGCGCCGCTTGGAATTGATTCTGATGAACTTGGTGCGGAAATTGGCGAGGGCGATGCTTCTATTCAAGGGCTTCCGCGCAGAGAAATTCCTAAAGAGACGGAGCCTAAAGTTGAAGAGCCTAAGGAGCAACTCGCGCCGGAAGTAGCTCGCGTTCCGAATTTTTACGGCAAGAGTATTCGTGAATCTGCGCGGCTTGCGAACGAGGCGGGCATAACATTTGCGGCGGAAGGTTCGGGCTTCGCAGTCAGTCAGAGCATTGGCGCGGGCGAACTTGTCGATAAAGGAACGTCGGTTAAAGTTTATTTTAGTCCGTGAGGAGTTTTGTTTATGAAGAAATTTTTAACGGCGGCGTTGATTTTTTTGATGTCAGCGACGTGTTCAGCGGAGACGATTCACACATTTGGGCGCGGCAATACTGAACGCAGTGCAATTCACGACGCGATGAGGACGGCGATTGAACAGAAATTCGGCGCGACGATTAACTCTAAAACTCGCGTGAAAAATTCAATGGTTATTGCCGATGATAATTCTGTTGACAGCGCGGGGCTTATTTCGAGTTGGCAACTTTTATCGAGCCGCGTCGAGAATGGAATTTTTATCGTGGAGATTAGCGCGGAGCTTGATGATAAAAAAATTTCTGCCGTCGATAAGAAAGCTCTCATCGATTTTAACGCCGATAATCCTCGCGTGGCGGTCGTGGCGAGCGATTCGAGCGGGCGGCGTTACCCCGAAATTGAAAACG
This sequence comes from uncultured Selenomonadaceae bacterium, assembly GCA_905234235.1. Taxonomy (GTDB): domain Bacteria; phylum Bacillota; class Negativicutes; order Selenomonadales; family Selenomonadaceae; genus Quinella. The sequence continues at coordinate 23,137 of CAJOHN010000019.1, forward strand.
AAATTATTTCCGCGCTTAAGAGGCAAGGTTTCACGCGGACGGTTGATTTGGCGCAAGTAAGTCGTGCCGTTCAGCTGAGGATTATATCGGCGGCGGGCGATGAGGATCTTTATCAAAGTTTGGCGAATGATTTTCACGCCGATTGTTTAGTTACTGCTGACGTTAAAATTTTGTCGGGCAACGAGGTTAGCGTTTCGAGCCGAATGATTGAACTCAACACGGGCGAAATAATTTTTGCGGGCACGTCGATGGGCGGCGGAGGTTTTATCAGCGGCGGCGACGCTTTAAAATTGGCGGGGCGGCGTGCCGGTAATGAAATTTCTACTGCCGCTTTTAAGTCTGCCGCGCAAGTCGAACACCATTTAACTTTGCTGATAACTAAAAACACGTTCGAGCAACTTGGCGGGACACTGACTGCCGTCCGCGAACGCGTTAAAAATATTTCGGGCGTGAACGACGCTTTTACTCGCAAGCTGAACACGAGCCTTGAGCTTGACGTTGATTTTGACGGGACTGCCGCCGATTTTGCGCAACTGCTTGAAGTCTTCGCGATAAAAATTTTGGAAGTCGGCGCGGGCTACGTTAAAATTTAACGCGCTTGCAATATTAATCGGCGTGTGTTAGCTTAAACGTTAAAAGGGAGGATTGTTAATGGAACAAAAAATATTGATGGAGCAAACGATAAAAGATTTGCGCGAGCGTGCGGATAACGCGATAAAAAATTCTGCGACGCTTAAGGAACTCGACGAGGTACGTGTGAAATTTTTAGGCAAGAAAGGTGAACTCACGGGTTTACTGCGCGGCATGAATCAACTTTCAGCGGAAGAACGCCCGCAAGTCGGAAAGCTTGTCAACGAGGCGCGAGCCGAGATTGAAACTTTAATCGCGGAGAAAAATTCTGAGCTGAAGGCGGCGGCGTTGCAAGCAAAGTTAGCTTCGGAGAAAATCGACGTGACGTTACCGGGTCGCCGCGTTCACAACGGACATTTGCACCCGCTGACGTTGACGCTTAACCGCGTTAAAGAAATTTTCGTAAGCATGGGCTACACCGTCGAGGAAGGTCCCGAAGTCGAGACGGATTATTATAATTTCGAGGCGTTGAACTTACCCAAAGATCATCCCGCCCGCGATATGCAAGATTCGTTTTACATTACGGAAGAAATTTTGCTGAGAACGCAAACGTCGCCGGTACAAGCGCGGACAATGGAGCGTCACGAACCGAATACGCCGATAAGAATGATTGCGCCGGGCAGAGTTTATCGTCGCGATGATTATGACGCGTCGCATTCGCCGATGTTCACGCAGGTTGAGGGCTTGGTTATCGACAAGGGAATTTCTTTTGCCGATTTGAAAGGCACGCTTGAAGATTTTTCCAAGAAAATTTTCGGCGAGAAAACTAAGATAAGATTGCGCCCAAGTTTCTTTCCGTTCACGGAGCCGAGCGCGGAGGTTGATGTCTCGTGCGTAATGTGTCACGGCGAGGGCTGCAAAGTTTGTCAAGGGACGGGCTGGCTTGAAATTTTAGGGGCTGGCATGGTTCACCCCGACGTTTTAAAGATGAGCGGCTACGACCCCGCGCAGGTTAGCGGTTTCGCGTTCGGGCTTGGCATTGAACGGATTGCGATGTTGAGTTACGGGCTTGACGATATGCGCTTGCTGTACGATAACGACGTTAGATTTCTCAAGCAATTTTAAGGCGGTGAAAATTAGTGCAAGTATCAACCAAATGGCTGAAGGATTACATTGACATAGATTTAACGGCGGACGAGTTAGCGGAAAAATTTACGTTAGCAGGGATTCCCGTCGAAAATGTTATACACGCGGGCGCGGGGCTTGAGAAAGTCGTGACGGGGCGCATTGAAGAGTTAAAGGCTCACCCCGACAGCGATCACCTTTTGATTTGCCAAATGAATGTCGGTGAGGAAAATCTTTTACAAATCGTTACGGGCGCGCCTAACGTCAAAGAGGGGCAAATTGTTCCCGTCGCCTTAGTCGGAGCGAATTTACCTTGCGGCAAAAAAATTTCTAAGGGCAAAATGCGCGGCGTTGCGTCGAACGGCATGCTTTGTTCCGCTGACGAATTGAAGATTGAAGGCGATTCGAGCGGGATTTACATTCTGCCGGAAGATACGCCAATCGGATTGCCCGCCGCTTTTGTTTTAGGGCTTGACGATGACATTTTGGAATTTGAACTGACGGCGAATCGCGGCGATTGTTTCAGTGTAATTGGACTTGTGCGCGAGCTTGCTGTCCTTACCAAAAAAACTGCGCGGTATCCGGAGATTGAAGTTGACGAGGACGACGCGACGGAAGCCTCCGCGCTGGTTAAGATTGGAATTGACGCGCCCGAACTTTGTTCAAGATTTTCTGCGCGGGTGCTGACGAATGTTAAACTTGCGCCGTCGCCCGATTGGATGGTTAAACGTTTGGAAGGCGCGGGAATGCGTGCGATTAATAATGTCGTCGACGTAACAAACTTTGTAATGTTGGAAATGGGGCAACCGCTCCACGCTTACGACTTCGATAAAGTTATCGGGCACGAACTGACTGCGCGGCGTGCGATTGAGGGCGAACAACTCCACACTCTTGACGACACCAACAGGCTTGCTAAGGGCGGCGAACTTGTCATTGCCGATTCTGAAAAGGCGGCGGGGCTTGCCGGAATTATGGGCGGTTTCGAGAGCGAAATTACCGAGAAAACTTCGACGGTTATTTTGGAGGCGGCGAGTTTTAATTCTGCGTCGATACGTCGGACTTCGCGAGCAGTCGGGATTCACACTGAGGCTAGCGGCAGATTTGAACGCGGTACCGATGAAAAAAATACCATTGCGGCTTTGGACAGAGTCGCGCAACTTTTGCAGGATATGGGCGCGTGTAAAGTTTGCAAGGGCGTCGTCGACGTTTACCCGAATCCGAAGGGCGAAGTCACGATTAAATTCTCGCCTAAGCAGATTAACGCTCGGCTCGGCACAAAATTTAGCGACGCGGATATTATCGACGTGTTGGAGGCATTGGGATTTAAGATTGAACCTACCGGCAAAGTCGATGAACTGACTGATGAAGTCGTTGATAAATTTTCCGCCGCGACAAAAAATCTCGGTAAAGCGGCGCGTGAAATCGGCAAGAAACCCAGCGTCGAAAATTTCATAAGCAATATCGGCACGACGTTTGGCGGCTTATTCGGTAAAAATGTTGAAAAGGCTCGCGAGACTGTTAAGGATTCGGGCGTCGAGGATTTTGTTAAAAATATCAGCTCGGCGGTCGGCGATATGGTTAAGAATGTCGACATGAAAATTTCTTCGACTTACGAGGCGACGGTTCCCGATTGGCGCAACGATGTTACATTGCCCGAAGATTTATCGGAAGAAGTCGCGAGGATTTTTGGCTTTGATGAAATTCCTTCGACGCTCCCCAAAGGCAATCAGCAAGGGCGACAATCAGCCGCGCAGAATTTCATTGACAAGATTAAAAATATTTTGTCGAGCTTGGGAATGTACGAGGAATTATCTTTTGCGTTCACGAGCGAGGCAATGTTCGATAAAATGCGAATCCCCGCCGATAGCGAATTACGCCGCGCAGTCCCGATAATGAATCCGTTGACTGATGAGGCTCCGTTGCTTCGGACAACTTTATTGGCGTCGATATTCGAGAACGCCGCGAGGAATTTCAGCCGTAAGAATGAGGACGTTCGCTTATTTGAAGTCGCGCCGGTATTTTATCCCAAAGCTTTGCCGGTGACTGAACAACCGATTGAAAAACAAAAATTAGCGGGATTGCTTATGGGGCGTCGCGAGCCTAAAGGTTGGTCGCAAGACTCCGCGCAGGTTGATTTCTACGACGCAAAAGGAATTGTCGAGGAATTATTGGCGGGCTTGTCGATAGGAAATTATTTCGTGGAGGCGGGCGAACATTACGCGTTACATCCCGGCAAGACGGCTGTTTTCAAGAAGGGCAGAGATATTTTGGCGACGGTCGGCGAAGTTCATCCTGCAGTAGCTGAGGCTTTGGGCATTAAGAAAAAAATTTACGTGTTCGAGGCGGACGTTGAGACGTTACAAAAATTCGCCGCGAAAAAATTCAGTTTCGAGAGCCTGCCCAAATATCCGTCAATCAGTCGTGACTTGGCGATTTTAGTTGAACACGACACTTTGGCGGGCGACGTTGAGAAAGTTATCGCGAAGAGCGGCGGCAATTTCTTTAAGGGCGTTACCTTGTTCGACGTGTACACGGGCGAGCGCATTCCTGCCGATAAAAAATCTTTGGCGTTCGCGATTGAGTTCCGTTCCAACGAGCGCACGCTTAAGGACGAAGAGGCTGACGCGGCTTTTCAAAATATTTTGGCGGCGGTTGAAAAGGACTTCGGCGCGACGTTGAGGAGTTGATGTTATGGCGTTGAAGGAGCAAAAACCTGCCGGCGAAATGAAACGCGTCGAGGTAGAAATTTTCGGCGAAGTTTATCGCTTGCGAACCGAAGACCCCGACGGCTTGGCAAAACTCGTGCGCATGGTTGATTCGACGATGAAGTCAATTTCGCAGAGCACAAGAACTTTCGCGGGAAGCCGAATTGCGGTATTGGCGGCACTGAAAATCGCTGAGGACTATCAGCAACTCAAAAAAGATTACGATGAACTCCTGCAACTCCTCGACGAAAATAAATAAATCAGCACAGAAAAATCTTAATCCCTATCGAACAGCTCGGTAGGGAAAATTTTTTTGTAAATTTTTTGCTTAGGGAATTGACAAAAAAAAAAAAAAACTATTATAGTGGGTATGTGTATACAAAAATTTTACTGGGGGATGATTTTATGGCTGATATTTCAAACAGCACGAGCAACACGCTGATTAGCGGCACAAGCGGCAAGGATTCGATTTACAATTCGGCTTCTTACGTGACGATGGTCGGCGGCGAAGGCAAGGATACACTTTATAATTATAGAGCTAATTACGTCACAATGCTTGGCGGCGACGGCAACGACTCCATTTACAATTATGATGGCGATAATTTACTCATGCATGGCGATGCCGGCAAAGATACGATTACCAATTATGATTACGCTTACTACGTCACAATTGACGGCGGAGACGGCGACGACATTATCAGCAACAATTACTACGCTCGGTACACTAAAATCTATGGCGGCAATGGCAATGATTCTATCAATAATGAAGCTTATTACGTCACAATCGACGGCGGCAAAGGTAACGATACAATTATGAGCAACGCCGCAAGCGTTTATGCGGACAGTGGCGCGGGCAATGACAAAGTTTATAATCACGGCGGCAACAACGTCACAATCGAAGCGGGCGCGGGCAAGGATTTCGTCGAAACCAGAGGCGAAAACGTCACAGTCAACGGCGGCGCGGACAACGATACCATTTCCAACAGCAGTTCCAACGTCTCAATCAGCGGCGGCGCAGGAAACGATTCGATTTACAACGCCCCCTATTATGCTAACGTTTCGGGCGTTACGATTAACGGCGGCAAAGGCAACGACCAAATCATTCTCGGCGAAGAGTCTAAGGAAAATTTGATTCAGTATTCGACGGGAGACGGCAACGATAAAATTACAGGCTTCAATGATAGTTCGACGTTGCAAATCGTTAGCGGTTCCTATTCGACGGCTAAGAGCGGCAAGGATATTGTCGTAACTGTTGGCGAGGGCAAAATTACATTAGTCGGCGCGGCGAGCTTAGGCTCCATAAATATCGACGGCGCACTCAACGTAACCAACACGACAAAATCTCCCGTTAAACTCGACGCGGTTACTGAAGTTGTTGACGCTTCCACGCGCACGACGGCAGTTAAAATCACGGGCAACGCGCTTGCAAATTCGATACTCGGCGGCAAGGGCAACAACGTTATTTACGGCGGCGACGAGGCAGATACTTTATCGGGCGGCGACGGTAACGATAAGCTTTATGGCGAGGCTGGTAATGATTCGCTTGTCGGCGGCGCAGGTAAGGATACACTCGGTGGCGGCGAGGATAATGACATTCTGCTCGGCGGTGCCGGCAACGATTCGTTAAGCGGCGGTAAAGGCGACGATACCTTAAGCGGCGGCGATGACAACGATAAACTTCTCGGCGATGCGGGTATCGATTCACTCAGCGGCGGTAAAGGTGCTGATACACTCGACGGCGGCGACGATGATGACATTCTTTTAGGCGAGGCAGGTAACGATTCGCTTAAAGGCGGCAACGGCAATGATGATTTGTCGGGCGGCGATGGTAACGATAAGCTCTTCGGCGATGCGGGTAATGATTCGCTCAGTGGCGGCGCAGGGAAGGATACAATTAACGGCGGCGCGGATGATGATATTATCTGGGGCGGTGCCGGTAATGATTCGATTAACGGCGGTGACGGCGCGGATATAATTTTCGGCGGCGAAGGCAACGATAAAATTTATGGCGGGGCTGGCAACGACAGTATCTTGGGCAACAAAGGCAACGATTCGCTTTGGGGTGACGCAGGAGCCGATACTTTCTTCTACGAACTCGGCGACGGCAAAGATGTTATCTTCGGCTTCGACAACGACGACACGCTCACGCTTGACGGTATCGAGTTCACGGCGTCTTACAGCAAGAACAATAAGGCAGTCACGTTGAAATTCGACAACAGCAATTCCGTAACGTTTAAGAATTTCACGGCGACGACCTTCCACATTGACAACGCAACTTATGAAATCAACAGTAAGAACAAATTCGTAGCGACTGAAGAATAATTTTTTATCAACTTGCTCGTCGAAAGGCGGGCATTTTTTTCGCGCCGAATGTTGCAAAAATTTTTTGAAAATATCTTGCAACCTGCGCCCGAAATGGTATAATGTGCAACAGAAGTTTTTAACCTGTTTTTAATGGTAAGGGGGATTTT
>CAJOHN010000020.1 GCA_905234235.1 uncultured Selenomonadaceae bacterium
GCCGCGAAAAGCACTCCGAGCACGACAAAAGCCGCAAAAACATTTCGTCGAAAGAAATTTCCTCTGTTCATAGTGATTCCTCCCAAAATTTTTGTCGAAATTATATCACAGGGACGCTTAAAGCTGAATTGTTTGCTTAACCTGCGCGGCAACTTTTTTCATCGTGTCGACGGTCTGGACGAGTGCCATTCTTACGAAACCCTCGCCGCTTGCTCCGAATGCATTGCCCGGCGTCACTAAGACGTTGGATTTTTCGAGTAAAGTTTTGACGAATTCCTCCGACGTGCCAAAATTTTTCGGTACGGGTGCCCAGACAAACATTGTCGCTTTAGGCTTATCAATTTGCCAACCCGCCGCGCTCAAGCCGTCAATCAAAGCGTCGCGCCGTAAAATATATTCCTCGCGAGTTTTATCAATAACTTCCTGCGGACTGCGCAACGCCGCTATCGCCGCCTTCTGAATCGGCAAAAACAATCCGTAATCAATGTTGCTCTTTAAAAGTTTGACGTGGCGGACGACTTCTTTATTCCCTAAACAAAAACCAACACGCGCCCCCGCTATGCCGTAAGTTTTCGACAGCGAATTGAACTCAACGCCGACATCCTTAGCACCTTTGAAACTCAGAAAACTCAAGCCGCGACTGCCGTCAAAAATCAGCTCACTGTAAGCGTTATCGTGCAGAACAATAATATCGTGACGTTTAGCGAAAAATATCAGCCGCTCATAAAAATCTGCGGGCGCAACGGCGGTAGTCGGATTGTTAGGATAAGAAACAACCATAAACTTTGCACGTTCAGCAACGTCGCGAGGAATTTTTTCAAGTTGGATAATGTAATCGTGCTCCCTAAGTTGCGGCATAAAATAAATCTCCGAGCCCGCAAGTTTTGCACCGTCAGCGAAGACAGGATAACACGGGTCGGGAACCAAAGTTAAATCGTCGTCGTCGATAATCGTCAGCGCGATGTGCGACAAACCTTCTTGCGAGCCCCATAACGAACAAACTTCCGTCGCGGGATTAATTTCAACTCCGTAGCGTCGACGATACCAATCGCTTGCCTCGTTAAGCAACTCTTTCGTGTCGGTTATGGCGTAAACATAATTTTGCGGCTTGAGAGCCTCCTCCGATAAAATTTTCATGACGTGCGCGGGCGGCGGGATATTCGGGGCTCCGATTGATAAATCGATAATCTCTTCTCCCGCAGAAATTTTTGCATTCTTCATGGCGGCGAGTCTCGCGAAAACTCCTTCGCCAAAATTATTCATGCGCTTTGCGAATTTCAAAATATCAGCCTCCTAAATTTTCGTTTGACTTAGAGGGGGATTTATGATTTATTCTGTCGAGCGAGGTGAACATTGTGACAGAAAATTTTTTGGTTGAACTTTTACGCCGTTACAAATCGGGCGCGCTCACGGAGGAAGAAACACTTGCGACGTTAAAAAAATCTTCGTTGGCGACGGAAAGTTTCGGCTTCGCGAACATTGATCACGGGCGCGAGCTCCGGCAAGGTTTTCCAGAAGTTGTTTATTCGCCCGGCAAGACTAAGGAGCAACTCAAAATTATTTTTAAAAATCTTTACGAGCGGAATGCGGGCAATTTAATCGCGTCGCGGGCAAGCCGTGAGCAATTTGAATTTTTACGTGAAGAAATTCCTGCGGCTATTTACGACGAGACGGCGCGAATGATTTACGTTGATCGCGATAAAACTTTTAAGCGCGACGAACGGCGGAAAATTTTAATCATGACGGCGGGCACGAGCGACATTCCGGTTGCGGAGGAGGCGCGATTGACGGCTTATCTTTGGGGCAATGCGGTTTCGACGTGCTACGATTGCGGCGTCGCGGGGATTCATCGGTTATTCGCACACATGGAAGAAATTATTTCTGCGAACGTGATAATCGTAGTGGCGGGCATGGAAGGAGCTTTGGCGAGCGTTGTTGGCGGATTGACTTCGCGACCTGTCATTGCGGTTCCGACGAGTGTTGGTTATGGCGCGTCATTTCAAGGGCTTGCGGCACTTTTAGCGATGTTGAACAGTTGTGCGGCGGGCGTCAGCGTCGTCAACATTGATAACGGATTCGGCGCGGGCGTACTTGCCGCTAAAATTAATCGCGTTTGATTTTATCACGAATGCCGTTGCGTCGCTACGGCTTTTCTTTACAAAATTTAAATCTTTGCTAAAATGCTTACCGACAATTTAAAAACAAACGGAGGAATTTTTAATGGCAACGATAATTGCGCCGTCGATACTTTCGGCGGACTTCGCGAATTTGGCAGACGAGGTAAAAAAAGTTACGGCGGCGGGCGCGGAGTATATTCATATCGACGTTATGGACGGGAGTTTTGTTCCGGAAATTACAATCGGCGCGGGCGTCGTGAAAAGTTTGCGCAAAGTTACGGACGCGATTTTGGACGTTCATTTAATGGTTGAGCACCCCGAAACGCAGCTTGAAAGTTTTGCGTCGGCGGGCGCGGACATTATAACTTTCCACGTCGAGGCAACTAAACATGCGCACAGAGTGATTCAAAAAATTCATGAGCTTGGTTGCAAGGCGGGCGTCGCGCTTAATCCCGGTACTTCGCTTTCAATGGTTGAGGAACTCGTTGAAGATGCCGACATGGTTTTGATTATGACGGTCAATCCCGGTTACGGCGGGCAGAAATTTATCGAATCGCAACTTGGCAAGATTCACATGCTTTATCACATGATTGATGAGATGGAGACCGAATGCGACATTGAAATTGACGGCGGCATTAACGCTGAGACTTCGGTTGACGTGCGCGAGGCGGGCGCGAATATTTTAGTAGCGGGTTCGGCGATTTACGGCGCGGATGACGTTGCGCAAGCGATTAAAGATATTCGCGGCAAAGAAATTGTTCATCATCACCACCACCATTACGAAGACGATGAAGACGACGAGGACGAGTTATGATTTTCGATTCACATATGCACACGAAATTTTCTGCGGATTCTCAAATGTCGGCGGCGGAGGCATTAGCGCGGGCTGAGGAATTAAATTTGGGCGTGGTGTTCACGGAGCATTTTGATTACGGCTTGAAACTCTACGGCAAATCTTTTACTTTCGACGCGGCGGTTTACATGGACGAATATAAAAATCTGCGCGGAGATAAAGTAAGATTGGGCGTTGAGGTCGGATTGAGGAAATTTGCGCGGGCGGCTAATGCGGAATTTATCGCGGCGACGGATTTTGATTTTGTTATCGGTTCGATTCATCTTGTCGACGACGTGGACATTTACTATCCTGATTTTTACATTGGCAAGGACAAGGCGACGGCTTACAAAAAATATTTTGCGCAGATGGCGGAAGAAATTATTATTGCTGACTTCGACGCGTTGGGGCATATCGATTACATTTGCCGAACCGCGCCCTACGATAATCCCGAAATTGATTATCCGACGTTTGCCGCGCAGATTGATAAAGTTTTAAAGATTGTTGTTGAGCGTGGCAAAATTTTGGAGCTGAATACGCGCCGATTCTACAACCCCCGCGCAGTTGAGGAGCTTGTGCCTGTTTATAAAAAGTATCGGGAACTCGGCGGGCGATTCGTTACGATTGGTTCAGACGCTCACAAAGTCGCGGCGATTGGTAATTATTTTGAACGTGCGTTGGAATTTGCTCACGAACTCGATTTGACGCCGGTAACTTTTTGCGAACGACGGCTGGAGGTGATCTCATGAAGACATTTTTGGCGAGGCAACGGCAGGAAGGATTTTTTTCGATAAGATTCAAATCGGCGGCAGGAAAATTTTCGACGGCGCAACTTTTAGCGATTAACGAGCTGGCAGAGAAATTCGGCAAGGGCTTCGTCAATTTGACTTCGCGGCAAGAAATTTCAATCCCGTTTGTACGTAAAGAAGACTTCAACGCGATAGAAAAAATCTGCGCGGCTGACGAGTTGAAAATTTCGCCGATAGGAACGATATTTAAGCAGGTGACGGCTTGTCAAGGGACGCAGAGTTGTCCGGCAGGAATAATCGATTCGCCGAAGATTGCAATGGAGCTTGAACGTCGACACGGCGGGCGCGAACTTCCTTGTAAAGTTACAAGTTCGGTGACGGGTTGCCCGAATAATTGCATGAAGGTTGACGCAAACGACATCGGGATTAAGGGCGCGATTGAACCGCAATTTGTCGCGGAGAATTGTATTTACTGCGGTGCGTGTGCAAAGGTTTGTCCCGTCAATGCCATTGAAGTTAATCGTCCAGAAAAAATTTGGAAGATTGATCGCGATAAGTGCATTAACTGCGGGCGTTGCGTCAAAGTTTGCAGGAAAGCGGCTCTGCGCGGCGATGTCGGCTTTAAAGTTTACTTCGTAGGTAAAAATTTCTTGCCGATGATTAAAAGCGAGGAAACACTTCATAAAACTATCGACGCGGCGTTGAATTATTTTTCTGTACACGCCAAAACTCGCGAACGCTTAAGCAAATTATTGGAACGGCTCGGTACGGAAGACTTTAAAAGCGCATTGAAAATTCTGACAACGATGTATAAGTGAGTTTTCTTTCAATCATCGCCGCCAGTAAATTTTTAAACAGAGTTTCACGGTGTTTTGACCGCAAATATTTTTTTCCGTCGTTACGTGCTAGGAGGTACTTGGCGGGCTTGTTGAAAAATTCAACGAGCTTGCTAATGTCTTTAGCCGTAAATTTGACTTTACCTTGCATTTTTTCAGAGAGTGTACCTTGTGACAAGTTCAAAAGTTCTGCTAGCGAGATATAAAAGATGTGCAACTTATTCATTTCACACAGTAAATTTTTATATGGACTGTTGCGGCGAACTCGTGCAGAAATCTTTTTACTTTTATCCATCGCCGACGCCATTGACGGAAGTCCGTCGTCACGCTCAAGCAAATATTCAGCGGGTAGCCCAAAAATTTCAATGAACTTTGTAGCGTCCTTCTCCGTAAAATGAAGTTTCCCACGCATTTTGTCAGAAAAAGTTACAGTTGCCAAGCCCAAAAGTTTTGCAAGCGCAGAATATGTAAGTTTTTGTTTGTCCATTTCGTTCAGCAAATTTTTGTATGGAGTTTCATGACGCCTGTATTCCGAAATTTTCAATCGCGTATTGTCAGCACAACCTATAAGACCTTCGCCGCCATCTGTCAAATTGTAGCCGTTCGGAGCTTTGCAATTGAGCTTGGCAATCCAAAAAATTTCTCGTTCGTTGAGTTGCTTTGGAGTTTCGCACTCTTCGAGAATTTCCTTTGTGAATTTGTCTGCGCCGTGAGAGCGAATTGCACAACCGATAACAGAATCCGCTATTACGTGTTGTCTGAAACGTTCTTCGAGAGATTGCTTTGTCTGCCCGACATAAGTTTTCTGGTTGTCGGTGCAGGGCAGCCTATAAATAATTCCATAAACTTCCATGAAGACTCCGCCTTTCTTTTGTTTGACTTAACGGCGCGAGCGTGTTAGAATCAAAATCGGAATGTGGCTCTGCCGTGTTGTCTTGATGAGTTTTGTAGCAATTCAAGTTTAACACAGCAGAGTTTTTTCTGTCAATCGAAGAGATTTTTTTGACGCAGAAAAATTTTTCGTGTAAAATCCCCGCTGTATACTAAACAAAAGGAAGGAACTTTACATGGAAAAATTTTTTGAACTCAAAGAGCGTGGCACCGACGTTAAAACAGAAATCCTAGCGGGTACTACGACATTTGTAACTCTTGCATATATCCTCGCCGTGAATCCCATAATCTTGGGCGCGGCAGGAATTGATACCGGAGCCGTATTTACTGCGACGGCTCTGGCTTCGGCATTTGCAACTTTCATTATGGCGATTTATGCAAATATGCCTTTCGTACTTTCTTCAGGTATGGGGTTAAATGCATATCTATCTTACACAGTTGTTATAGGAATGGGCTATACATGGCAAGAGGCTTTGGCTGCTATCTTTATAGAGGGGCTCATTTTTATTTTTCTGTCGCTGACAAATGTTCGAGAGGCAATCTTTAACGCAATTCCTCCGTCGCTGAAAGTAGCAGTAGGTGTGGCAATAGGAATGTTCATTGCCTTCATAGGACTTCAAAGTGCGCACATCGTCGTTTCCGGTCCGACGCTCGTAAAACTTTATTCGTTCAAAGAATCGTTGGCAAATGGCATGTTCCAATCGGAAGGGATAACGGTTTTGCTCGCGCTGATAGGCTTGCTAATAACGGCTTTCCTGCTGGTAAGGAACGTCAAGGGTGCGATACTGTTTGGAATAATCGCAACGTGGGGTTTGGGCATGATTTGCCAAGCAACAGGGCTTTACGTTCCAAACCCCGATAAAGGATTCTTCAGCCTGTTCCCGAGCGGAGTAGTCTCAATGCCCGCCTCGATTGCTCCGACTTTTCTGCAAATTGACTTCAGCGCGATGTTTTCGTTTGAATTTATCACAATATTATTCGCGTTTTTGTTTGTAGATTTGTTTGATAGCATAGGAACGGTTATAGGTTGCGCGACAAAGGCAAATCTCCTCGATAAAGACGGCAAGCTCCCGCAAGTCAAACAAGTTTTGTTGACGGACGCGATAGGGACGACGGCGGGCGCACTCTTGGGCACGTCCACGATAACGACGTTCGTTGAATCATCTGCGGGCATAGCTGAGGGCGGCAAAACGGGCTTAACGGCTCTGACGGCGGGCGTATTATTTTTAGCGGCGTTATTTTTCTCGCCGATATTCTTAGCAATCCCCGCCTTTGCGACGGCTCCCGCGCTGATAATGGTTGGCTTTTTAATGATGCAACAAGTCGCTAAAATTAATTGGACGGACGACATACTGACGGCAATTCCGGCTTACATAACGATTTTCTCGATGGCGTTTATGTACTCAATCTCAGAGGGAATTTGTTTCGGCGTGATAAGTTATACAGTCTTACATGTCTTAATGGGCAAAAGCAAAGACGTTACGCCGCTGATGTACATTTTAACGGTACTGTTCATTTTGAAGTACGCTTTACTGTGAGGATTTACCATGACAAAAATTGAACTTAAAAAATTAATCGACTGCGCGGCGGGCAGAATCAAAGCCGACCTCGTCATAAAGAACTGTCGGATTGTCAACGTTTTAAGCGGCGAAATTAATTCGGGCGAGGTCGCGATTATCGACGGGAAAATTATCGGCATGGGCAACGTTGCTTACGACGGAGAAAAAATTTTTGACGCGGACGGGAAATTTCTTGCGCCCGGTTTTATCGACGCGCACATTCATATCGAATCTTCCTACGTAAGCCCCGAACAGCTCGGCAGGATAATTGTTCCGTGTGGCACGACTTCTATTATCGCCGACCCTCACGAAATCGCTAACGTCTGCGGGATTGAAGGCTTAAAATATATGCTTGACGCCGCGCAGAGAACAAAGCTCGACATAATTTACGCAATGCCGAGTTGTGTACCCGCCACGCCCTTTGAAGACGCTGGAGCAATTCTCGACGCGGAGGATATGCGAGAACTTCTCTTAGACGAAAATATTTTCGGGCTTGGAGAATTCATGAACGCGCCGGGCATAATCAACTGCGACGATAAGGCTTTGGATAAAATTCTGCTCGCTAGGAAGTTCGGTAAGCTGATTGACGGACACGCGCCCAACGTCACGGGCAAAGATTTGAATGCTTACATGTGCGCGGGGATTGTCGGCGACCACGAATGCCGCACGCCTGACGAAATGAACGAACGCATTGCTAAGGGCATGTACGTTTTGATTCGCGAAGGTTCGGCTTGCCACGATTTGAAAACTTTGATTAAAGGTGTGACGTCCGCTAACAGCCGCAGAATTTTACTTTGCTCGGACGACCGCCAACCTAAAACTATCCTTGAACTCGGACATATGGACAGCAACGTTAAAATGTGCGTCGAGGAAGGGCTTGACCCGATAACTGCGATTCAACTTGCGACGATTAACGTTGCGGAGGGGTTCAGACTTTACGACAGAGGCGCGATTAAAATTGGTGCCCGCGCAGATTTGGTTTTACTTGACGACCTTAAAAATTTCCGCGCAGATAAAGTTTGGATTGGCGGCGAACTCGTCGCGGATGGTGGAAAGTATTTGCCCGAAATTATTCCTGCCGATATTTCAAGTGTGCGCGGCTCCGTCAAAGTTAAAAATTTTTCCGTCGACAGATTGAAAATGAATTTGACAAGCGGCAAGGTTAATGTGATTGGAATTGAACCGGGCGGCGTCGTTACAAAAAAAATTACAGCCGAAGTTAAGCGCGACGATTCGGGCGATTTTATTTTCGATTCCGCGCAGGATATTTGTAAAGTCGCAGTGATTGAACGTCACCACGAGACGGGCAAGGTCGGCTTGGGACTTTTGGGCGGCTACGGGATTAAACGCGGCGCGGTTGCAGTTTCGGTTGCGCACGATTCACATAACATAATCGCGGCGGGCGTCAGCAATGAGGAAATTTTCTGCGCGGTCGAAGCACTGATTAAAATGGAAGGCGGCATGGTTTTAGTTAAGGACGGGAAAATTATTGCGTCGATACCGTTGCCGATTGGCGGGCTTATGAGCGACGTTAGCGGCGAAGAACTTAAAGAAAATCTCGACGCCCTCCATAAAAAAGCGCACGCCGAACTTGGAATTAATCAAAGCGTTGAACCTGTCATGACGCTAACTTTTATGTCGTTGCCGGTTATCCCCGAACTGAAATTAACGGCTCGCGGGCTCTTCGACTATGACAGTTTTAAACTCATTCCGCTTGAGGCTTAAAAAATAATCTTGACGTTTTGACGCGGTTAAAATATACTTGCGCCGAAGTTTTTAAGGGTACAAATTATTTTGGAGGTTGAGTATAGTGTTTTTCAGTAAGAAGAAGTTCAGGATGGTGTCGATGATAGCTTGCGGGATTTTGGCGAGCGCATTGTTTACGGGTTGCGGCGGAGATTCTGCCGGCGGTGGCGGCACCGATAAGGCGGCGGGCGATGAGATTGTTATCGGCTCCAACTTCGAGCTGACCGGTAACGTCGCGCAGTACGGAGCGAACGCCAATAACGGGCTCAAGCTTGCGATTAAGGAAATCAACGACGCGGGCGGCATCAACGGCAAGAAGATTAAAATTGTCGAGGCTGATGCCAAATCTGAGGCGGCTGAGGCTGTCAACGCGGCAACTAAATTAATTTCAGACGATAAAGTTGTTGCGCTTATCGGACCGGCTGTTACTGCGAACGTTATCGCCGAGTCGCAAGTTGCGACGGATAATATGGTGCCGATTATCGCGCCTGCCGCGACGAATCCCGATGTTACTGTTGAGAATGGGCAAGTTAAATCTTACATTTTCCGCGCCTGCTTTATCGACCCTCAACAGAGCGAAGTTATGGCGCAATTTGCAAGGAAAGATTTAATGGCGGAAAAGGCTGTCCTTTACATTGACTCCAGCTCCGATTATTCCAAGAGTCTCGGCAAGATTTTCAAGGAAAAATTCGAGGCTGACGGCGGCGTTGTCGTAATGGAAGAAGCATTCCTCGCGAAAGACCAAGACTTTAAAGCCGCGTTGACGAAAATTCAAACTGCCAATGCTGATGTTATCTTTGTCCCCGCTTACTATGAAGAAGTCGGCAAGATTATCAAACAGGCTCGCGAACTCGGCATAACCGCCGCGATTCTCGGAACTGACGGTTGGGACGACAGCAAAGTTATCGACATCGCAGGCAAAGAAGCTTTGAATAATACTTTCTTCTGCACGCATTACTTTGAAGGCGACGAGGAAGTTCAAGGTTTCATCAACGCTTACAAAAATGAGTACAACAACGACCCGAATGTTTTTGCGGCATTGGGCTACGACGCGGGCAAGATGTTGATTAATGCGATTGAACGCGGCGGCGACGACGGGCAAAAGATTCGTGACAACATTGAAACTATAACGGACTTGCAAGTCGGCACGGGCAAAATCACTATGGACGCGGCGACGCATAATCCGATTAAAGGTATCGTCGTTATCGAAACTAAAGACGGCGTCCGCTCGCTCCGCACGAAAATTGCTCCCGAAGGCTGATGGATAAAAAGTTTGCCTTTGAATCGGAGGAAGTGTCGATAGCTTTTTATACATTGGCGGGCTTAGGCGACGCGGTCATTGCCAGAAAAGTTTTCGACGCGATAATTGAGCTTGCGCCGGATTGCGTTATAGATTTTTATTGCGTGAGTCCGGCGCATTTTTCTTTTGCCAAAGCATTTTACGGCGACAGCAAGAATTTAAATCGCCTCATTAATCAAGAAGAATATCTTGCCAATAAAGAGAAATACGATTTGGCGTTGTACGTCGGCGGCTGTCACGTTATTTTGTTTGATTGGTCGAATGCGCAACGCTTACAAGCTATGGCTCCGAAGCTTTGGGAGTGCTTAGTTAAGATTGACATTTATAATCGGCAAAACGTTCACGCGATTGGTGATTGGCGGCTGGCTGTCGCTTTACGCAATATGATTTCGGCGCGTATTCTGAATAAGGATTGTTATTCTTTTCTGTCTTATGACGGTGCGTTGCCGATTCGTGACAACAAGATAAATATTCCGCTCGCGCCCGAATACAAATCAAAGTTCGACGCGCTTAAGCTTGGCAAGTACATAACGATTTACACCGACATTACGCAGAATGAAAAGGCTCGTCCGAAAGTAAAAACTTGGTCGATAAAATATTATCGGGAATATGTTTCGCGCTTGAAGAAAAGATTGCCGCAAATTGAAGTTGTGCAAGTCGGCGGCGATGATGTTAAGGTTGAGAATGCTGACCGCCATTATCTGAACGTTGACTTGGAGCTGACGAAATATATTTTGGCGAACAGTTTATTGCATGTCGGTTGCGAGGGCGGCTTAGTTCATTTGGCGACGGCACTGGGTACAAAATGTTTGGTGATGTTCGGCTCGAACAGTTGCGAATACACGGGTTATCCTCAGAATATAAATCTTGTCTCGGAAATTTGTAGCCCGTGCATGTATATTTTGCCGGACTTTTCGACTTGTATGCGTGGGAATGTGGAGCCGCCTTGCATGTTGAGCCACACGCCCGCGACGGTCTGCGAAGTTACTTACAATTACTTGAAAAATAACGCGTGACAATATCGCTGTAAAACGTTAAAATCCTCCTTGAAAATTTTTGGGGAGGTTTTTTTTATGGACTTTGCTCATCAACTCGTTCAGCAGTTGATAAACGGCGTGAGCTTGGGCAGTATCTACGCGCTGATTGCTCTGGGCTACACGATGATAACTTTGCGCACGGCGATGTTTACATGGTCGGGGCGTATATCGGCTTTGCGGCGGTTACGATTGGCGGCTTGCCGATTTTCCCTGCGCTGTTAGTTTCAATGGCGTTGACGGCGTGTTTAGGAATGTTGGTCGAGAGGATTGCTTACAAACCGTTGCGACACGCGCCGAGAATTTCATTGCTGATAACGGCGATTGGCGTATCGTTTTTCTTGGAATATGCGAGCATGTACTTTGTGACACCGACGCCGCGCACATTCCCCGAAGTTATGCCGAACATTTCTTTTAACGTCGGCGGCTTCATAATCAACGGGCAACAACTTTTAATTTTGGGAATAACAATCGTGCTGATGGCGTTGCTGACTTACATTGTACAGAAAACAAAACTAGGCAAGGCAATGCGTGCGGCGAGTTTCGACACGGAGACCGCGCAGTTAATGGGCGTTGATTCTGACAAAATTATTTCGATGACGTTTTGCATAGGCTCGGCATTGGCGGCGGCGGCAGGCGTTTTGGTCGGCGTTTATTACAACACGATTGATCCGCTGATGGGAATTATGCCCGGCGTCAAAGCGTTTGTTGCGGCGGTTTTAGGCGGCATAGGAATTTTACCGGGCGCGGTCGTCGGAGGAATTCTTTTGGGCGTCGTCGAGGCGTTAGTCGCGGGCTTTTTATCGTCGACGTTCAGAGACGCGGCGGCGTTCGCGATTTTAATTTTGGTACTGTTGTTCAAGCCGACGGGACTTTTTGGCAAGAATACGAACGAAAAGGTGTGACGATATGAACTCTGCGCGGAAAAGAGATTTAGTAATGCTAATCTTCGGGCTAGTGCTGTACGGGATTTTGCAGGCGATGATTAGCACAAAAATAATCGGCTCGTTCTGGGAGCTGAACATAATTTTAATTTGTGTGAACATAATCCTATCAGCGAGCCTGAATTTGATAAACGGCTACACGGGACAATTTTCATTGGGACACGCGGGCTTTATGGCGGTCGGGGCTTACGTTGGAGTTGTTGCGACGGTTAAATTTGGCTTACCGCTGATAGTCGCGTTGATTTTGGGAGCGATAGCGGCGGGCTTTTTAGGATTTTTAATTGGACTGCCGACGTTGCGCCTGCGCGGAGACTATTTAGCAATAGCGACGCTTGGGCTTGGTGAAATTGTTCGTATCGTCATCATGAATATCGATTACGTCGGCGGCGCGGCGGGTTTTAAAGGCATTCCGCACTTAACGAACTTCACATGGGTTTTCATGGCGATGCTAGTTACATTGTTCTTTATAAAAAATTTTGTGAACTCGTCGCACGGGCGAGCTTGCATAGCGATTCGCGAGAATGAAATTGCGGCGGAGGCAATGGGCGTCAACACGACGAAATACAAAGTTATGGCGTTCACGTTAGGCGCGGCGTTCGCGGGCGTTGCGGGCGGCTTATTCGCGCACCAATTCTATTTAATCAGCCCGACTTCGTTTACGTTTATGGCGTCGTTCAATTATCTGATAATGGTAGTTATGGGCGGGCTCGGCTCGATAACCGGTTCAATCGCTGGGGCGTTCGTCGTAACGTTCATATCGGCGGCGTTAGCGTCATTCCCGGAAGTGCGCATGATAATTTACGCGTTGGCGTTGATTTTGATGATGTTCTATCGTCCGCAAGGATTGTTCGGTTACATGGAACTGACGAACGTCGCGCCGATTAAAAAATTCTTGGACAAAGTATCGGGGGCAACTTAAATGGCTGATAAACATTTACTTGAAACAACTGATGTCTCCGAAGTATTCGGCGGGCTGAAGGCGGTTTCTGACTTCAACATTTACATAGACAAGGGCGAGCTGATTGGCTTAATCGGACCGAACGGCGCGGGCAAGACTACGGCTTTTAACTTAATAACAGGCGTATACCAACCGACGACGGGCGAAATTATTTTTGACGGCAAATCAATCGTCGGACTTAAGCCTTACGAAATTACGACGCGGGGGATTGCGCGGACGTTCCAGAATATCCGTCTGTTCAGCGAGCTTAGCGTCCTCGATAACGTCAAAATCGCTTATCATTGTCACGTTAAGTACGGATTGTGGGAGACTGTTTTAAGAATTGGTCGCTACTTTGGCGAGGAAAAATCTATCGAAGATGAAGCTCTCAATCTGCTGAAAATTTTTAAGCTTGATGAGCACGCCCATGAAGTCGCGAAGAATCTTCCTTACGGTGCACAGCGCAGATTAGAAATTGCTCGCGCTCTCGCCGCCAAGCCGAAACTTTTATTGTTGGACGAGCCAGCCGCCGGTATGAATCCTCAAGAAACGCAAGAACTTATGGAGATGATTCGTTGGATACGCAAACAATTTGGGCTGACGGTTTTACTTATCGAACACGACATGAGCTTGGTAATGGGCATTTGCGAACGGATTTACGTTCTCGAATACGGCATGATTATCGCCGACGGAACGCCCGCCGACATTCAAAACGATCCTGAAGTTATTCGCGCATATCTCGGAGCGGAGGCGATTAATTGATGTTAAGAAAAATTTTCAGCGCGGCACTTTTCGTATGGATATTTTTATTTGCGCAGATTGTATCGGCGGCTGACGTTGAATCAATCGAAACATTTTCGGCGCGCTACTACGACAACGGTAAAGAACGGGCTAATCAATTCGCGGAGCTTAGAATTTACAGCGATCACGGCATTCATCACGCGGCATTGGTAGCGGTTAAATCTCTGGAGGCGGCGGACGCTATCGACGCGGCGAATTTTGGTAACGTGTGGTATTCGTCGATTGACAGGCGCGAGTTGGAAATTGCGGCTTACATGCACGATACCGGCATGGACGGCGGGCAATTTAAAACTTACAACGACGGCAACGCGCTCCGTAAAGATCATTCCTTGAACTCGGCGATTCACGTTTTGGAAAATCGGGCGTACTTTGAAGCTTTGGGCGTCAACGTCGACAGCGTCGCGCTTGATTGCATGGGGCACAGCAAAAGTTGTTCGGGCGTCCGCGACTTGACAAACCACGCGCAATGGACGGATTGTTTTAATCGCATTGATAACGCCGTCGAGCTTTACAATAAAAAATTCCCCGCCGCGCAGATTTACTTCGACAAATCGGCTTGGACTGACGGCGAAACTTATACAAATAAACAAGGCGTCGAAGTTTACAAATTTAATCGCGAGACATTGGCGCGGAGTGCGGCGGTTATCGCGGCGTTGAGGCTCGGCGATGCCAATCGTGAGGCGGCTCAATTCCCATACACTCAGAGCGGCGAGACTATCGAGATTGATTTTGATTCCTACGTCAACGGCAAGACGTGGCGCGACGAAATTGCTAAGGCGAAAATTTTTGTCGTCGACGCGAGCGGCAATAAGACTTCGCTTTTAACGCAGGGCGTCGATACCAACGGCTTGGGGCGAATGTACATGTCGGGCGAGGGCAACCTTTCCATGACCTGCGAATTTAATCCCAAGACTCAAAATATCTGCGAAGTCTTTAAAGTTTTACACGGCAAAAGTTTTCCGCTGTCAACTCAGGAATGCATTGAGGAACGGCTCGGCGAACTCGATACGATGAAAAATTTCCCCGTCGAAGCACACATAAAAATTCTTGGCGATTATTCCAAACTCGACAAGAAAAAAATTTCTCGCTCGTACGAAAAATATTGCCGCGACGCTCAACGTAAGCACCAATTCCCCGTGACGTTTGAATTTGTTAAGGAGTGATTCTATGGCAATGCTTGAAGTCAAGGACATCAACGTTTATTACGGCGCGATTCACGCGATAAAAGGCATCAGCCTTGCCGTCGAGGAGGGCGAAATCGTCACGCTGATTGGTGCGAACGGTGCAGGTAAGTCGACGACGCTCCGGACAATTTCGGGGTTGCTTAAGCCTAAAACCGGCGCGATAAATTTTCTCGGCAATAATATCGCGGGAATGCCGGCGCATAAAATTGTTCGCGAGGGAATATCGCAAGTGCCGGAAGGTCGGCGAATCTTCGCGGAGATGACAGTTCAAGAAAATTTGGAACTCGGAGCGTTCACGCGTAACGATACTGCAGAAATTCAAAACGATTTTAAAATGGTCTTCAAACGTTTTCCGCGCCTTGAAGAGAGAAAATTTCAGTTGGCAGGAACTTTATCCGGCGGCGAACAGCAAATGCTAGCAATGGGGCGTGCGTTGATGAGCCGTCCGAAACTTTTACTACTCGACGAACCAAGCATGGGGCTCGCGCCGCTCCTTATCAAAGAAATTTTTAATATCATCGCCGACATAAACAAGACAGGCACGACGGTTTTGCTTGTCGAACAAAATGCAAATATGGCGTTGTCGATTGCGAATCGCGCTTACGTTTTGGAGACGGGGCGAATCACGATTTCCGGCGACGCCAAAGAACTCGCCGCCAGCGAGGACATTCGCAAGGCTTATCTCGGCGGTTAATTTCTCTCTAAGGAGGTTTTTATTATGTTTGTAGCATCGCGAATGACGAAACACCCCGTGTCCGTGACCAGTGACGCGACAATTCAGCAAGCCGACCGCCTGATGAAGAAGCATAATTTCCACAGAATGCTCGTCGTTGACAATGGAAAACTCGTCGGCTACTTCAGCGACAGAGATATTATGCGCGTCGCGCCCAGCCCCGCCACTACTTTATCAAAATTCGAGATTCGTTCGTTGCTTGATAAAATTTCCGTCAAAGATATTATGCACGAGAAAGTTGTAACCGTTAATGAAGGCGCGACCATCGAGGAAGCCGCCCTTATCATGTACAACAACAAAGTCGGAGGCTTGCCCGTTGTCTCAGAGGTTGGCGCGGTTGTCGGCATAATCACGGCGACTGATATTCTTAAAACTTTTATTAAGGTTATGGGATTAATCGGCGGCAAAACTCGCATTACGCTCGAAGTCGATAACAAGGTTGGCGTCATGGCTGATATAACTAAAATTTTTGCGGACAAGGGTATCAATATCGACAGCTTCATTACGTGCCGCCATAAAAATAATCGCTATGAACTTGTCGTGCGCCTCGACGACCGCCCTGAAGGTTTCGACGACGTTAAAAAAATTCTCGACGAGCGCGGCTATAAAGTTATTCACAGTGTCAAGATTGGCTGATTCAAGATTTCGGGAGATGATTTTATGTTCAGATTCGCGCACAACAATTTAAACGTGTTGGATTTGGAACGTAGCAAGAAATTTTACGCGGCGGCATTGGATTTGCACGAAGTCGGCGGGATTGACGGCGGCGACGATTTTAAAATTATTTATCTGGGCGATTCGTTCAATTCCCCGCACAAATTGGAGCTCACGTGGCTTGCCGAGAAAAAAACTCCGTATGAATTGGGCGATAACGAAGTCCATTTGGCGTTCACGACGAAAAATTTTGATGAGGCGCACGCTCGGCATAAAAAAATGGGCTGTATCTGTTACGAGAATGAGGAAATGGGAATTTATTTTATTGAAGACCCCGACGGTTATTGGTTGGAGATTCTTCCGGAGTAAAAAATTTTTATCAAGAATGTTCGGCGGCGGGCGCGGGAAAAATTTTCTTGTACCTGCCGCTTTTTTGTTGTAAAATGCGCGAAACAGTTAGCGAGGGAGTGATTAGATGAGTGGCGACGAGACAAAGACGGTTGGCGACGAAACCAGAATGTTCAGCTTCGGCGTCGAGGAAAATCGTGCGCAAAAAGTTATAAAGAATGCTTACAAGGCGATGACTGAGAAGGGATATAATCCTGTGCACCAACTGGTTGGCTATCTTTTGAGCGGCGACCCTGCTTATGTAACGGGTCATCTTGATGCGCGCAGTAAGATTCGCAAAGTTGAGCGCGATGAACTTTTGGAGGAGCTGGTACGCGCCTATCTTGAACGATTGGAGGGCAAGGCGTGAGGGCATTGGCTCTTGACATTGGCGATAAAACAATCGGCGTAGCGGTAAGTGATTTGTTAGGGCTGACCGCGCAGGGCGTCGAGACAATTCGGCGCACATCCAATAAAGACGACTTGAAACGGCTCGGCGAACTCGTTGCGCAATTCGAGGCTGCGACGTTTGTTATCGGCTTGCCAAAAAATATGGACGGCACGGAGGGCGAACGTTGTGAGTTGGTAAAAAAATTCGCGGCTAAAATCTGCGCGGCGTTCCCCGATGTCAAACAAATTTTTTGGGACGAACGCTTAAGCACGGTTGCGGCGACGCGAAGTTTAATCGAGGCGGATATAAGCCGTAAGAAACGCAAAAAAGTTATCGACAAGATGGCGGCAGTTTATATTCTGCAAGGCTGGCTGGATTCAGTTAAAAGTTAGGAGTGGAAAGTTAAGAATGGATAATAAGCACAACGAAGAATTTGCTGACGACGATGTTTTGATTGAGATGATCGACGAGGAAGGCAACGTCTTTTACTACGTCGAGGAAATGATTATCCCTGTCGGCGACGATAATTATGCGCTGTTGGTTGAAGTCAAAGACGACGAGCACGAACACGGCGCGGGTTGCGAATGCGGTTGCGAAGATGACGACGTTATCATTGCCAAAATTATCATCAACGCGGACGGGCAAGAAGAATACGTCGAGCCGACGGAGGAAGAATTTGATATGGTTCAGGAAGCTTACGAAAAACTTTTGGATGAGGAAGAATGAGTAAGCCCGACGATGATAAAACATTTCGCGACGCGGAGACTAAAGAATTAAAAATCCCTTCGCGCCGCGCAGGCAAAAAAACTTTCCGCGAAAAGTTAAATATTTCGTTCAGCGATTTACGCGAGGCAATTTCTTTTAAGTACGTTGCGACGGTTGCGGGCGCGGTTTTTGCTTGCATAGTGGTTATCGGCGGCGTTTTAATTTTCGTAGATCCGAACGTCACACATATTGATAAACCTGTACAAACCGAGACCGTTGCAGAGACCGCCACAGAGGAAGAAAAGCGTATCAACATAAAAATTCGCGAGGGATTATCGACGGCGGAAATTGCCGAGCGTTTAGCGGAGAAAGGCGTTATCGCCAGCAGTTTGAAGTTCAGACTCCTTGCGCGTTTCTACGATTACGACGATAAATTTCGTCCCGGCTCCTACACTTTTACTGCGGACATGGAAGACGATGAAGTTTTCGCGAAACTTTTGACGGGAGAGAAAAGAACAGTTCGATTCACAGTTCCCGAAGGTTTTGGCGTTAAGGAAATTGCCGAGCGGCTTTACAGTCTTGATTTGGTTGATAAGGATGATTTCCTCAAGGCGGCGGCTGACTTCGCGCCTTATGACTACATGCGCAAACGGAAAAATGTTTTCTACGCGGCGGAGGGATTTTTATTCCCCGACACTTACACGGTCGAGAGCGACGTTGAGATTGAGGAAATTTTAGATTTGTTGGCGCGTACATTTGACGAAAAATTAACGCCTTCAATGCGCACGCAAGCCGAGAAAATGGGCTTATCGGTTTACGATTTGATAACGTTGGCGTCGTTAGTCGAACGCGAAGTCCGTTTCCCCGAAGACCGCCCGATAGTCGCGCAGGTTTTCTTAAAGCGTCTCAAGTTGAACATGCCATTACAAACCGACGCAACGCTCCAATATTTAATGGACTCGCCGAAGGAAGATTTATCAATCGAGGACACGCAAATTGATTCGCCGTACAACACTTATCAACATACGGGCTTACCGCCGGGACCGATAGCAAATCCGGGCATGGCGTCGATAGAAGCAGTATTGCACCCCGCCGACACCGATTATTTATACTTTGTGGCGGACAGGCGCGGGCATAATCATTATTCGTTCACTTACGAGGAGCATTTAAATCTTGTCAATCAATATCGTTAAGCCGGAACTGTTGGCACCGGCGGGGAACTTGGAGAAATTACAAGCGGCGTTGATTTACGGGGCGGACGCGGTTTATTTCGGCGGGAAAAATTTTAGCCTCCGCGCTTACGGCGACAATTTTACTCGCGAAGAAATTTTGAAAGCCGTTGAATTTACTCACAGTCTCGGCAAGAAAATTTATGCGGCAGTGAATATCTTCGCGCATAATGCCGACTTGGACGCGCTCGCCGATTATCTGAAATTTTTAGACGTTGCGGGCGTCGACGCGATTTTAGTTTCTGATTTAGGCGTGTTGAGTTTGGCGCGGGAGCTGACTGATTTAAAAATTCACATCAGCACACAAGCGAACGTCACAAATTGGCGGGCGGCGAAATTTTTCAGTGACTTGGGCGCGAGCCGAATTGTTTTGGCGAGAGAATTAACCTGCGCGGAGATTCTTGACATTAAACAGAACTGCGCGGCGGAGCTTGAAATTTTTATACACGGCGCGATGTGCATATCTTATTCGGGGCGGTGTTGGCTGTCGAAATTTTTAACGGGGCGCGACGCTAATCAAGGGGCTTGCACGCATTCTTGTCGCTGGAAATATAATTTAGTTGAAGAAACCCGCGCAGGCGAATTTTTCCCCGTCGGCGAGGACGAACACGGCTCCTACGTCATGAACTCCAAAGATTTGTGCTTGCTTCCGTACATTGACAAGGTTATTAAAAGCGGCGTCGCGAGTTTAAAGATTGAGGGGCGCATGAAGAGCGTTAATTATGTGGCTGGCGTCGTCAAAGTTTATCGGGCGGCGATTGATTCATATTTCGACGGCGATTTTAATCTGCGCGGCGAATGGTTTAGCGAACTCGATAAAATTGCGCATCGTCCCTATATGACAGGATTTTTTCTCAGCGACGGCAAACCTACTGAAATTTACGATACTTCCAAGCCGAGCCGTTCGGCTAATTTTTTGGGAATCGTCAGAGATTTTGACGCAATCACTATGACGGCGACGATTGAACAGCGCGGGAAGTTTGAAATTAATCAGTGCGTAGAATTTCTTCAACCTCACGGGGAAAATTTTTCGCAAACGATAACCGCAATGTTTGACGCGGACGGCTTAGAAATTTTATCGGCACCGCATGCGCAACAAATTGTAAAAATCCCCGTCGCCGAGCCCGTAGAAATTTGGTCACTGATGAGGAGTTGAGAGTTATGAGCTTTTGGAGAAATATTTTTGGTGGCGCAGATGAAGACGCTGATCCCGTCGAGCCCGTTAATCTTCAAAACGGCGTTCGCAAGGCTGGGCGAGCAGTCGGGCGCGTTCAAGGCGTTGGCTTCAGATTTTTTGTTCAGAGCAACGCAAAAGCTATGGGCATAACGGGCTGGGTTAAGAATATGAGTGATGGCTCCGTGACAATGGAACTTCAAGGCGAGGCGGAAGTTGTCGAACGTCTTATCGCCAAGATTAAACGCGGCAACGATTGGATTCAAGTTAAAAGTTTTGAGAGTTCGGATATGCCCGTTGTCGGCGGCGAGAATAAATTTGCGATTCGATATTAAGGAGAAATTATGGGCTTACTAAGGGATCTTTATTGCGGGGAAGCCGAGCCCGTTATTCGCAAGGCAGGGCGAGCCGTCGGGCGCGTTCAACGTGTCGGCTTTAGGAAGTTCGTTAGAGAATCGGCAAGAGATTTGGGCGCGACGGGTTGGGTTAAAAATATGGAAGACGGCTCCGTGACAATGGAGTTGCAAGGCGAACCGCAGATTATCGAACAACTTATTGAGCGGATAAAAACGGGCAGGCGACGAATCAAAGTTACGAGCCTCGAACTGGAAGATTTACCCGTCGTGGAAGGAGAGAAAAAATTTGCAATCAGACACTGACGGCGTGAACGTCAAGCGGATTTTAGTATTGAACGGACCAAACTTAAATTTATTGGGAACGCGCGAGCCGGAAATTTACGGACGGCTGACGTTGGACAACATAAACGAACTCTTGCGCGAACGCGCGAATCATGCGGGCGTCGACACGATAGATTTTCTGCAGTCGAATTATGAGGGCGAACTCGTCGAGGCGATTCAGAAGGCGCGCGGGCGTTACGATTTCATTTTGTTGAACGCCGGAGCTTTGACGCATTACAGCATTGCCCTGCGCGACGCGATTGCTGCCGTGCCCGTCCCCGTGATTGAGTTGCATTTGTCGAACATTCATCGCCGCGAGGAATTTCGGCACACGTCGGTTATCGCGCCGGTCGTCGTGGGTCAAATTTGCGGCTTCGGCGTCGACAGTTACATTGCCGCGCTTGACATTGCCATTCGCAAAATTCAGAAGGATACCAAATGAATACAAGTTTTAATTTCAGCGGGCGACTGGCGAATCTTTACGATAAAATTGCCGCTGAAGAGGTCGACGCGTTCTTGATAACCAAGCAAGCAAACGTGACTTACCTTAGCGGATTTCGCGGCGATAGTGCTGTTTTATTTATCGGGAAAAATTTCCGCAAGCTGATAACCGACGGGCGTTACATCGAGCAAGCCCTCAACGAAACTAAAAATTTTACACTGGTCGAACACACAGAGGGGCTTTATAAAAAAATCGTCGAGGAGATAAAAATTTCGGGCTGTAAGAAAATCGGCTTCGAGGGTTTAGTTATGACAGTCGCCGAACACAGCTACCTCAAAAAAGAACTTCCCAACGTCGAATTTAAATCGGTTGAGCTTGATACGTTGCGGCAAGTCAAGGACGCGGCGGAGATTGCTCAGATTCGCAGGGCGTGCAAAATTGCTGATGACGCCTTTGAAAAAATTTTGGAGTTCATTAAGCCCGACGTTCGCGAGATTGAAGTTGCGGCGGAGTTGGAGTATATTATGCGGCGTTTAGGTTCGGAGGCGGCGGCGTTCACGACGATAGTTGCTTCGGGTTGGCGAAGTGCTCTTCCGCA
Organism: uncultured Selenomonadaceae bacterium; assembly: GCA_905234235.1. Lineage (GTDB taxonomy): Bacteria > Bacillota > Negativicutes > Selenomonadales > Selenomonadaceae > Quinella. Next base: position 21,921 of record CAJOHN010000020.1, read on the forward strand.
CGGCACCGCTACCGATAAAAAAATCTGCGCGGGCGAACTTGTTACAATCGATTTCGGCGCGACGTTTAACGGCTATCACTCCGACATCACGCGGACGGTTTGTGTTGGTAAGGCTTCGGCTGAACAGCGGAAAATTTATAACCTCGTGCTTGACGCGCAACTTTACGGCTTAGAAATTATTACGGCGGGCAAAGGCGGTAAGGAACTCGATGCGGCTGTTCGCGACAGATTGACGAACGCAGGTTACGGAAGATTTTTTGTTCACGGATTGGGACACGGCGTCGGGCTTGAAATTCACGAGGAGCCGCGCCTCAGCAAGCGTAGCAAGTGCGAAAAACTTTTTCCCAACATGATTGTTACCGATGAGCCGGGCATTTACATTGCGAACTTCGGCGGCGTGCGGATTGAAGATACCATTTTGGTTACGGCGGGCAAAGCTAAACCGCTGACGCACTCGCCTAAAACTTTGATTGAATTATAAATTGGAGGTTACAGTATGATTTCAAGTACAGATTTTAGGACAGGTTTAACGATTGAGATTGACGGACAAGCTTGGCAAGTCGTTGAGTTCCAACACGTCAAACCGGGTAAGGGCGCGGCGTTTGTTCGCACGAAAATTAAAAACGTCGAAACCGGCGCGGTCGTCGAACGCACTTTCAACCCTAACGAGAAAATGCCGCCTGCTCGCCTCGATACCAGCAAAATGCAATATCTCTACGAATCCGACGGGCAATATACTTTCATGGACGTTGAGACTTACGAACAGATTGAGCTTAACAAAGAGCAACTCGGTACCGCGCTGAATTACCTTATGGAAAATATGGAAGTCAATCTGCAGACGTTCAAGGGGCGCATTATCGGCGTCAACCTTCCCAACAGCGTCGAGCTTAAGGTTACTGAGTGCGAGCCTGCCGTCAAAGGCAACACCGCTACCGGCGCGACGAAGAACGCCACGCTTGAAACCGGCTACGTCGTAAGAGTGCCGCTGTTCATTAATGAGGGCGACGTTCTTAGAATCGACACGCGCACAGGAAATTACATCGAACGCGCTTAAAATCTTTCGGACAAAAAAATTTCCCGTCACTCAATCCGAGCGACGGGATTTTTTTATGTATCATTTTATGAGGAATCAATAGTCTGTGTAACGTTTAATCTTTCCTTTTCCTTGACAAGGTCTGCATTTTTTATTCCCAAGACAACCGTAACATTTTTTCCAATATGGCGGAACGCGTACTTTTTTTCCCTTTTCATTACGCTCCCAATGTAATGCGGCAACTTTACCTGTTCCAAAGCAAATTGGGCATTTCCCTGAGCCATGACATCTTGAGCAAGTAAACTCTCTGATGGCGGCAAAAGCTGGAATGGCAACAGCGAGCATAACAAGCACGAGTAATGACGTTAAAAATTTTTTCATGTGAATCACCTCTTTTCTATTAAAGATTAAAATTTTGCCGCCCGCTCTCGATTAACTCGCAGGCACAGGCGGCTCAAAAATTTTGGTCTGTATGTTATTCTTCGGTGGTTTGCATCAAATCTTCGGGCGTGGGAATGGTTTTGGTAATCCCGCCGTATTCGTCAATCGTTATAACAGCAGGCCACGAGTATGCGGCAGTACCGTTCGGCGCAATAAATTGGAAGAAATAAAAATAGTCGCCGGCTTCAAACGGTTGGAACTCAATCGCTGATTTTTCGGTGTATGTGAACGATTCGCCGAAGGTTACCTTGTAAATTATGCTTTTGCCGGTTTGCGGGTTGGTGTATTGCATTACATTTCCGCTTGTGGCGTCGAGGCTGTCTTCAGGAACAATAGAAAGGAAAATGGGAGTTATCACATTGCCCGGCTTAAGTTCGATACTTCTGTCGCGCATCATGCCGTTTTCTACACTTGAGCCGACTCCGAATACTTCATAGGTGTTAGAGGAAAAATCGAAGGCAATTTGCAATGTGACAGGCTCGTTTTCATGCGGTATTTTTATCGGGTTACCTTGCTCATCTTGTTGCCCTTCCAATTCTTGCTCGTAACTTAAGAGAATGGGAACTTGATAAAAATCGCGGAGAGAACCTTCAACCGATAGCTTCATAAGAATTTTATGTCCGTCGATTGTTGGCCAATTCCCTTGAAAATTTTCGGTAAACGTGCCTGTTTGCCAATCAATGTTCAAGTCGATGTCAGAGGATAAAATTATCGCGCCTTCATCTTCCAAGCCGACAGATTCGTCGCCGTACTCAATGTAAGGCATTATTATACTGCGAACCGCAGAAACGTTTTTAAGCTGTTTGGGCGTGAGTTGTGTAGCAATATTTCCGTCTTCATTTTCAACAACGGGAACACCCGACAAATTCAATACGTCAAGGTTGAGCAATTTCTTGTAGAGATTTTTTTGAGAGGAAGGCGTTGTCTTTTGAGCCAAGAAATTGTCGAATTCCTCTTGCGAGAAAGGTTTGTCCATTGTGACGTAAGGATAGTAAGTCGAAATGCCTTGTGCCGACAGGTACGAACCGGGACGATTGTAAGAGACCGCGTCGTGAATCGCGTTGAGTAAATTTTCGGAGGCTTCGGGCAAAATATCTTTAGTATTTTCGGCAAGCGTCCCCAAGTCCACATAACAATCGGAATATCTTTCAGTGTATCTTGACGAAGCAGCACGAGCAAACACTCCGCCGAGATTCTTTGCTCCGCCGAAATATTTTTCGTAAGCTTTGCGCAGTGCGGGCATTTTGTTAAGGTTAATAACCGAAAAAGCATTTACTTCACCGGCAAGACCGGCTCCTTCTTCCGATTCATAAACTCCCATAGCTCCGTCGCAAATGGCTTGTCCGACAGCCGCGCCGTTCATGGCGGGGTTATCTGCCAAAGCGGTAAGCCAATAAGTATAATTCCAGCCCAAACCGCTTGAAGAGGGTTCCGAGCCTGCCATATAACGTGAAAAGTCGGCAATACTGTTTGCCAATTCTTAAGAACCGCTGAAACATAAATCAAAGCCCACGAGTTCAAACGGCTTTCGGTCAGAATGCCCGTAAACACTTGCGAAAACATTGTGCAGATCGTCGTAAGTCAAATGATGTTCTTTTTCGGGTTTGGGATTGAGATCAAATGCTTTATCGTAGCAAAGACCGTTTACGCCGCCGTGATCCCAAAAGACTAAAATCCTGTGGTCGGGATTAAAATTTTCCTCGCCGAATTTGAGGAATTTCTTCAAGGTGTCGGGGCTACCCATGTCTGCTTTCCAGCTGGATAATTTATCCAAACCGTTTGAGCTGTAAAGATAAATGCCCGGACCTTTCTTATCAATCCATTGATGTTGCCATTTTGCTGCACCGTTAGCATAAATCAAAACTTTGATATTCGTCGGGAGCGTGACTTCCTGTAGCTCGGCAATGTCGTTGGTCGCTAGAAAATCTTCTTCTTCCAAATTCGTGCCGCAGACGTACCAGTAAATAAGCCACTCGTCGTCCTTCGTGTGGCGCGTATCGGCGGCATCGACCTTCACCGCCAAGCAGAGAATCGCCGCCAAAATCGCTAAGGCGGCAATCGTTCGTTTGAACATTTTCCTCATCTCCTCGAGAAAATTTTTGAGTGTTACTCTAGGGAGTATAATAGTTGTTTTTTTTGTTAATTCCCTAAATGAGAAATTTTATCTGAAAAGCATCACCGCGAGGATTTTTGTGATATAATCATGAAAAATTTTTTGGAGACGATTTTATGAGGCGAATTTATTCATTGGACGTTCTGCGCGGCTTGGCGATTATGATAATGGTTTTTGTCGACGCGCCGCCCAACGGAATTGCTTACCCGATATTTATTCACGCGGCTTGGGAAGGTTTAACGTTCGCAGACTTTGCATTCCCGGGTTTTGTATTTGCGATGGGAATATCGGCGGCGGTTTCGATGTCAAAGCGCATTCCCACGACTAAAAAAATCCTCAATCGGACGGCAATGCTATTCATAATCGGAATTATTTTTAACATGTTGCCCTTCAATGCGGGCGCGCTTGAAAACCTGCGGATTTTTGGGATACTTCAACGCTTGGCTCTGACTTACGCGCTTGGAATTTTTATTGCGCGGGCGATACGCAACGACTTTGGAATTTTGATTGCGGCGTTCTGCTTGCTGATTTTATCGTCGATAGGCTTCCACATTTACGCGCCCGATAATCCCTTTGCTGAAGAGGATAATATCAGCCGCGCAGTTGATTATATTTTCGGCGCGAATCACATGTACACTGCGACACACGACCCCGAAGGTCTTTACGGCACGATAGCGAGTGCGGCGTCATTTTTATTTGGATTTTTAGTTGGGCGAGTTCTTATCGATAACGTCACGACGACACGTGGGAAAATTTTTTTATTGAGCGTGGCGGCGATAATATTTTTAGTGGCGGGCGAGCTGTGGAGTTTGCTTGACATTGTCGCGAAAAGATTATGGACGGCTCCGTTCGCGCTGATAACTTCGGGCGTAGAAATATTTTTATTCGCCGTACTGATTTATTTGTTCGATAAAGTTCCGCGCTCCAAAAATTTTTTCCAACCGTTGTGCGCCGTCGGCACGAATCCGCTGTTCTTTTTTTTGCTGACGAACATTGCGCTGATGTTGCTGTACATAATCCCTGCGCCCGCCGGAAATTTTTACGTTTGGATATTTCAAGGGACGTTTGCTAATTTGATAAGCCCACAATTCGGCTCGATGATTTTCTGCGCGTTGTGGTGTATAATGTGGTTGCCGCTCGCCGAATTTCTTTACAGGCGCGGTATCGTGATTAAGATTTGAGGTGATTATATGATTGACGACGAAGAATTTCTGCGCGGCGAAGTTCCGATGACTAAGCAGGAGATTAGAATTTTGACATTGGCAAAGGCTGAAATTAATTCCGGTTCGATTGTCGCTGATGTGGGCGCGGGTACCGGTTCGATAACGATTGAGGCGGCTCTCCTTGCTCCGAACGGGAAAATTTTTGCGATTGAACGGAAAGCTGAGGCTGTCGAACTTATTAAGCGCAACGTCAAGAAATTTTCAGTCAACAACGTGGAAATAATCTGCGCGGAGGCTCCCGAAGGCTTGGAAATTTTGCCGGAATTGGACGCGGTTATAATCGGCGGTAGCGGCGGCAAGCTCGAAAAAATTCTTGATGTTCTCGACATGAAATTAAAAGTTGGCGGGCGAATCGTCGTCAACGCGATAACTCTTCAGACGGCGGCGGGGGCTTTGGAATATTGCAGGAAGCGCGGCTGGTATTACGAGGCTTTTCAAGTTCAAATCACGCGCCTAAAAAAAATCAGAGCTTACGACATGAGCCAAGCGTTGAATCCCGTTTGGATTATCACGGCGGAGAAAATTTGAGAGGAGAATTTTTATGTTCATGACGAATCCGATTGAAATTGAGGAGCGGAGCATGGAGATAATCGCGCCGCATTTGGCAGGGCTTGAACTCAGCGACGACGAACGCAAAATTTATTCGCGAATCATCCACGCGGCGGGCGATGTCGAATACGCGCCGATAATAAAAATTCATCCCGAAGCAATCGCGGCGGCTAAGACGGCACTTTTACGCGGTGCAAATATTTTTACTGATGTCGAAATGGTTAGGCGCGGGATAAGCATTCGGACGTTCACGAAATTTGGCGGCGAAATTTTTTGCAAAGTTTCTGATGTCGACGTTCGCGAGTTCGCCAAGCGCGAGGGCATTACTCGTTCGATGGCGGCGATGAGAATTTTCGGCAAAAGATTAAACGGAGAAATTGTAGCGATTGGGAATGCGCCGACTGCGTTGTTTGAAGTGCTCAGGCTTGTTCGCGAGGAAAATATTCGTCCTGCGGTGATAATCGGTGTGCCGGTTGGTTTTGTCGGGGCGGCGGAGGCTAAGGCTCAACTTGCCGCGCAAAATGAAATTCCATTTATAACGGTCGCGGGGACTAAGGGCGGCTCGTCAATCGCAGTTGCGGCGGTTAATGCGATTCTTTACATGCTGGACAATTCGCGAGGGCTCAATGAAAAATAATTTTCCACGACTGATAATCGCGGCGACACAAAGCGGCTCCGGTAAGACGACGATAACGGCGGGTTTACTTGCGGCGTTGCAAAAGCGCGGGCTGAATGTTCAACCGTACAAAGTTGGCGCGGATTATATCGACACGGGTTGGCACGAACTCGCTTGTAAAAAAATTTCTCACAACCTCGACAGCTGGCTTGTCGGCGAGGATAAGCTCAAAAAAATTTTTATCGAGACTTCAAACGGCGCGGACATTTCGATTATCGAGGGCGTCATGGGGCTTTACGACGGCGGCAAAGGCGGCGTTTCTTCGACGGCTGAAATTTCTAAGCTTTTAAACGCGCCAATCATTTTAATTATCGACGCAAAAAGCATGGGGGCTTCAGCGGCGGCAGTTGCATTGGGCTTTAGAGAGTTTGACAAAGAAATAAATTTTGCGGGCGTGATTTTAAATCGGCTGGGCTCCGATTCGCATAAAAAAATAATCGTCGACGCTCTGGACGCGCTTGGAATAAAAGTTTTCGGCGCGATTAGACGTAACGACGAATTTTTTTTGCCCGAAAGACATTTGGGACTTGTGCCGACGGCGGAGAGTAATTCTGCTGACGTGATTAAAAAAATCTGCGCGGCTGTCGAGGAGCAAGTTGACATTGACGCGCTGATAAGCCTCGCGAATGATTCCGCGCCGCTTGAAAGTTTTGTTCGTGATAAAAAAATTTCTCCGACGATAAAAATCGCTGTTGCTAAAGATGAGGCGTTCAATTTCTATTACGGCGCGAGTTTGAATGAACTTGAACGGCTCGGCGCGGAAATTATTTACTTCAGCCCGCTCCATGATAAAAATCTTCCCGAAAATATCAGCGGCTTGATTATCGGCGGCGGCTTCCCCGAAATGTTCGCGGCTCAACTTCAACAAAATAAAAAAATCCGCGCAGATATTCTCAACGCGGCTCAAAATAATTTGCCGATTCTTGCGGAGTGCGGCGGCTTTATGTACTTGATGAAAAATCTGATTGACTTCGGCGGCAAAAGTTTCGAGATGTGCGGCGTGATTGACGGCGCGGCGACCATGACCAATAAACTTCAAACCGTCGGCTACATCGAGGCTGAAATTTTAACTGATTGCGCGATTGGCAAGGCGGGCGATAAATTTCACGCGCACGAGTTCCATTTCTCTACCGCTGAAACTTCCGACGAAAAAATTTTCAAATGTCGACGCGTGCGCACCGGCAAGGAATATCTCGCGGGCGTTAATAAAAAAAATCTCGTCGCCTCGTATCTGCACATTCACTTTGCAGGTTGTCCGAGCGCGGCGAGAAATTTTATTCAAGCCTGTAAAAATTATTCGTCATCGTCCGTTTCGCCGAAATGTTCCAGCAATGCCCCATACATGTAAAGCAACTTAACTTGCATCGTCATTTCGTCCATGTCGGGCTTAAGTCGTCCGTACAAACTCAACACCGCCAAATCATTTTCCTCGTGCGCCTTACGCAAATCACTCGGCATTGAAATTTCATCATACAAATCTGCGTACGTCGCGTTCGGATAATTTTTTCGAGCGTCTAAAATTTTCTGCGCAGTCTTTTCAACGCGCGGCTTATAACTGTCGGGATAGTACAGCGGGAACGGAAACGGATTATAACAAATCGTGTTTGAATAGCGATAATCACTCTTTAATCTCCCCGCGACCAATCGAACCCACGCCATGTGAACCGAACTCGTCAGCATCCCAAACAAAAATAAATCTGCGTCGGGCACGGAAAAAGCTAAATCCGTTACAATCGTGTTGGCGTCCATGTAACCAATCGGAATATATTTTCGACGTTCGGAACTGACACTCGGCACCAACAGATAATTTGTCTTGGGCTGTCGAATTGCTTGAAAAACTGCCGGCTTGTCAGCGTTTTTGCGCGTCGTGGCATTTTTGCTTTTCAATCGGAACTCGCGAACATTTTTAACGCGTTCATAAACCAGCGGCATTTCACGAAGTTCATCGGGCGGACAATCGACAAGCCATAAGCAATAGCGTTTAATTCCGCGAATAAATTCTTTGGAGCCAACGCACGGATGAATATATTTTTCGGCGAGCGGATTTTTTTCAATGAGTTCGTCACGTTCGGCGGGCGTCAACAATAAATTTCCGTCATCAGTCGGCTGAGAACCTTTACGCATTTCCGGAACGCGGAAAAAAGGTTTAGCACGCGGCTTGACGTAAATATCGGGACCGGGCAAGAGGTAAGCGTTGATGTGCTCGACTTCGATAAAGCCGCCGGGAAATTTCGGGTCAAAAAGTTTCGGCATTTAAATATCTCCCAATTTTTTGGCGAGCAACTGATTGACGAGCTGAGGATTAGCCTTGCCTTTGGTAAGCTTCATGACTTGTCCGACGAGTGCGCCGAGAGCTTTTTTCTTGCCGCCGCGATATTCTTCAACAGCTTTGGGATTTTTGGCAATGACTTCGTCGATAACGCCTTCAATCGCGCCGGTGTCGGTGATTTGCACGAGCCCTTTATCCTTGACAATCTGCGCGGGCGAATCTTTAGAAGTCCACATCTCCGCGAAAACAGTCTTGGCGATTTTCCCGCTGATAGTTCCGTCGGCGATAAGTTTAATCATTTCAGCCAATCTTTTTGCGTCGACGGGCGAATTTTCAATCGTCAAGCCGTCCGCGTTGAGATTTTTGGACAGGTCGCCCATAATCCAGTTGGCGGCGGCTTTAGCGTCGGCTCCGTTATCGACAACAGAATCAAAATATTCCGCCATAGCCCGCGAACTAGTAATAATTCCCGCGTCGTATTCGCTAAGTCCGAAACTTTTTATCAAACGTTGGCGGCGAGCGTCGGGCAATTCGGGTAAAGATTTTCTGAACGCCTCAATCTCCGCGTCGGTTGTGACAATCGGCGGCAAATCGGGTTCGGGCATGTAACGATAATCGTGCGCGTCTTCTTTGGAACGCATTGATTGAGTAATTCCTTTTTCGGGATTCCAAGTGCGCGTTTCTTGAATAATTTTTCCGCCGTCGTCGAGGACTTCTGCTTGCCGTTCAATCTCGTAATTAATCGCGTCTTCGAGTGCCTTAAACGAGTTGATATTCTTCATTTCCGTGCGCGTTCCGAGCTTATCGGAGCCGACGGGGCGCAACGAAACGTTTATATCTGCGCGGAGGTTGCCTTCTTCCATGCGGCAGTTGCTCACGTCGATATATTCGAGAATCGACTTGATTTTTTCCATGTAAGCGCGGGCTTCGGCGGCGGAATGCATATCTGGTTCGCTCACAATCTCAATTAACGGCACGCCCGTCCGATTATAATCAACGTTGGAACTGGCAGAATCTTTAATCGTCGTGCCGCTGTGTACAAGTTTGCCTGCGTCCTCTTCCATGTGAATGCGTGTGAGGCGGACGATTTTTTTTACGCCGTCAACGTCAATCTCGACGTGCCCCTCGTAAGCAATGGGCAAATCGTACTGCGAAGTCTGCCAATTCTTCGGGAGGTCGGGGTAGTAATAATTTTTCCTGTCAAACTTGCTGTACTTGTTGATTTTGCAGTTGGTCGCGAGCCCTGCTTTGATAGCGAACTCGACGACTTTTTTATTAATCGTCGGCAACACGCCCGGCAAGCCTAAACATACCGGACAGACGTGAGTATTTTGCTCCGCGCCGAATGTCGTTGCGCAACCGCAGAAAATTTTTGTCGCCGTTTTCAATTCGCTGTGAATCTCCAAACCAATTACCGCTTCATACTTCAAATTAATCACCTCAAAAATTTTTATGATTGTAACCAAGCAACTTGCCAGCGTTCCATTTCCTCTAACGCGTGGTTGATGATTGACATTGCGACTTCCGAATTTTTATGAATCGCCTCAATCAGCACGTCGCGGGGAACCAGTAACAGCTCCGCTTTATCAGTCAAAACGGTCGCAGAAAATGTCGCCAGTCTGTTTTCCAAAAGGCTTGTGGGGTTTATAAGGGAATTTTTTTCGATGATGTCAAGCGTGTTGTACCAGCCGTCGCCGGTGTCAGCGTTGCGAGAAAGTATTCCGTCCACGACAAAGATAAAGTTTTCGTCGATTATGTCGCCGGAAATTCTATCGCCTTCGTACAGCGTGATAAGTTTCGATTGCTCAACGAACAGCTTAATCGTCCCGCCGTAACGTCCTTGCAAAATCGGCAGTTGCGAGAGGAAATCGAGGCGTCTTACACGTTCATCTTTTGGCGGAGCCGTTTCGACTTCCTGCTGAGTTTCAGAACGTTCAGTCAGATGTTGTTTTAATTCGGAGAACTTCGCGTTCCAATCGATAACAATCTGCTGAAGAATAATCAAGTAAAGCTTGCAAAGTTTTTCGACGCCGCCTTTAGAAAATCTTCCCGCGTCGTAAAGGAAATACATAATCAGTTTGTCGTGCGAGTATCGAAAGTAAACGTTGAGCTTCATACCCTGCGCGTACCAAGAGCTTTGATAAATAATTTTGCCAAAAGGCTCGGCGGGCGTGCTCGTGTACTTAGCGTACTTCAATTCGTTCAGAGTAAATTCCTTAAAGTTGAGGAAGTGATCAAACAATTTTCTCTGCGCGGTTAATTCGTCTAAAGTCGTCCAATCTGACAAGCCGTAAGGTTGCGAGATTATAAGTTGGCGGAACTGCTGACGAACGATTTGCTCAACGGTTAAGTCATTGTCGCCGGTTAAGCGCACGGGAATTACATTGAACGCGAAATCTTCCGACGATGAAATTTGGCAAAACAGGCAGTCGAGTTGTTTATTTGTAAGTTGCAACATGAAACCCCATGCCGTTTGCAAAATCGCCATGAACATTAAGCGGTTCGATTGAGCAAGCCCTAACAAATCGGATAAAAGGTCGGCGGACATTGTCGTTAGTAAACCATGTTGACGATAATCCTCCTCGCTTTCTTGTTCGTAAGGGAGAATGGTCGGCGGCGGCGGGTTATCGAGAATCTTTGCCCAATACTCGCGAATCGCATCATAATTTTTCGGCGGCAAGTTGTCGGGAATTTTTTTCGGCTTAAGTTCGGCGGGGAGGTCGAAGAGGTTACAGAAAAAATCGGCGGCGTCAAAATGCTCGGAAATTACATATGCCATCGTCACGAATGCTGCGAACTCAGTTTCACTCGTCTTGTAAATCGCAAAACGAATCAGCGAGTCGTGCGCAATATCTATCTCGCGGCGGACATCAGCCTCAAAAATTTTCCTAAACTCTGCGTCGAGGTCGTCCTTTTTAACGTTTATCAGATTGCGGAAGATGACTTCGGGCTTCACAAAATTTGCGGGGCGAATGACTTTGACGACACGCGTACCCAAATCGCAGAAGTTAGCGCGCAGATTTTCATTCTCGTTGAACATGTGATTTATTGCGACGGTAAATTTAATTGGATTGACGACGCCGCGCACTTTATAAAGCGTCTGCACAAAAAAATGCGCCGACATAAAATTTTTCCCTGTGAAGAATTTTTGCTCCTGCGCGGTCAAATCTTTAATCGCTTCGAGTTTGCGCGGATTATAACCGACGTTTTGTAATTGTCGTCCGTAAATGCTCTCCAAAACATTTTTCTCTTCGGGCGTGAGTTGAATAATTTCCATTAAAATTTCTCCCGTTCATAAGATTAGTGCGCCTATGATAACACACCCGCGATTTATTTTCACTATTCGATCCGGGTTGCGGTTCAAAAAATTTTTTGCTATCTTAACCGAAAAATTATTTCGGAGGCGTTTTTCTTGACGAGAATATTTTTAGTAAGACACGGCGAGACTGAATGGAATAAGCAGGGACGGTTGCAGGGGAACTCAAATGTTAAGCTGTCGCCCGAAGGAATTCGGCAAGCGAAAATGTTAGCGGAGCATTCGCCTTTTCAACACATCGACGCGATTTATTCAAGCGATTTAGTGCGGGCAGTTGATACGGCAAAAATTTTGGCGGAGAAATTTAATTTGGAAGTTCAAACGTTGCCCGAATTGCGCGAAACAAATTTTGGTTATTGGGAAGGCAAATCTATTGCTGAGTTGGCGGAGATTTATCCCGATGACTTTGGGACATTTTTCACCGCGCCCGAAAAATGTCGTCCTCCGCACGGCGAAACTTTCTTAGAATGTCAAGCCCGCGTTATAAACGCCATGAGCAAAATCGTTGCCGCCCACGACAATAAAAATATTTTAGTCGTTTCGCACGGCGCGGTCATTCGGCTGATACTCTGCGCGGCTTTGGGTATGCCGATTAATAAAATGTGGGCGATAAGCCAATTCAACGTGGCACTGAATATTTTACGTTTCGACGACTTAAACGCTACTGTCGAGCTCATGAACAGCACGGCGCATTTGAAATAAAAAAATCCTCCGCCTTAAGCTTCAGCAGAGGATGATTTAAATTAAAATATTTTTTTCTTAAGTTGTGTAGTCCGCGTTTATCTTGACGTAAGCGAACGTAAGATCACAAGTGTAAACAGTCGCCGCTTCATTGCCGAGCCCCAAATTAATATCAACAATAATATCATGTTCCGCTAAAATTTTCTTCATAGTGTCCGTGTCAAATTTCGTTACAAGCCCGTTTTGATAGACAGTAAGCCCGCCGAATTTGATAGTAATTTTTTCGGGGATGACGTGAACGCCGGAGTAGCCGACCGCGCAGATTGTCCTGCCGGGATTAGCGTCTTGCCCGAAGAAAGCAGTTTTAACGAGTGGCGAATTGGCAACAGCCATACCGACTTTTTTAGCATCGGCGAAACTTTCCGCGCCCGTGACGTTGATAGTAAGGAATTTACTCGCGCCCTCGCCGTCAGCAGCAATACGCTTTGCCATCTCGACGCAAATATTTTTAAGCGTGTCGTAGAATTTCTGATAATCTGCGCCCTTGTCGACGATTTTTTTATTGCCCGCCGCGCCGTTCGCCAATATTACCACAGAATCATTTGTACTCGAATCGCCGTCGACTGTAACCATATTGAATGAGACTTCGGTAATTTCGCTGAGAGCCTCTTGCAAAAGTTTTTGGTCAATGTCGGCGTCGGTGGTGATAAAGCAGAGCATAGTTGCCATATTCGGGCGAATCATGCCGGAGCCCTTCGCGATTGCGCCAAAACGAACTTCCACACCGCCGATTTCAACTTCAGTCGCGCAAGCTTTTGAATAAGTATCCGTCGTGACGATAGCATTGCCCGCATTGACGGAGCCTTCTTTGGAAAGATTTTTAACGGCGTCTTTAATGCCCGCCTCCATCTTATCCATAGGCAAATTGGAACCGATAAGCCCCGTTGACGCAACGATAACATCATCCTGCTTGCAATGAAGTTCGTCCGCCGTTATTTGAGCCATTTTTTCCGCGTCGCGGATACCTTGTTCGCCCGTACAAGCATTCGCGCAACCCGCATTGGCAACGATTGCATGAGCCGTTCCCGTGCCGACTACAATTTTACTAAGATGAACCGGAGCCGCCGCGACTAAATTTTTTGTAAAGACGCCGGCAACCGCCGCCTCTTTTTCCGTGTAGATGACTGCCACGTCGAGATTGCCGTTCTTTTTGATACCTGCGCGGACGCCCGCCGCCGTGAAACCTTGCGGATAAGCGACGCCCGCCGTTTTGTGATTATCGCTGAACATTTTATTTCCTCCTTAGGGATAAAAAGGTGCCACGTCGAGAGCAATACTTTCGTAAAAACCTGCCGCAATGTTGAAGTTCTGAACGGCTTGCCCCGCCGCGCCCTTAACCAAGTTGTCAATCGCGGAAAGGATTATAACACGCCGCGTGCGTTCGTCAATGTGCCAACCAATATCGCAATAATTCGAGCCGCGAACGAACTTTGTTTCGGGATAAGAATTTCTGCCCAAAAGTCTGATAAATTTTTCTCCGCTGTACATTTTCTGGAAGGCGGCGTCAATCATATCATCAGAAATATTTTCTTTAACTGTCGCGTAACACGTCGCCAAAATCCCACGTGACATCGGAACTAAATGCGGAGTAAAGTTGATAATAGTTTCCTCGCCGCCAATATCTTTAAGAGCCTGTTCGATTTCGGGCGTGTGACGGTGATGAGCAACATTGTAAGCCTTAAAGTTGTCGTAAAGTTCGGGGAAGTGGTTGCCGAGCTTTAAGCCTCTGCCAGCCCCTGAAACTCCGCTTGCCGCGTCCACAATTATTGAATTGGCGTCGATAAGATGATGTTTAACGAGCGGAGCCAACGCTAAAATTGACGCCGTCGTGAAACATCCAGCATTGCCGATAATTTTTGCCTCGCGAATTTCATTGCGGTAAATTTCGGCAAGCCCATAAACTCTGTGAGCGTTCTTGTGCTTATGCGCGACGTTGTACCATTTTTCATAAACGGAAATGTCAGCGAAACGATAATCCGCGCCCAAATCGATAATTCTGACGGGAAGATTTTCCAACTTAAGCCCAACGTCCATAGCGTGCCCGTGCGGCAAGGCGATAAATATAAAATCGCTGTCCTTGCCGATATTTTCAATGTCCGCCAATGATTCCAACGTCAAATCGCAAATCCCGCGCAGATGAGGATACAGTTCCGAAATTCTTTTACCTGTATGGCTTTCCGAAGTTATGTGGGCGAGCTGAACTTGCTGGTGCCGATTTAGTATCGAGAGCAATTCCGCGCCCGCGTAGCCCGTCGCCCCTATTACGCTTACTTTTACCAAATGTATTGCCTCCTTGAACTTAATTTGAAAAAATTTTCTTATCAAGCGCAGAGATAATTTTAACGTCCGTGTCCCAAAGATAATCCAAAGCCTCTAAAGTCTCCATTTCGCGTGTCGTGATAAAGTGTGTACCGCGTCGGAGAACGAGTGGAGAAAATTTTTCTCCATCCTTGAACGAGACGAAGTGCGTACTTTCATCAAAAGTAGCGTGATTTTCCTCGTGCTTGAAGATGAGGCTGTTCTCGTCAAAGTCGACTTCTTTCATCAGCGAATTTATATTCTCTGTCGTTGCATCCTTACCGATCCAAATGATAAGCAACGCATTCGCCAACTTTGCCTGACGAAATTCACGCACAACCTTAGACCACAGCGGATTCTTCGCGAGAAAGTCAGGAATAAAGTGATAAAATCTCCCACCCCTGTTACTAATTTTTAAATCAGTACCGGAAATTTTATTCGCTTTAATTTCCAATTCGGGAGAGTAATGAGTTGCCAAAAATTTTTCAACGTCATTAATGAGCGGAAAATTATCAGCGATTTTCTCCAAGCTCCAATTCCACCATTTTACTGCAAGCAATTTCCTAATCGTC
>CAJOHN010000021.1 GCA_905234235.1 uncultured Selenomonadaceae bacterium
CAGCGGCGGCAATGATGTTATCACTGATTACGCAAGCGGCGATAAAATTTCTATCAACTCGACAGTCGACAATCCAACCGTCAGCGGCTCCGATATGGTTTTCGTTACTGATTCGGGTTCGTTGCGCGTCAAGAACGCTAAAAATAAAACCGTCAGCGTTATCGATTCAAACGGCAGAGAGTACACGATTGAACTTAAAACTTTCGCAAAGTACACCAACGACAGCTCCGCCAAAGTTACGCTTTCCTCCGACGTGGCGAACGGCGACGCTACCGAACGCACTAAAAATATCAGAATCACGGGCAACGCTAAAGCCAACTCAATTTTGGGCGGCTCGGGCAACGACGTTATTATCGGCAACGCGGGCAATGATACTTTGCTCGGCAATGCGGGCGACGATACTTTAAGCGGCGGCGCGGGTGCTGATAAATTACTCGGCGGCGCGGGCGATGATTCTCTTGTTGGCGGCGACGGTAAGGACAGTTTATCGGGCGGCAATGGCGATGATACTCTCAGCGGCGGCAAAGGTAATGATACTTTGACGGGCGGCAATGGCAATGATTTGTTCATTTACAGCGCGGGCAGTGACATCATCACCGACTACGAGGAAGGCGATACGATTCAAATTTCTTCGGGCAAAGTTAAATCAACTAAGACCAGCGGCAAGAATTTTATCATCACTGTTGGCTCCAATAAAATCAGCGTGATGGGCGGCGCGGGCAAAGTAATTACCTGCCTCGATAAAAACGGCAACGTTACCACTTACCCCGAAACTGTCAAATTTAGTTCGGATGGCAAGGGCGCGACGATTCTTTCCAATTACACAAGCGACGACTTCGACATTGCCAAATACGGCGATTATAAAAATTCAGTCAAGACGATAAGCGGCGCGGCTGTTGCTTACGACATCAGCATTACCGGCAACAAGTTGATGAATAAAATAATCGGCGGCGACGGCAACGATACATTGATTGGCGGCAAAGGTAACGACACATTAACGGGCGGCGAAGGTGCAGACGTTTTCGTTTACAACAAAGGCGACGGACTCGACGTTATCACCGATTACACTTCCGACGATAAAATCAGTTTGGCGGCAGGCTTGTTGGAAGATATTTCTGTCAGCGGCTCAGATGTTGTCTTCGTACTCGACGGCGGAAAAATTACTGTCAAAGACGCTAAGGACAAAGTTATCAGCTACGACGACGGCAGTAAGCAATTCACATATCCCCAGACCGTCAATCTTAGCGGCACTAAGGCTACGATTTTAGAAACTTATCTTAACGACAACTTTAACGCCGACGATTACAAAAGTTCTCTTAAGACGATTGATGCCGCGCAGGTTCCTCACGGGCTCAGAATCACGGGCAACAAACTCGCCAATAAAATTACGGGCTCGGAGGAAGATGATTATATCGACGGCGGCGCGAGTAAAGATACGATAATCGGCGGCGACGGTAACGATACTATCATTGGCGGCAAAGGCAACGACAGTTTAAAAGGCGGCGCGGGCGCAGATGTTTTCGTTTACGCTTCGGGCGACGGTAACGACATCATCACCGATTACTCTTCGGAGGATAAAATCAGTATATCGTCGGGCAAAGTCAGCAGTAAAAAGACGAGCGGCAACAATGTTATCTTCACGGTTGGCAGCGGGAAAATTTCTGTCAAGGGCGGCAAGAGCAAACTTATCACTTACGTTGATTCGACGGGCGTTAATTATTATCCGGCGGCTCCCGATAACAATGTTTTAGTCAACGATACAACCGTTACTTTGCTGAAGAATTACGCTGAGCAAAATTTTAGTGCCGACGATTACGACGATAATATCAAAACGATTGACGCCTCGTCGGTTGCGCGGGATTTGGTTATCACGGGCAATGCAAAGGCTAATGTAATTCTCGGCGGCTTCGGGCACGACACAATTATTGGCGGCAAAAATAACGATACTCTTTACGGCAGTGACGGCGATGATGTTTTCGTCTACAACAACGGCGACGGCAACGATTTGATTGTCGATTACGGCGCGGGCGATAAAATCAGTTTGGCGTCGGGGTCGGTAAAATCTTCAGCGGTTAAGGGTGATGATTATGTCTTCACTGTTGGCGCGAACAAAATCACGTTAAAGAATGCCGCGAATAAATCTATCACAGTTGTAAACTCCAAAGGCGCAGAGACAACTTACAATCAACAAGGCAACGTTGCTTGGTTCTTAGAAGACGATAATAATTTCTCGACTACTAATGAACTCGACTCGTTGATTGAAACTAAAACCTATTTACCCGCGCAGATTGATTTTGTTGATTCGTTTAAGGAAAATAGTTTCGTGACGTACAGCAACACAACTAAACGTTAAGCAGAAATTTTTAATCAAATTTTAATTTACCGGGCTTGCCAAGTTTTTGAAGGCGGTTTATATTGTGAAAAAAAGAAAGGAGATGGCGTCATGGCAGAAGGTTCAATTATATATCCCGGCGACGGCTCTGCGCCAAATACAATCAGTGTTACTGCCTCTGACACTTTGGTTGAGGGCACGGGGGAACAGGACTACATTTCCAACGGAACGTGGCGAGATGGCTATGAGAACGTCACGATTAAAGCCGGAGATGATAACGATACTATTTTAGGTGGCGGTAACAGGAATTTACTTTTAGGCGAGTCGGGGCGAGATTCTATCTGGAACAACGGAGCCAGTGTCACAATCGACGGCGGCTTATACGCTGACACTATCCACAACAACGGAGCTTGGCGCGTTTCAATTCAAGGCGGCGGCGGCGATGATAGCATCTACAACGGCGGCAACTTTGTCACGATTCACGGCGGCGATGACGACGACACTATCGAGACCAACGGCTCACAAACCACAATTTACGGCGATCATGGCGAAGATTACATTATCAGCGGTGCCCCTTACGTTGAGATATTCGGCGGCGCGGATAACGACACAATAATTCTAAACGACGAGTCGGAGACCAGTTTCGCGGCAGAGGAAAATTTAATTGTCTACAACAACGGCGACGGTAACGACGTTATCAGCGGCTTCAAGGCGGATACGACGTTGCAAATCGGCGACGGCACCGGTACTTATTTCAGACATAACAGCGGCGATGATGTTATCGTTTATGTCGGCAACGGTTTTGTCAAATTGGAGAACGCGGCAAGCTTATCGTCTATCAACATTCACGGCAGGGAGAAAAGAACTATCGTCGGCACGGAAGACGATGATGTTATCGAAAATGAATACGACAGAATGACAATCACGGCTCTTGCTGGCGACGACATTATCGTAAACTACGGCGGCTCTAATGCTCTGGACGGCGGCGGGCAAAATGTTCTAATCGACGGCGGAGCGGGCAACGATTCCATTGAAAATTACGTCAACCAAGTAACGATAAGCGGCGGCACGGGCGATGATTCAATTTACAGTACAGGCGATTATGTTTTGTTCAAGTACAATGCGGGCGACGGTAACGACGTTATCGAAGGCTTAAACATAACTTCGACGCTTCAAATCGGCGGCGGCACCGGCACTTACTTAACTCAAAATGTCATCGCGGATGTTATCGTTTATGTCGGCGACGGAACAATTACTCTTAAAGGCGCATCTTACTTGCCGATTGTCAATATCGACGGCGTGGAGAATAGAAATATTGCGCTCACGGCAGGCAACGACACTTATAACAACACGCTCAAAAACATAACGATTAGCGGACTCGGCGGCAACGATTTAATCCAGAACGGCGGCGATTGGGGCGGCAATTCGTACTGGGGCGGCGAGAAAGTTACGATAGCCGGCGGCGACGGCGATGATACCATTTTAAACTTGGGCGGTCACTACTCATCAATCAGCGGCGGCAACGGTAACGATTGTATCCGCAGTAACGGTGGCTATTCAGGCATAATCATTGGCGGAGAAGGTAAAGATACTGTCCTCAACAGCAGCGACCATATCAGTATCGACGGCGAAGCGGGCGACGATGTTATTAACAACAGCGGCAACCAAGCTACTATTAATGGCGGCGCGGGCAACGATACCATTGAGAATTCGGAAGACGGCGCGATTATAGACGGCGGCGCAGGTGCTGACAGTGTTTCAAACAGCGGCGGGCTCTTAACTATAAACGGCGGCGCGGATAACGATACCATCCTTAATCGCGGCAACACCGTTACTATTGAAGGCGGAACGGGCGATGATTACGTTTATAATAGCTACGGCGCGAGTATTTCAGTCGACGGCGGCTCCGGCAACGATTCCATTGAAAATGCTAACGGTCATAACTTGACGATAAGTGGCGGCGACGGCAATGATTATGTTTTGAACTCTGGAACGGGATACGATATGTCGATAGGCGGCGGCGCGGACAACGACTACATTGAAAATTACGGACGGGAAGTCACAATAAACGGCGGCTTGGGTAATGATTCAATCAGCTTGGGTACCGACGCTTCCAACAATTTAATTCAGTATCTGGCAGGCGACGGCAACGATATTATTTACGGCTTTAAATATAACTCGACGCTACAAATCGGTGACGGCACCGGCACTTACACCGCAACTAAGAGCGGCTCGGATATTATCGTTACTGTCGGGAACGGAACAATCACGTTATCTGGCTCGGCAAATTTGTCTAAGGTCAACATTGCGGGCACGGATAAATCCACTCCCAATTGGACGCTCAGCGGCACGAATGCGACTTATGGAACTTGGAACAGCACTTTGGCAACAGTCAGCGGCGTCAAGTCAACCGACGGAATAACTTTAAGCGGAACGACTGTAACTGTCTCTGCCGATTCGTTGAATAAATCTAACGTCACAATCAGCAACGGTTATACTCTTAAGCTCGCCGACGGCAACGCTCCTTACACAATTTCACCGGAAAGTTGGTACGGCTACGGCGGCACAACGGCTAAATACATAACCGAATCAATATCGGACGGCTATACGCTCAAAGACAATCAGATAATTTATTCTGCGGCTACCGGCGGCAATACTTTGGTGACAGTCAACGGCGTTAAGTCGATAGACGGGTTAAAACTAAGCGGCACAACTGTAACTATCTACAAAGGCTCGCTGAACAAGTCTAAGGTTACAATCAGCGACGGTTATACGCTTGCGCTTGATAGTGGCGTACCTATTCATAGTACGTTTGCGGCGGGCTGGAGTTGGGGCAACAATAATTCCACAGCCGTTTACAAAGCCTCTGGGACAACTGCTGGTTATACGCTTAAGAATAATCAAATCACGTATTCCAATGCCGGTGGCGGCGAAACCATTGTAACAGTCAGCGGAGTTAAAACTTTCAACGGACTCGCTATCGACACGACCAATAAGAAAGTCACAGTCCCTGCGGCGGCTCTCAATCAGAAGACAGTAACGATAAGCGACGGCTACACGTTGGCATTGGGTTCTGACGTTACGAAAACTTCAACAAAGGCGGCAGGTTTCGACGGCTCCACTTACAAGGCGGCTTCAACTATCGCGGGCTATAAACTGGCGAACAATCAGATAAGTTATGTAACAGCGAGTGGCGGACAAACTTTATTCACACTCACAAATGCAACGATAACCAATGCCATTAAGGTTGACACGAGCAAAAAGACAGTAACATTAACATCTGCCAATCTCAATAAAAAGAATGTGACGGTGGATGGCGATTATACGCTTGCGCTCGATAAGAGTTATGCACCAGGCTTCGACGGCAACGCTTACAAGACAGCGACAATCAGCGACGGTTATACTGCTTCGGGCAAGACGATAAGTTATGTAGCGGAGAGCGGCGGACAAACTTTATTCACACTCACGAACGCGACAATAACCGATTCTATCAAAGTTGACACAAGCAAAAAGACAGTAACCTTAACATCTGCCAATCTCAATAAAAAGAATGTGACAGTGGACGGCGATTATACGCTTGCGCTGGATAAGAGTTATGCGCCAAGTCAGACAAAAGCGGCAGGCTTCGACGGTTCCGTTTACAAGGCGGCGACAATCAGCGACGGTTACACTGCCTCCGGCAAGACGATAAGTTATGTAGCGGCGAGCGGCGGACAAACTTTATTCACACTCACGAACGCGACAATAACCGATTCTATCAAAGTTGACACAAGCAAAAACCTAAACAAGAAAAATGTAACTGTCGACGGCGGCTATACCCTCAAACTCGGCTCCGACGTTCCAAAACCTTCAGCAAGTGAATCGAAATGGTCTTTGAGTAAAACGACAGCGACCCTCAGTCAAACGTCAACGGCAGGCTACACTCTCGCCAACAACATCATCACTTACACCAATAAATCCACGAATACTTTAACCACTGTCACGGGCGTTAAATCGACGGACGGGCTCGCAGTCAGCGGAAATGTTGTTACGGTGTCCAAAGCTTCACTCGGCACGTCCAAAGTCACAATCAGCGACGGTTATACCCTTAAGCTCGGCAAAGACGTTGATAAATCTTCAATGAGTGGGACGGAATGGACGTTAAAGAATACGACGGCGACTCTTAATCAGACGGCTTCGGCGGGTTATTATTGCGACGGTTCAACCATTACCTACTCCAAAAAATCTTTTGAAAGTTCCGCGACAATCAAAGGCGTTAAATCTACAACCGGTCTCTCGGCTAAAGATAACGTCATCACATTGAAAAATGCCGCGCTCTCCAGTAAAGTCACAGTCAGCGGCGATTACACATTCGATTTTGTTAAGGATTATAACAGCGCGACGATAAGCGGCAGTGCCGGCGCGGATATAATCACAACTCGCGGGAAAAATATTTCTATCAGCGCGGGCGACGGTAAAGATTTAATCAAAGTTCTCGGCTCGGCGACGACGGTTAATGGCGGCAAGGGCGACGACACAATCGAAAGCAACGGCAAGGGTAATGTTTTCGTTTACAAGGCGGGCGACGGCAACGACCTTATCACTAACTACGCGTCGGAAGATTCAATCAGCATAACGTCGGGCACCGTAAGCAAAATCACTACGAGCGGCAACAATGTCATCTTTACTGTCGGCGACGGCAAAACAACCGGTAAAATCACAATCAAAGGCGGCAAAGATAAAATTATCAGCTACTCCGATTCCGACGGCGAACAAACTTATCCTGCTGTAGTCAAAATCGAATCTTCGACGATAACCTTGTTGGATCACTATTTCAAAGACGATTTCAAAGTCTCCGATTACGGAAGCAAACTCCAGACGATTGACGCGTCGAAGGTTCCGCACGACTTAAATATCACGGGCAATAAACTTGCGAATAAAATCACGGGTAGCAGTCAAGATGATTATATCGACGGCGGCGAAGGCGCAGATGGCATTTACGGCGGCGACGGTAACGACAGTTTAATCGGCGGCAAAGGTAACGACACGCTCGAAGGCGGCAAGGGCAGTGACAAACTCACGGGCGGCGCAGGCGATGATGTCTTTGTTTATAAAAAAGGCGACGGCAATGACGTTATCACCGATTACGCGGAGAATGACAGGATAAGCATCGTGTCCGGCTCCGTCAGCAACATAGCCACGAAAAGCAAAGCTATTGTCTTCACAGTCGGCACGGGCAAACTCGCGGGCAATATCAGCATTAGCGGCGGCAAGGGCAAAGTTATCAGCTACTCTGACGAAGACGGCGAACATCTCTATCCCGTACCGGTTAAAATCAAAAGCAAGACGATAACATTGTTGGAAGCTTACATGGAAGACAGTTTTAACATTGCGGATCACGGCGACACGCTCCAAACTATCGACGCGTCGGCAGTCTCGCACGACCTTAGCATTATGGGCAATAAGCTCGCCAATAAAATTACAGGTAGCAGTCAAGACGATTCAATCAACGGCGGCAACGGCGCGGATACAATTTTCGGCGGCACAGGTAACGACACATTAACCGGCGGAAACGGCGCGGATGTTTTTGTTTATAAAGCGGGCGACGGCAAAGATGTTATCACAGACTACGCGGAAGTCGACACGATTAAAATCGACAACGGCACCGTTAGTAACATAAAAAAGAATGGCGACGATGTTGTCTTCACTGTCGGCAAGGGCAGTATTATCGTCAAGAACGCTAGGGATAAAGTTATCAGCTACTCCGATAAAAACGGCGAACAAACTTATCCGCAGATTGTCAAAGTCGACGGCGCAAAGATTAAGCTCACCAAAGACTACAACAGCGACAGTTTCAAGCTCGCGGACTACGGCAATTACAAAACTATCGACGCGTCGGCAGTTGCGCATGACCTTAAGATTACAGGTGATGGCAAAGCTAATATGATACTCGGCGGCGAAGAAAATGATACAATTTTGGGCGGTAAAGGTAATGACAGTTTACAAGGCAATAGCGGCGCGGATGTCTTCGTTTATGCAAACGGCGACGGCAACGATGTCATTATCGATTACAAGGAAGAAGACAGAATTAAAATCACTAAGGGCACGGTAAAGAAAACCACCGTCAAGGATAAGGATGTCGTGTTCGCGATTGGCTCAGGGAAAATCACTGTCCAGAACGGCGCGGGCAAAGAAATTACTTACATCAACGATAAGGGCAAAACGGTAAAGAAAACTTACAAGGCTGAAGTCGCGTGGTTCCTTGAAGACGATAATAATTTTTCTACCGATAATGAACTCAGCGCACTCGTCGAAGAGAAAACTTATCTGCCCGACGTTCAACTCGATACTTCAGATAATCCGTTCAAAGAAACTCAGCTCCTAACTTACAGCGGCAAGAAATAAAAATCTGCGCGGAGAAATAAAAAAGCCTCGACACAAAGTCGGGGCAAATTTTTTTTTGAAAATTTTTCGGCTTCGGAATTGACAAAAAAAAAAAAACTATTATAGTGGGCATATGAACACAAAAATTTTATTGGGGGATGATTTTATGGCTGACATCGAAAACAGTACGAACAACAGCTTGGTAAGCGGAACGAGCGACGCCGATTATGTCCTCAATACCGCTACGAACGGCACAATCACGAGCGGCAAGGGTAACGACACCATTTGGAACGAAGGCGCGAACGGAATTCTGAACGGTGAAGAGGATAACGACATCATCTACAACAAAGGCTCAGATTCTTCCGTATTGGGCGGCGCGGGCGACGATTCGCTTTACAATTTCGGCGACGGCAATAAAAATGTTTTCGTTGACGGCGGCGGCGGTGCCGATTACGTTCTCAACGACGGTTCGGACGCGACAATCAGCGGCGGCACGGGCAGTGATTTAATCGAGAACGACGGCGAAAATTCTTTCATAGACGGCGGCGCGGATGGCGATTACATTTACAACAGCAATAGCGGCGTTTCGATAACGGGCGGCGCAGGCGCGGATAATATTACGAATCTCTTTGCTGTGCAAGTTGATGATAGCGGCAACATTATTTCTACCGTCAATAGTGGCGATAACGTTTTGCTAAGCGGCGGTGACGATAACGACACCATTACAAATTACGGCGGGCAGGCTACGATTTACGGCGGCGCAGGGGATGATTCAATCAGAAACGCCGGAGTAATTCGCTACGACACCGCAGGCAATGTAACTGCCTTTAGTCCGAGAAAATCAAAATTTATCATCGTCGGCGGCGCGGGCAACGATACCATTCAAAACAGCAACATCGGCGGAACTGTTCAAGGTGACGACGGCACAGATACGATTATCAACTACGGCGATTCTGTTTTGGCTGAGGGCGGCAACGGTACCGATTACATTGCAAACATCGGCGATAATGTTACAGTCGCGGGCGGCGTTGGCAATGATTCTATCGAAAGCTACGGCGACAATTTGCTTATCCTCTACAACGCGGGCGACGGCAACGATTCTGTCATCGGCTTCAATGCGACGAGCAAATTAAGTGTCGCGGGAGCTGTTTACTCAACGTCGGTCAGCGGCAATGATGTTATCGTCACGGTCGGAGAAAATAAACTTACGTTGGAAAGCGCGGCGAGTTTGTCTGCCGTTAATATCGTGGGCATTTCTTCTGATAACGTTATCGAAAACCGCGACATTCTTACTGTCGTTGACGGAAGCGAAAACGCCGACTCCATTACAAATTACGGCGCGACAGTTTCAGTCAACGCGGGCGGCGGCGATGACATTATCACCAACTACAGCGACGGTGCTTTAATCAACGGCGGCTCCGGCAACGATTCCGTTTACACCGGCGGCAACGGCATAACTGTCCTCGCGGGCAAGGGCAATGATACTGTTCTCAGTGCTTCAGGATATAACAATTCCATAAGCGGCGGCGACGGCAAAGATACTCTCGTCAACAGCGGTTCAAACGTTACCATAAACGGCGACGCGGGCGATGATTATATCGAAAACAGCGGCGCGAGTGTCTCGGCGAACGGCGGCGCAGGTAACGACCTTATCGGCAATCTCGGTTCATCTGTTACGCTCAACGGCGGCAACGGCGCAGATTATATCGAAAACTACGGCTCCAACGTAAAAATTTACGGCGGCAAAGGAAAAGATTCAGTTTATAACCTCGAAGCTGACTCTACTGTTGACGGCGGCGAAGATAACGACCGGATTATCAACGAGGGCGCGAACGGTGTTATCGGCGGCGGCAAAGGTTCCGACTCCATTCAAAATCGTGCGGAAAGTGTTAAAGTCGACGGCGGCGCAGATAATGACTTCCTCCTCAACTACGCAGGCAAAGTTACAATTCTCGGCGGCGCGGGTAACGACAGCATTAAAAATTTCAAGGGCGCAGGAACTTCAATCCTCGCGGGCGCGGGCAACGATTATATCCTAAACAAGAGCAAAGGCAACACGCTAAATGGCGGCGCAGGTAATGACACCATTAAAAACACAGCACAAAAAGTAACGATTATCGGCGGGGCGGGCGATGATTTAATCAGTCTCGGCGGCAGTTCCAAAAGTTTCATTCAATATGCTTCGGGCGACGGCAACGATACCATTCGCGGTTTCAACGCAAATTCTACGTTACAAATCGGCGACGGCACAGGTATTTACGGCAAAGAAACTGTTGACAATGACATTATCATCACGGTTGACGACGGGCGAATTACATTGAAAGGCGCGGCAAGTTTATCAGCCGTCAGTATCAAGGGCGCGTATCAGGCAGATAATGCTTTGATTGTTCGTGACTCGATAACTTCTCCGCTGAGTGTCCCGACTGACATTGAAATTGTTGACGCGAGCGATCGCACACGAGCAATTCAAGTTACCGGCAACGACCACGATAATACAATCAGCGGCGGCAGTAAAAATGATTCGTTGTATGGCGGCGCGGGCGATGATTCACTGATTGGCGGCGCGGGCAAGGATAAACTTTTCGGGCAAAACGGCGGCGACACATTGATTGGCGGGACAGGTAACGACACGCTGACCGGCGGCGACGGGGCAGATGTTTTTGTTTACAGCTCAGGCGATGGCAATGATGTTATCACCGATTACAAAGCCGAAGACAAAATCAGTATCGCGTCGGGCGCGGTTAATATTTCAGTCAGCGGCAACGACATTGTGTTTAATGTCGGCAACGGCAAAATCACGCTCAAAGACGCTAAGGATAAATTGGTTACTTACGTCGATCCCGACGGCAATGTTAAAAAATATCCCGAAGTCGGCATGAACTTTAACATGGACGGCACGGCGGTTTCGCTTTTATCGAGTTACAGCGATGATACCTTTGAAGTTGCAAACAATATTTACGTCGCGGATTATGCCGATAAGTTAAAGACGATTGACGCCTCGAAAGTTTCCCACGATCTTAAAATCACGGGCAATAAGGAAGCCAACAAAATTACGGGCAGCAGTCAAGACGATTACATAGACGGCGGCAACGGAGCTGATACGATTCTCGGCGGCAACGGTAATGATACTTTGATTGGCGGCAGAGGCAATGATTCACTCAAAGGCGGCGGCGGCGCAGATATTTTCGTTTACGACGCGGGCAACGACGTTATTACCGATTATTCCATAGAAGACAAAATCAGCATAACGTCCGGCAAAGTCGACACTATCAGACCCAACGGCTCGACGGTTATTTTCACGGTTGGCAGCGGGAAAATTTCTGTCAAGGGCGGCGCGGATAAACTTATAACTTACGTCGATTCAAGCGGAATTAATTACTATCCCGAAGCTACAGATAAAAATGTGGTCGTTCAAGGCGACACCGTCAATCTGCTGAAGAACTACACCGATGAAATTTTTAACGTCAAAGAATACGACAGTCTCGGCAGTGACATCAAAACTATAAATGCCTCGCCGGTTTCGCGAGATTTAGTCATCACGGGCAACGCCAAAGCCAACGTAATAATCGGCGGCTTCGGACATGATACAATTATCGGCGGCAAGAATGCTGATTCGTTGTACGGCGGCGACGGCGATGATGTTTTCGTCTACAGCAACGGGGACGGCAACGACGTGATTATCGATTACGATTTGGGAGATAAAATCAGTTTGGCGTCGGGCGCGATAAGCTTCTCGTCGATTAAAGGTTCGGATTATGTCTTCAAAGTCTCCGCGAACAAAATCACGATTAAAAACGGCGCGAATAAATCTATCACGGTTGTTGACGCGGACGGCAAAGAGAAAGTTTACAATTCTTCGGGCAACGTCGCGTGGTTCCTTGAAGACGATAATAATTTTTCTACTGACAATCGGCTCAGCGATTTGGTGGAAACTAAAACTTATCTTCCCGCCGCACAGATTGACGACTTCACCAACTTAACCAAAGAAAATAATTTCATTACCCACAGCGACAAAAAATAAATCAGCAAGTTGAAATTTCTCCCCGTCAAAACGGCGGGGATTTTTTTTGTTAAAAGTTCATTAAAAGCTCGCGTAGGGAATTGACAAAAAAAAAAAACAACTATTATACTTAGCATATGGTACTAAAAATTTTATGAGGAGGCGATGAGCTATGGCTCGCAAGACAATTTCATCAGCAGGCTCGTATTGGACGGGCACGTCGGCAAAGGACAAGGTTTATATCAGCTGGGCGGATTCTGTTTCTGTCAATTTAGGTGGCGGTAATGATTCTCTTTACGATTATTTAGGTTACCACGCCACAATCGACGCGGGCGCGGGCAACGATACCATCAAGCTCTCTTATGGTAATTATTCCTCTGTCAACGCGGGCGACGGTAACGACAAGATCAGTCTCTATGGCGGCGGCGGTACTATCACGGTCAAGGGCGGCACGGGCAACGATACCATTTACAGCAGCGGCTATTCGGTTCTCCACCAATACGCGAACGGAGACGGCAACGATGTTATCCGAAACTGGAGCGCGAACGATACGCTGTCAATCACGGGCGGTGCTTGGTCATCTGTGACGAGTGGCAAGAATGTTATCATCAGAGTTGGTAGCGGTAAAATTACACTCAAAAACGCTAAGGGCAAGAAGATTAATATCGTAGGCGGCGGCATCCACAACACCCTTTCAAACACTTACGTATACGGCACGAGCAATGCCGATTCGATTACAAACAGCGGCAGATATGTTACAATTTATGCGGGCGATGGCGACGATACCATTTACAACGAGGGCATTTCTTCTGATTCGCTCGTTGCAAGCAGGGTTACAATTTATGGCGGCGCGGGCAGAGATTCAATCAACAATATCGGCGACAATGTTGTTATAGATTCGGGTACCGGTGATGATAAGATTACCGTAAATGCTTGGAACGATACCAGTAAAAGTTATGGTGGTTGGTATACTTCAGTTAATGCAGGCGACGGCAACGACACCATTAGGAACTACAGTGCGAATTATGTGACAATCAGAGGCGGCGCAGGCAATGATTCTATCGTCAGCGGATACACCAGTTATCTTGGTCGTTACGTAACAATTAGCGGCGGCACGGGCAACGATTTAATTTCTCTTCGTTCAAGCGGCAACAACGAGCTCATTGAATACACTTCCGGCGATGGAGTTGATACTGTTTATGGCTTTGAGTCTCGCGACACGTTGAAAATCGGCAACGGCACGACTGATACCTATTCCAAAGCAACAGTCGGCAATGATGTCGTTATCAGCGTCGGCAGCGGTTCCATTACCCTCAAAAACGCCAGCGGTAAGTCACTTAACATCAAAGGCAGTCTCATAGGCGGCAACGGCACTGTCATCAGCAACTCTCAAAGTTACAAAACGATTTACGGCACGAGTTATAATGATACCATAAGAAATTTGGGCGACACGGTTAAGATTTATGCGGGCGACGGTGCAGATTCGATCTACAGCTACAGCTACTACGGCACAATCAGCGGCGGCGCAGGTTCCGATACCGTTTCTCTGCACAGTAGCGGTCATCACAACATTATCAGTTACTATTCGGGTGACGGCAACGATATTGTCTACAACCTCACAGCGACGGATTCAATCAGCATAGGCGGAGCGAACTATACGCGTTCAACGGTCGGCTCAAATGTTGTTCTCGGCATCGGGACAGGTTCAATCACAGTCAACGGCGGCAGTTCCAAGACTGTTAATGTTATCGGCACACTCGCGGGCAGTAGCAACGGCACTGTCATCAGCAACTATTACGACGACGAAGAGGTTTACGGCACAAGTTACAACGATACCATAAACAACTACGGCGACGGCGTCGAAGTTTATGCCTACGACGGCAACGATTACATTTACAACGGTTATGCCAGCGAAGATTTCACAATAAATGGTGGTTATGGCAACGATACCATTTGTAACTACGGCGATGACGGTTATATTCGCGGTTACTACGGCGACGATTTTATTTACAGTTTCAGCTACTTTGCAACGATCGACGGCGACAGCGGCAACGATATAATTTCTCTCAGCAGTAGCGGCAGTTACAACGTCATCAATTATTATTCGGGCGAAGGCAACGACACTGTCTACAATCTCGGCTCGACGGATTCAATCAAAATTTTCAACGGCAGTTACACGCGTTCGACGGTTGGTAATGATGTTGTCGTGAAAGTCGGAAGCGGCTCCATTACTCTCAAAGACATGGCGGGCGAGACAATTAACATAAGCTACGGTAGCTCCGCGAACTCTGCTTGGTTCTTAGAGGACGATAATAATTTCTCTACCGATAATGATCTCAGCTCGCTTGTCGAAAGTAAAAATTATCTGCCCGACGTTCAACTAGAAACTTCCACAAATCCGTTCAAAGAAACTCAGCTCCTAACCTACAGCGGCAAGAAATAAAATCTGCGCGGGCAAAATTTTTCCCTGTCAAAGTGGCGGGGATTTTTTTTTGCGGCGGTTGATTTTGACTTGTCGAAGTGCTAAGATTTTCAAGTAGAATTATACAATCGCTGATTAAGCAAAGGAGGATTTCTATGATTGATATTAGCGACAGAGTGCGCAACAAAGATTTGCTTGGTAAGATTGTCAGCGCGGAGGAAGTAGCGAATTGGATTCAGCCGAACTGGACGATAGCTTGCAGTGGCTTCACGGCTTCGGCTTACCCTAAAGCAGTACCGCTTGCGCTCGCCGAACGCATGAAGAAAGATCCTTTCCAAGTCAACATTTGGACGGGAGCTTCAACCGGTCCCGAGCTCGACGGCGCACTTGCTGAAGTCAAAGGCATTAAACAACGCCTGCCATATCAGACTGACAGCAAACTTCGCCCCGAAATTAACGACGGTACTGTTGATTATCTCGACTTGCACCTCAGCGAATCCGCGCAATTGACGCGCACAGGTTTTATCAAGAAAAATATCGACTTCGCGTTGGTTGAGGCTTGCGCTATCACGGAGGAAGGAAATTTAATTCCGACGACTTCGCTGGGTAACGCGGCAAGTTATGTTCAGAGCGCGGATACTGTCGTCGTCGAAGTCAATACCACTCAGCCGTTGGAGCTGGAAGGTATGCACGACGTTTACGTTCCGCTTGACCCGCCCAATCGTTTGCCAATTCCGATTGTTCACGCCGACGACAGAATCGGCACGACTTACATTCCCTGCACGCCCGACAAAATTAAATTCATTGTTCCTTGCGATGTCAAAGATCATACTCGCGACCTCTCGCCGATTGATGACAACTCAAAGAAGATGGCGGAGTTCACGCTTGAATTTCTGAACGCCGAGATTAAAGCCGGACGTATGCCTAAACAACTCCTGCCGTTACAATCGGGCGTCGGCAACGTGGCGAATGCAGTTTTAGCAGGTTTCGTTGAGGCTGATATGGGAGATCTCGTTGTCTATACCGAAGTCATCCAAGACGCAATGCTTGACCTTATCGACGCGGGGAAATTAAAATTCGCGAGCGGCACAGCATTTAGTCCGTCGCCCGCCGGCATGGACAGGTTTTATAAAGACATCGACAAGTACCGCAAATACATTTTGCTCCGCCCCGAAGAAATTTCCAACTCGCCGGAAGTTGTGCACAGGCTCGGCGTTATCGCTATGAATACCGCGCTTGAAGTCGACATTTACGGCAACATCAATTCTACGCACGTCACGGGCACCAAGATGATGAATGGTATCGGCGGTAGCGGCGACTTCGCACGCAATGCTTACCTTACGATTTTCTATACGCCGTCGACGGCTAAGGGCGGTAAGATTAGTTCAATCGTCCCGATGTGTTCACATATCGACCATACCGAACACGACGTGGATGTTATTATCAGCGAATACGGCATTGCTGACCTGCGCGGCTTGGAACCTCGTCGTCGTGCGCTTGAAGTTATCAATAAATGCGCTCACCCCGATTATAAGCCGTTGTTGCTTGATTATTATGAACGCGCCCTCGCCGCCACTAAGAAAGCCGCAACTCCGCACCTCCTCGAAGAGGCGTTGAGTTTCCATACAAGATTTTTACAGACAGGAGATATGAGAAAATGAAAAGTTTCCAAGAGGCAGTAACAAATCGCCGTTCAATTTACAAGCTCGGCAGAGAAATTCCGGTTCTTCAATCGCAGATAATGGCGGCAGTCGAGCGCATGACTAAAGACGTTCCGACGCCGTTCAACATGCAATCAGCGCGTATCGTCGTGACGATGCTTGATCATCACGAAAACGTTTGGGACATAACCAAATCCGCCCTTAAGAAAATCGTTCCCGCCGACAAATTCGCGGCGACTGAGGAAAAAATCGACGGTTTCGCGGCGGCTTACGGCACGATTCTTTTCTTCGAGTCGAGCAATATGATTAAGGCTATGCAAGACCAATTCCCGCTGTACAAACACAATTTCCCGGGTTGGGCGATGCAGGCTAACGGCATGTTGCAATTCGCGATTTGGACGGCTCTTGAGGATTTGGGGCTTGGCGTCAACCTTCAGCATTACAACCCGCTGATTGACGAGGACATTAAGAAAATCTTCGACCTGCCCGACAGCTGGGATTTAGTTGCGCAGATGGTATTCGGCGAGAAATTGGAAGACCCCGCACCCGTTCCCAAAATCCCGACCGGTTCCCGCGTGAAGATTTTCAGGGAAGTTTAATTGAGCATTTTAGGAGGGCTTGAAATGTTTAAAGTTTTGGGCGTAGATCATATCGGTATCGCGTCGACGGATTTGGCTGACGGCGAATTTTGGAAGGCACTCGGCTTGAAGTGCACGGGCGAGGAAACCGTCGCAGAGCAGAAAGTTACGACGGCTTTTTATCCGACGACTGACGATAAACAACACGGCGAAATCGAATTGCTTGTGGCGAGCGAGGCGGGCAGTCCGATTGAAAAATTCATCGAGAAAAACGGCGGGCGCGGCGGCATTCAACATATCGCGTTGCGCGTCGACAATCTGGAGGCGGCTCTTGCGGATTTAAAGGAAAAGGGCATTAAACTTATCGATGAGAAACCGCGTAAGGGTGCGGGCGGCGCGTCGATTGCGTTCATTCACCCGAAAGCGACTCACGGCGTCCTGTTGGAGCTTTGCCAACGCGATTAAAAAGGAGAAAATTTAATGGCGACAGTTCAAGAAAAAATCGCCTTGATGAACGCCAAGAAGGAAAAGATTCTTCAAGGCGGCGGCAAGGCGCGTATTGATAAACAGCACGAAAAGGGCAAGATGACTGCTCGCGAACGTATCGAGATGTTCTTCGACGAGGGCACGTTCGTTGAACTCGATATGTTCGTCAAGCATCGTTGCACCAACTTCGGACAGGATAAAAAAGATTTACCGGGCGAGGGCGTCGTTACCGGCTACGGCACTGTCGACGGACGTTTAGTTTATGCATTCGCGCAGGATTTTACGGTTGAGGGCGGCAGTCTCGGCGAAAAGCACGCTCACAAAATCTGGAAAGTTATGGATTTGGCGATGAAGATGGGCGCACCGCTTATCGGCATTAACGATTCGGGCGGCGCACGCATTCAAGAGGCTGTCGACGCACTCAGCGGCTACGCGGGAATTTTCTTCCGTAATACGGCGGCGAGCGGTGTCATTCCTCAAATTTCTGTAATAATGGGACCCTGCGCGGGCGGCGCGGTTTATTCGCCTGCTATCACCGATTTTATTTACATGGTTAAAAATACCAGCCAGATGTTCATTACCGGACCGGCGGTTATCAAGTCAGTTACGGCGGAAGAAGTTACTGCTGAAGAACTCGGCGGCGCGATGACGCATAACAGCCGTTCGGGCGTGGCGCACTTCGCGGCGGAAAATGAAAAGGATTGCATTGAACAAATCCGTTATCTGCTGAGTTTCCTTCCGAGTAATAACCTCGAGGACGCGCCGCTTGTTTTCAACGACGACGACCCCGACCGTCAAGACGAGGAGCTCAACACGATTATTCCCGACAATCCCAACGCGCCTTACGACATGAAAGACGTTATCCGCATGATTGTCGACAACGGCGAGTTCTATGAAGTTCATCAACATTTCGCGACGAACATTATCACATGCTTTGCCAGATTCGGCGGGAGGAGCGTCGGCATTATCGCGAATCAACCGGCTGTTATGGCGGGCTGTCTCGACGTTGACGCTTCGGATAAATCTGCGCGGTTTATAAGATTCTGCGACGCATTTAATCTTCCGTTGGTTAATTTGGTTGATGTTCCGGGATTTTTACCGGGCGTCGATCAAGAATATAACGGGATAATTCGTCACGGCGCGAAAATGCTTTACGCTTACAGCGAGGCGACGGTTCCGAAAGTTACGGTTATTACGCGCAAGGCTTACGGCGGCAGTTATATCGCGATGTGTTGTCGTGAACTCGGTGCGGATCAAGTTATGGCTTGGCCTTCAGCCGAGATTGCAGTTATGGGACCTGCGGGCGCGGCGAATATTATTTTCCGTAAAGACCCCGATAAAGACCAGAAAACCGCCGAATACGTCGAAGAATTTGCAACGCCTTACAAGGCGGCTGAGCGCGGTTATGCTGATATGGTTATCGAACCTAAAGAAACTCGCCCGCTCGTTATCACGGCTCTCAATGCCCTCGCCAGCAAACGCGAAGTCGGTCCCGCTAAGAAACACGGTAACATTCCGCTGTAAGGAGGAATTCCTATGGCTGACAAGATTAATCCCGAAATTATCGCGGCAATCACGGCGGCAATTCAATTCATGTTCGGCGGCAAAGTTATTTCCGTCAAAATTAAACGCAACGACAACTGGACTCTTGCGTCCAAACTTCGCAACTGATAAATCGGAGGTAATAAATCAATGGCAACAAAGAAATTTAACGTCACTGTCAACGGCACGACTTATGAAGTTGAAGTCGAGGAAGTCAAAGCGGCAGGCGGCGCGGCTCCTAAAGCTCCCGCTCCGAAAGTAGCACCGACACCTGCTCCCGCTCCAAAAGCAACTCCTGCTCCTGCGGCGGCTCCAAAAGTTACTGCCGGCGCGGGCGAACATTCTATCGATTCTCCAATGCCCGGCAAAGTTATTAAACTCGTCGCTAACGAAGGCGCGGCTGTCAAAGCGGGCGATGTCCTCCTTATCCTCGAAGCAATGAAAATGCAGAACGAAATTACCGCTGACGCTGACGGCACCGTTAAGAAATTCAACGTCGCGGCAGGTCAATCCGTCAAAGCTCACGAGTCGCTTGTTATTCTCGGCTAAAATATTTTCGGCAATAAAAGAGCACGCCTCCGATTTTGGAGACGCGCTCTATTTTTTTGTTCAGTAAAGATTATCTAAGCAGTAATCCAAGACGCGCCGCATGACGTAATTGTTGCTGACGTAATCTCTGTTCACAGTTCTGCCCGTGTAACCGTAACCCTTTTTGCCATAAATTTGAACTTCTCTGGCGGAATAACTCCAGTTGTTTCTATCCTCAAGCGAACGTCCGCCAAATTGATAAAGCCACGTCGAAGAATATTTCCCGTCGAAAAATTTAATAACCACTTCAAAGCCGTAGCCTTCATAAAATTTGTTGAAAATCTCGGTCATGACGTAGCATTGAACCTCTCTGTCCTTAGCAACCCAAACGTCCTGCGCCGACGCACGATTAACTTGCCCCGCCGAAAATATGACGAGCCCGAACATAACCGCGACAATAAACTTGAAATTTTTCACAGCCGTCGCCTCCCAATAATTTTTTTTCGATTATACAGCAAAGCTCTCGGCGCGTGCAAGAAAATTTAATGAGCCTTGACAAAAAAGCCGCGCAGGTTAAAATCAAGCCAAAAGGAGTGTTTGACATGGCAGAAATAAAAAATCCCGGCGTGTTCGAGGTCGGTAACCCTTTGCCCGAACAGTTCAGCAAGTATTTTATCGGGCAGGCGTATTTGAATCCGTTGACAAAGATGGGCGGCGCGATTGCTAACGTAACATTTTCGCCGAGCTGTCGGAATAATTGGCACGTTCATCACAAGGGCGGACAAATTCTCCTCGTGACCGGCGGACGCGGTTGGTATCAAGAGTGGGGAAAAGCTCCGCAAGCTCTTAAACCCGGCGACGTTGTGAATATCGCGCCCGAAGTTAAGCATTGGCACGGGGCGGCGGCTGACAGTTGGTTTTCGCATTTGGCAGTAGAAATTCCCGCCGAAAATTCTTCCAACGAATGGCTTGAACCCGTCGACGATGAGCAGTATTCAAAGCTCAAATAATTTTGAAAAGGAGATGTTAGAGTGGCTTCCGATTTTATTCAAATGCTTTCCGAGTGGCGCAACGTAAGATATTCTCAACGTATGCAAGTTTTGTCGCGAGATAAAATTCCTTGCGGGATATTTCTTTCGCCTTCCAGTCCTAACATTCAGGTACCCAGAAATTTTTTCAAAACGTGCAAGCTCAATTTGACTTGTATCTGCGTCATGAACGAAGAAGATAAACAACGCGTCCAACCCGCCAAAGGCGAGACTCTTGTTACTTTGGAAGAGTATCCCGACCTGAAAGACAAGCCAAAGATTATGTTTCTCTCTAATGCTGGCTTTTTTCCACTGATGTTCACGGATTATTTTGAACGTTCCGGAACGGAAATGTTCGGTCATAACGGTAGCGGCAACGCTGAAAATATGTACAACTTCTATATGGAACATTTGCCGGAATTATACGACGTACACGAGTTGCTTACTGACGACGAATCAAAAAAAGTTTTCCGTGCGTATATGACCGCCAAAGTAACGAATTTGATGAATGATTTCCGTTTTGCTCCCGAACCGCAGTATTTTCTCGAAGGATTTTTCCCGACGAAAGGCGACATTGCGATTGACGGTGGAGCTTTTGACGGAGCGACTTCTGCTGATTTTGCCAAATGCGGTGCGCAGGTCTACGCTTTCGAGATGAGTGAGGCAAACTATAGAAATTGTCTGAATCGAGCAACAAAAGAAAATGGAGGGGGGGGGGGGTACAACTTCACCGTTGAAAATTTCGGCTTGAGCAATCAAGAGGGCGAAGCATCCTATCGTCAAGCCGGTGCCGGAACTCACAAAATTGTAAACGGAGAACTGACAGCGAAATTTATCGACCTCGACACTTACGTTGCCAGAAAAAATTTGCCTCGCGTCGATTACATTAAACTTGATATTGAGGGCGCGGAACTCGATATGCTTCACGGTGCGGCGAAGACAATTTCTCGTTGGAAACCTAAGATGGCTGTAAGTGCTTATCACAAGCGCGAAGATTTATGGACGCTCGCCAATTACATTAAATCCCTCCGTTCCGATTACGAATTTAAATTCCGCCACTATCGAATTGATTGCACGGATTATTTGTTCAACGATAACCAACGAGAAATTTTTAGGAGTTTCGGTTTGAGTTATCTTTGTCCAAGCACTTGCGAAGCGGTTTTGTATTGCAGATAAAAAAAGCTACTGTTTAGCGACTGTAAAATTATTCCAAAAAATTTTTTACGCCGTGCGTTGCGGCATTTTTTTTTATGATAATGTCTGGTATAATCTGCGCGTGATTCAATAGCGAAGGAGTGCACATGATGATAAAATTGTTCGTGACCGACATTGACGGTACGCTTCTGCCTATTGGCGGCAAAGTCTCCGCGAAAAATATCGAGGCTGTTCAAAAGATGATAGCGGCGGGCGTTAAAGTTGTTATTGCGACTGGCAGAATGTATCGAGCTGCATTGCCGATAGCCGCGCAGTTAGGCGTTGCCGTTCCGATTATCGCTTACAACGGCGCGTTGATAAAATCTTCGGCGGGCGAAGTGATTCATACGCATTACATGGACGCGGCGGTTGTCGTTGAGCTGATAAAATTTTTCGAGGAGCGCGGGCGACACATTCAAAGTTACAGCGGCGATGAACTTTACGTCCCTGAAAAAAATCGCTACGTTGAACTTTACGAGTCCGCGCAGAAAGTTACGGCGGTTGAAGTTGGTTGGGACGGCTTGCGAGAAAGAGCTGAGGGCGTCACAAAACTTTTAAGCATATCCGATAATCCCAACGAACTTATCGACAGCATGAACGCGATTGAAAATAAATTCCCCGCGCAGGTTGAAGTTACTCGTTCGCACCCGATGTTTGCCGAATTTATGGCGAGCGGAGTCAGTAAGGCGGGCGCGATTAAAATCCTTGCCGATAAGTTTGGCGTCGACAACGCGGAGATTTTTGCTATCGGCGATTCGGAAAATGATTTGGCGATGTTGACTTCGGTTGGTTGCGGCGTCGCGATGGGGAATGCAGTCCCCGCCGTCAAAAAAGTTTGCACGCGTATAACCGACACCTGCGACAACGACGGCTTTGCTAAGGCTGTTTATGATTATGTTTTGTAAGGAAGAATTTTTATGGAAGAAACTAAAGAATTTGCTGACAAGTCGCGGATAATAATCGTGACCGGCATGAGCGGTAGCGGTAAAACTCAAGCTTGCCGATACCTCGAAGACTTAGGATATTTTTGCGTTGATAATTTGCCGCCGGTTTTTATTCCGAAATTTGTTGAGCTCTGCACGCACGCCAACAGCCACTTTAATAAAATGGTGTTCGTCGTCGACACGCGTAGCCGAGAATTTTTTGATGATTTAGTTCAAGTTCTTGACGATATGGACAAGGCGAATCAAGATTACGAAATGCTTTTTATGGACGCCGCTGACGACGTGATTATCCGCCGTTACAAAGAAACGCGCCGACGTCACCCGATGGCTCCCGCGACAAGAATTTCCGACGGCGTATTCAAAGAACGTAAAAGATTGGAAGGCGTTCGCTCCAAAGCAACTTACGTTATCGAAACCTCAAACTTATCGCGAGCCGAATTGCGCGAAAAAATTCTGAGGCTCTTTGGCAATTCCGACGGCGAGGCGATGAATATCTCGGTTTTATCATTTGGTTTCAAGTTTGGAATGCCGCTCGATGCTGATATGGTGCTCGACGTTAGATTTTTGCCGAATCCTTTTTACGTTCAAGAGCTCCGGCATAAAAGCGGTACCGTCCCCGAAGTCGCCGCGTACATTGAAGAGAAAACTATCACGCAGGAATATCTTAAGCGGCTTGATTCGTTTGTTGATTTCCTCGTTCCGCAATACGTTCGCGAAGGCAAAAGCCAGTTGGTTATCGCGATTGGTTGTACGGGCGGAATGCACAGGAGCGTTTTTATCGCCAAGCACATTTACGATTTGCTAGCCAAGAAAGGTTACGCCGTCAATTTGGAGCACCGCGACCTTATGAAAAACGACGTGTGGGAAGTATAAAATGTTTCATCTTTTGAAGTGGCTTTATCCCGGCATGAAAATGAAACGTTGGCTGTTACTGTTTGCAATCGGCGTTATGCTGTTCAGTTTCGGAAGTGCGCTCGTTATTAATTATGAATATCTTGGGCGCGCTGAGGAAGAAATTTTCATGCTGGTTTATCAGCTGGTTGGCAGTTACAATTACGCGGTAACGGCGATTGTCGGCGTGTTTATCGTGATAATCGGTTCGTGTCTTATGCTTTGGGCGACGCGTTCGATAATTCGTTCGATAATAGCGGTGATTATCCCCGACCGTTCAGAGAATCTTGTTGACTTGATTTATCAGGAACGAAAACTCGGACGCGGACCGACGATTACGGTTATCGGGGGCGGGCACGGCTTATCGGTATTACTGCGCGGGATAAAGACTTCGACGAATAATATTTCAGCGGTTGTGACGGTTGCTGATGACGGCGGGAGTTCGGGGCGACTTCGCGAGGAACTTGGAATAATTCCGCCGGGCGATTTGCGGAATTGCTTAGTTGCGCTTGCCGATACCGAGCCGCTTATGGAAAAACTTTTCCAATATAGATTCGAGGGCGACAGTGCGCTTGCCGGTCACAACTTCGGGAATTTATTTATCGCGGCGATGAATGAAGTTACGGGCGATATGGAAACTGCGCTTAAAGAGTCGTCGAAGGTTTTGGCAGTAAGAGGGCGCGTCATTCCCGCGAGTAAGGAACATGTTCGGCTTGATGCGATTATGACGGACGGCACAGTTGTCGAGGGCGAATCACAAATCCCTGAGGCGCATAAGAAAATTCGTCGCGTCCGTCTCTTCCCCAAAAAAGTTTCCGCAGTCCCCGCCGCCCTTGAAGCCATTGAATCAGCCGACGCGATTATTCTCGGTCCTGGCAGTCTTTATACAAGTATCATGCCGAATCTTTTAGTCGACGGCGTCGCGGACACTTTAAAAAAATCCAAAGCGATTAAAATTTATATCTGCAACGTCCTTACTCAGCCCGGCGAAACTGATAATTATACTGCCGCTCAACATGCCAAAGCGATTCTCGACCATACGGGGCGCGGCGCGATTGATTATGTACTTGTTAACTCGACGCCGATTCCGGAAAGTATGTGGCGCGGCACGGGCGCGAAACCTGTTGAAGTCGACGAGGATAAAGTCAACGCGTTGGGTTGCGGGCTTATCAAAGCCGACTTGATGAGCGAGACTGAAATTGGGCGTCACGACCCCGATAAACTCTGCG
Source organism: uncultured Selenomonadaceae bacterium (assembly GCA_905234235.1). GTDB lineage: Bacteria > Bacillota > Negativicutes > Selenomonadales > Selenomonadaceae > Quinella. The sequence continues at coordinate 25,199 of CAJOHN010000021.1, forward strand.
CGGCTGTCATGAAAATTATTTACAGTATGGGAGGCAAAAAATAAATGGCGTCATACGCGCAAGATGTCAAAAACGAACTGGCGCATTCCTTCGACGATAATATTGATTGCCTCCGCGCAGAATTCGTCGCGATGATTAAAGTCGGCGCAAAAAAAATCGACGGGCGCATTGAATTCACAAATGCAAACGCCGCAGTCGCCCGCCGAGTTATTAAGTTGGCTAAGAAATTTTTTCCTAATGTCAAGCCCGAAGTCGCCGCCATCCGCAAAAAAAGATTGCTCAAAAATCTTACTTACGTCGTCCGATTCATTATGGCAGGCGAAGTACAAAATTTTTTTGACACGCTCGATTATGCCGAATTGCTTAAGCGTATGCGATTCAGAGTTTCTTATCTGCGCGGAGCATTCTTGGCGGGCGGGAGCGTTAATCGTCCGGAGTCGCAATATCTTTTGCAAATCATAACGTTGACGGCGTCGGAAGCGGAATTTATTCGTAAGCAAATGACGAAGCTTGACTTCAACGCCGGCTTTCGTCGCTATAAAAAAAAATTTATCTTGTGGCTCCGCGAGGGCGATACCATTTGCGATTTTTTGGGAATGCTCGGCGCGAACAATGCCGTTGAACGCTTTGAAATCGCCCGCAACATAAAGGAAATTCGTATGCAAGTTAATCGCGTCGTCAATATGGAAACCGGCGCGCTTGGTAAAGCCGTCGACGCCGCGCAGAAACAAATCGCCGATATTAAAATTCTCCTCGATAACAATGCGCCCGTCAAAGAACGTTTCCGCGAGACAATGAAGGCTCGGCTTGAAAATCCTTCGTGCACAATCGGCGAACTCGCAGAAAAACTCGGCATGAGTCAAAAAGGTTTGATGTATCGTTTCAGAATGATTCGCCGCTTGGCTGAAAAATTCGGCAAAAAATAAATCGGAGGTTAAATTATGAGTGGCTTGAATGCCGCCTTTACAACAGATTTTTTAATTTCATTCGCGCTGGTCGCAGTGATTCTCGTAATGCTCGGTCTGATTTTCAACTTGTATTCGGAGCTGTCGACGATAAAGACGCGCTACAAGAGGATGATGTCGGGCGCGGAAGGCTCAAGTATTGAGCAAATGCTGGCTGAACACACAAGCGAAGTTAAAGAGGCAGTCGGCGAATACAGGAAAATTCAGGGCAAACTCGACACCCTCGAAGAACTTATGCGGAATTCGCTGGCTCGCGTCGCGGTTATTCACTTCGACGCCTTTGAAAAAACCGGGCAAGGTCTAAGTTGGTGCGTCGCCATTCTCGACAGGAATAATAACGGCGTTATTTTCTCGTCGATTTGCGGGCAGGAAGCCGAACGCAGTTACGTCAAGCCGATTGAGGATGGACGCGTCGCGGCGAATTATAAACTTACCAAAGAAGAAGAACAAGCTCTGCGCCAAGCTATGGGGCGTTGAGGAGGTTTTTTTATGGAAGATTCTAAGGCGTCTACCAAAATCACGAGCTACCTTATTAGCATAAAGGGCGGCGATAAGGAACGGACGATTAAACTTTCTTCGGGAATGTTCCGCTTAGGCGTGGCGAGCGTTTTACTCGGCGGGCTGTTGCTTATCGGCACGGGTGCTTATTCGTTTTACAGCACAATGAAAATGCAACGCGACGCCGCAAAAATTCACGAAATCGAACAGGCGGCGGAGCTTAGGCAGGAACAACTTTTAACACTTTCAAAAAAGGCGGCGACACTCAGCGAAACGATTCAAAACCTCGCGCAACAAGAACAGGAGCTGAGGATTCAAGCGGGACTCAATCCGCCGAAAGAAGATAAGCCCCCCGAAAACGCCGAAGCCCCCGCTGAAGTTCCGCCCGAAAATTTATCGGAGCAGGAACTCAAAATCCGTTCGATAATCAGCGCGTTCAAACCTAATCAAACTGTTCCAAATCAGACTGTCGAAGAAAATCACGACGGGCAAGGCGGTCCGATTGGCGAGTTGGATATTGCGGAAGTCTCTGAGGCTTTGGATATGTTGGAAGTCAAAGTCAGCACGCGCAAAGAAAGTTTGGACGCTTTCCAAATGGAGCTTAAGCAACAGCGCGAACAACTTGCAATCGGGGCGGCAATCGCCAGCGGATATTCGCCGAACTTTGAAAGTTATTCGGCACCGGCTCCGAACGGCACAGTTCAATTCGACTTCGCTAACGGTTTGCCGATAATTCCGGCGGCGGGTTCAATCCCTGCGCCCGGTTCGTTCCCGTTCGATCCAAGTCTTGTCGGCGGCAGCGGCGCGGCTGATTCTCATATTCCGTCGATTTGGCCCACGACAGGCGTTGTATCCTCGCCGTACGGTTTACGTTGGGGCGGCACCGATTTTCATCCAGGCATGGATATTGCTAACGATATGGGCACGCCGATTGTCGCGACGGCTGACGGTGTTGTCGAATACGCGGGTTGGAATTCGGGCGGCTACGGTAACATGGTTGATATTAATCACGGCAACGGTATCATGACACGTTACGGGCACGCCTCGCAAGTTGTGGTTTCGACGGGTCAGCAAGTTAAGCGCGGGCAACTTATCGCTTACATGGGCTCGACGGGCTTCAGTACCGGTCCGCACGTTCATTACGAGGTTCATGTCAACGGCAACCGCGTCAATCCCATTAGCTATCTCTGAGGAGGATTCGTTATGAAAAAAATTTTAACGATTGACGTTGGCGGGACGTTCACTAAATATGCTGTGGTTACCGGCGTGCGCCGCTTTAAAATCCAGACGCGTGGCAAATTCCCTACCGAAAAAACTAACCACGAAAAATTTTTGGAGAGCCTCGTTGAAATATTCAAAGATAATGACGACGTGGAAGGTATCGCCCTTTCTATGCCGGGGCTTATCGACACTTACAAGGGCATTTGCATTTCGAGCGGAGCTTTGGAGTTCAGCAACGGGCATAAAATAGTTGCGGAGCTTCAAGATAAGTGCGGCGTTCGCGTGACTGTTGAGAACGATGCTAACTGCGCGGCGTTGGCTGAGATTAAATCCGGCAGTTTAAAAGACGTTAAGGACGCGGTGGTTTTAGTTTTTGGGACGGCGGTTGGCGGCGCGATTATTCGCAACAAAAATATTTATCGCGGGGCTCACTTCTGCGCGGGCGAAGTTTCTTACACGCTTAAAAGTTTCGACGCCCTCGCTAACGAAGAATATTTTATCGGCTTGGATCTCGGTGCGCTTGCCTTCCAAAAAAACTGCGCGGAGATTTTAGATATGCCGGAAGAGAAAATTACGGGCGAGATGATTTTCGATTTGGTTGATAAGGATGATGACGCCGTCTTGAACGCGCTTTACGAATATGCTCACGGCGTGGCGGTTATGATTTTCAACTTGCAAATGATTCTAGACCCTGAACGATTCGCGCTCGGCGGCGGCATAAGTGTTCAGCAAAGTTTTATCGATGTGGTTCAAGATAAGCTCAACGAAATTTGTTCGACGGCTCCCGATTTTATTCCGCACCCTCAAATCGTCGCCTGCAAATATCATAACGACGCAAATTTATTGGGGGCACTTTATCGCCACTTGAGCAAAAAATGAGGTGACCCGCTTGATAAAACTCTTGGGCATTGAAAAAATTTATGACAGTCCTTCGGGCAAAGTCCACGCGCTTAAAGGAATCGACTTAGAAATTGCTCGCGGAGAAATTTACGGGATAATCGGCTTGAGTGGCGCGGGTAAGTCGACGCTCGTCCGTTGCATTAATATGCTTGAACGTCCGACTGCCGGTAAAGTTTTTGTCGACGGGCAAGACATGACGGCTTTAACGGAAAGCGAACTTCGCACGGCGCGTAAAAACATTGGGATGATTTTTCAACACTTCAACCTCCTGAGTTCCGCGACCGTTTACGATAATATTGCCTTTCCGCTGAAATTATCGGGCACAAGCTCCGCCGACATTCAAAAAAAAGTTCAGCCGCTCCTCGAACTCGTCGGGCTCAGCGACAAGGCTAATCAATATCCCGCGCAACTTTCCGGCGGACAAAAACAACGCGTCGGAATTGCCCGCGCCCTCGCCAGCGACCCTAAAGTTTTGCTCTGCGACGAAGCTACTTCCGCCCTCGACCCGCAAACTACCAAATCTATCCTCGCGCTGATTAAAGACATTAACAAAAAACTCGCGCTGACTGTCGTCGTCATCACTCACGAAATGCAAGTCATAAAGGATATTTGCGATAAGGTTGCGGTGATCAGCGACGGAGTTATTGCCGAGCGCGGTTCTGTCCTCGACGTGTTCACTAATCCGCGCCACGAAATCACTAAGGAATTTATCAGCGTGTTGTTGTCGAATGAATTGCCTGCCGCGTTCAGAGGTAATGAAATTTCTCAAGACAGGACGCCGGGCAGTTTGCTTTTGCTTAGGTTAATTTTTCTCGGCGAAAGAGCTGATGACCCTGTCCTTGCGAAGATGATTAGAACCTGCGCGGGCTTGGAATGCACAATGCTTTTCGGCAATCTCGATGAGATTCACGGCGTGCCCTTCGGGAGATTTATTATCGGGTTGAGCGGCGCGGACGAGGCTATTAACAATGCGCTGAACTTTTTGGGCGGCGAAGATGTGCGCGTGGAGGTGATTGGCTATGTTCGCAGAAATTCTACCGCTGTTGAGTAAGGCGTTGGGCGAAACAATTTATATGGTTGTCGTGAGCATGGCAATCGCGTCGGCAATCGGCGTACCGTTGGGAGTTTTATTGCACACGACGGCTAAGGGGCAAATCCTCGAAAATATTTTTATCAACCAAACAATCGGCTCGGTCGTCAATGCGGTGCGTTCAATCCCATTTATAATTTTGATGGTGGCGATAATTCCGCTGACAAGATTTTTAGTCGGCTCGGCAATCGGCACGACGGCGGCGATAGTTCCTTTGGTTATCGCGTCGATACCTTTTATCGGGCGGCAAGTTGAAACTTCGCTCAAAGAAGTTCCCGCAGGATTAATCGAAGCCGCGCAGGCTATGGGTGCGACGCCCGCGCAGATTATCACGAAAGTTTTATTACCCGAAGCAATGCCGAGTATCGTATCGCAGTTGACGACGGTTATAATCGCGCTTGTCGGCGAATCGGCAATGGCGGGAGCAATCGGCGGCGGAGGTTTAGGAGATTTGGCGATTCGTTACGGCTATCAAAGATTCAGACCGGAAGTAATGTTGGCGACGGTTGTTGTGCTGATAATTTTAGTTCAAGCGGTGCAGTTTATCGGCAACACGCTCGCAAAAAAATTGGATAAGCGTTGACGGGTTGTGTTATAATCGTCGTGTAAAAATTTTTGAAAGCGAGGTATAAGAATGCGCAGAAGGTTATTCACGTCAGAATCCGTGACGGAGGGACATCCCGATAAAGTTGCGGACAGAATTTCAGACAGCATATTGGACGCTATCATTGAGAAAGATCCGATGGGGCGCGTCGCGTGCGAGACTTTGGTAACGACCGGGCAAGTTCACGTCGTCGGCGAAATTTCTACGACTTGCTACGTTGACATTCCAAAAATTATTCGTGGCGCGATTCGCGATATTGGCTACACCGATTCGGCTTACGGTTTCGAGGCGGATACGGTTGGCGTTTTAGTTTCGCTCGACGAACAATCCCCCGACATCGCGCAGGGCGTCGACAAGGCGATTGAGGCTCGCGAGGGCGACATGGCGATTGAAGACGCTATCGGCGCGGGAGATCAAGGCATGATGTTCGGTTACGCGACGAATGAAACGCCCGAATTTATGCCGCTCCCGATTTCTCTTGCACATAAACTTGCCCGCCGACTCGCTGAAGTCCGCAAAGTCACTCGCGAAGTTGATTATCTCCGTCCCGACGGTAAAACTCAAGTCACGATCGCTTATGAAGGTCGCAAGCCCGTCGCCGTCGATACGATTGTTATTTCCACGCAACATAATCCCGACGTGCCGCTTGAACAAATTAAAAAAGATATGATTGAGTACGTCGTCAAGCCGATTGTGCCCGCTGAACTTTTAACGGCTGAGACAAAATTTTTCGTGAATCCGACCGGCAAATTTGTTATCGGCGGACCTCAAGGCGACAGTGGTTTGACGGGCAGGAAAATTATCGTCGACACTTACGGCGGTTGGGCGCGTCACGGCGGCGGTGCTTTCAGCGGTAAAGACCCCACAAAGGTTGACAAGAGCGCGGCTTATGCAGCTCGTTATGTTGCTAAGAATATTGTTGCGGCGGGTTTGGCTGACGAATGCGAAATTCAGCTCGCTTATGCTATCGGCGTCGCCTATCCCGTAAGCGTCCGCGTTGAAAGTTTCGGCACCGCTAAGATTGACGAGGAACGCATTGAGAAACTTGTTAAAGAAAACTTCGACCTTCGCCCCGCCGGAATTATTAAAATGCTTGACTTGCGCCGCCCGATTTATAAAGCAACTTCAGCTTACGGACACTTCGGCAGGACAGACGCAGATTTTTCTTGGGAACGCACCGATAAAGCCGACGCCTTAAGAAAAGCCGCAGAACTTTAAAGAAAATTTTAATCGCAAGCCCGACTTCGGTCGGGATTTTTTTTCGCCTCGTAAGCATTTCTAATCTAAATTTAATCTTTTTGATAGCTCCATATTGCTTGCATAATTCTTTCCAATGATTTAAAATACGCTTAATCATTTGTATGCAATTATAAAATCGGAGGTTTCTTTCGATAAACCTTTAGAGGGGTGATGCCTATGGACGAAGCGATTACATAGCTTATAAACTTTTCTTACAGCCGAGCTTGCCGCATGGTCTTCGACAGGAACGCGGCTTCGA
>CAJOHN010000022.1 GCA_905234235.1 uncultured Selenomonadaceae bacterium
GCTTATCGTAACTTTATTGGTACCGAGTGCGGCTTTCGACACCGTGACGACTTTATTTTTCAAACTGAGACCGTTGAGAGATTTGACGCCTCTAACCGTCACCAAAGTTTTACTCGCCGCCTTAGAATAAGTAATGGCGTTGTCCGCGAGCGTGTAACCTGCCGTCGTAGATTGTTTATAAGTGGCAGTCGAACCGCTGAGGCTCCAAGCCTTACTTGTGGAGGATTTTGTAACGTTGGAACCAAGCTTAAGCGTATAACCTTTGCTGATTGTAACTTTGGAAGTTCCGAGAGCCGCCTTCGAGACTGTGACAACTTTATTTTTCAAGCTGAGACCACTGATTGACTTGACGCCTTTAACCGTAGCTAAAGTTTTACTCGCCGCCTTAGAATAAGTAATGGCGTTGTTAGCAAGAGTGTAACCGGCTGTCGTCGTTTGCTTATAAGTCGCGGTTGTCTTGCTGAGGCTCCAAGCCTTACTTGTGGAGGGTTTAGTAACGTTGGAACCGAGCTTAAGCGTATAACCTTTGCCGATTGTAACTTTGGAAGTTCCGAGAGAGGCTTTTGACACAGTAACAACTTTGCCGTTAAGCGCGAGCCCTTTAGTTGACTTAACGCCGGTAACTGTTGCCAAAGTTTGTCCGCCGCTCGCCCCGACATAACTTATCTGATTGTTTTCAAGCTTATAACCAGCCGAAGTCGAAGCATTCTTATAAGTGGCAGTCGAGCCGTTGAGCATCCAATTTGCCGCCGTTGCATTCGTTTGTACTACGTCCGAGCTCAGTGCAAGTGTGTAGCCATTGCTTACTGTAACTTTATCAGTACCGAGAGCCGACGCCGATACTGTGACTTTCTTATTTGCCGCGTCGATTGCAAGCCCGTTGATTGATATAACACCGCTGACTGTTACCAATGTCTCCCCGCCGCTTGCCCCGATATAACTTATCTGATTGTTTTCGAGCTTGTAACCAGCAGTTGTCACGGCATTTCTATAAGTGGCAATTGAACCGTTGAGCGTCCAATTTGCCGCCGTTGTATTCGTTTGTACTACGTCCAAGCCAAGTGCAAGTGTCCAACCGTTACTCACTGTGATTTTATCAGTACCGAGAGTTGCCGCCGATACCGTGACTTTCTTATTTATCGCATCGATTGAAAGCCCGCTTGTCGCCTTGACGCCCGTAATTATCGCCAATGTCTCTCCGCCGCTTGCCATTACGTAGCTTATCTGTTGGTTGTTATCGAGCTTGTAACCGGCAGTTGTCACGGCATTTTTATAAGTAGCAGTTGTACCGCTGAGTATCCAATTTGCCGCAGTCGTCGATGTCTTCGTAACGTCTGAACCAAGCGCAAGTGTGTAGCCGTTGCTGATTGTAACTGTTTCCTGATTCAGAGCCGCATTAAAAATCGTAACCGTCGTGCCGTTCAATGAAATGCCGCCGAGAGATTTAACGCCGTTCAACGTTGCCAACGTCTCGCCGCCACTTGCTCCGACGTAGCTGATTTGATTGTTGGCGAGGCTGTATCCTGCAGTTGTCGTTGTATTCTTGTAAGTTGCTGTCGAGCCGCTGAGATTCCAACCTGCTGCTGTCGTCGATGTCTTTGTAACGTCGGAGCCCAGTGCAAGTGTGTAGCCGTCGCTGATTGTAACTGTTCCCTGATTCAGAGCCGCGTTCGACACCGTAACCGTTGAGCCATTCAATGAAATGCCGTTGAGGGATTTAACGCCGCTGATTGTGATTAAAATATTTTTCCAAGTTCCGTAGGTCGCTGTAGTATCGCTGAGCGTCCAAACAGGAGTGGAAATTTCCGTGCCCTCAATATTTACGGCTTTCAAACTCGCCGCGCCGCTCAACGTAATTTTACCTTCGCCGACCGTGAGGACTATATCGTTGCCGCTCTTTACTCCCAGATAGGTATCGTTGCCGTCTCCGATTTTAAGCGTAGAATCTGCGCGGAAGCCCGTGATAATATCGTTGCCGTCGCCGTTGTTGCTAGTGATTGTGTCATTGTCGGAGCCGCCGTCGATTGCAACATTCGAGCCGTTATTATCAATTCGGTCATTCCCATCGCCCGCGTTGATTTCCGAGTTACTTCCCCAGTTTTTAACGGTATCGTCACCGCTGAGTGCATTAATCGTCACGCCGTCGAAAACATTTGCGATATTATCCGCAGATTCTGTCCCCGCAATAAGTGCCGAGTGTGCCGCCTCAATGTGAGGTTTATAACTTTTTTCAGCCGCTCCTTCGAGAGTGATTCTGCCGTCGCCTTCCGTGTATTTGAAAAGGACATTATAGCCGCCGCGATCTGCCTCCTCGCTGGAGCCGGAATAACGGTAATTAACAATGGAATCGTCGCCGAGCCCGCCTTCGATTGTGATGTTCGAGCCGTCATTTTCAATGGTATCGTTACCTGCGCCGCCTTCAAGGGTAGAGTTATCTGGACTGAAATTTTTGTATTCGCCGTCAATCTTCTCTCTTATTAAAACGTTTTTGATTGAATCGTTGCCGTCGCCGCCGTTGATTGAAACTTGTGAACCACCGACGCTATACTTTCCGTCAACATAATATCTGCCGTTGTTGGTAATGGTGTCATTGCCTTCCGAGCCGTCAATCGTAACTTTGTTGCCGCTATTTTGAATGTCATCATTTCCAGAGCCCGCATCAATGAAAACCTCGTCGGCACCTTCGTTTTGAATTCCGTCATTATCTGCGCCACCGTTTATCTTAGAGTTGGAACCGTCCCCGCGCCAGCCGTAGTTGTAATCATAGTAAATGCCATTGAAAATATTATCGGCACCGTCGCCACCATTGACTGACGAGTCCGCGCCGTAATTTGCAATTTCGTCATCACCAGCTCCGCCGTCGAGTGTTACGAGAAAGCCGCCGTCGTGCCAAAATCTGCCTTCGTCCCCCCGCGTACCGTTCCAGCGACCGTCACCGATTAAAGTATCGTTACCTTCACCGCCTGAGATTGAAACGTTATTGCCGGTGTTGGAAATGGAATCGTTGCCCGCGCCGCCTTCAATTGTTGCCATACTTTTGGAGTTGCTGATATTATCATATGCGTCCGTGCCGTTGATTTTAGTTTCAATTACAATATTAAGCGGCATACCGTACTCGTCGTATGGCTCATAAAGATTACTCTTGGTGAAACTGGTTACGCCGCTCAGAGTGATTTTGCCACTGCCGATGATGTTCAAAAATAAATCGGTTCCGTTTGATTCAATGGTAGGATCGAGGTATCCCGAATCAATTTTAAGCGTACTGTCGGAACGAAAACCCGTGATTGTGTCATTGCCGCCGCTGTAGACGAACAGAACATTGCTGGTGCCGGAATGGTTATAAATCGAATCATTTCCCGCGCCACCGTCGATTGAAACGCTGTCGCCCCAGTTCCTGATTGAATCATTCCCATCGCCTGCGTCGATTGTTACGTTTGAAACGCTGGAGTCGTACTCATAACCATTAGCTCCAAGATGCCAACCGCCATTTTCAATGACATCGTTTTCACTCGTGCCGGTAACCAAGCTATCGCTGTTAGAGTTGGAAATGTCCGCGAATCGTTGGAGATCAAACTCGATAACCTTCTTAACCTTTTTGCTCATAAACATGATAATCTGCTCCTTCCTAAAGCCAAAAACCATTTCCATATAAATTTTTCTTAATTTTATTACAATTCGGGGGGTGTCAAGTAGGTTGCAAAAAAAAATTTCATCCTTAGTTCCTAATTGCTTTTCTGCCGTTGCTGTTATATCATAAGCGAAACTTAATCGAGCGGGTGATTTTTTTGGTTTATCTTTTAAAGTTCGGAGCGAGCTGGATTTTGCCGCCGGGAATTTTTATAATCCTGTCGCTGGCGTTGGTGGTTAATCTCTTCAGAATCAACAGAAAACTTTCCGTCGCGGTGTTGCTCGTAACGTTTATATTTTACTTGTTGTGCACGAGCGTAGTTGCCGAAAGATTAATGGGTTGGCTTGAAGAACTTCACACGCCGCCCGCGCAGGTTGAAACTTCGGGCGCGGATATAATCGTGTTACTCGGAGGCGGCGCGATAAGTCAAGTGCCTGACGTTGACGGAGTCGGAGCATTGTGCGCGAGCCCGGCTAACAGACTTTTGACGGCGGTAAGGTTGCAAAAAATGTTGAACGTGCCGATTTTGGTTAGCGGCGGACAAGTCTACAGCGATTCGGGCGCGGAGGCTGAAATTTCGGCGCGAGTTTTAAAATCGTTGGGCGTGCCCGAAGATAAAATCTTAACAGAAACCAAGAGCATCAACACCGCGCAGAATGCTCGCTACTCCGCAATTATCCTGCGCGAAAATAATTTTAACAAGCCGCTCCTCGTGACGAGTGCCTTCCATATGAATCGCGCCATGCTCAATTTTAATTTGCACCGCGTCAAGCCGATAGCTTACCCGACAGATTTTACCGTAGCGCACAATCCGACTTTCCACTACACTAAACTGCGCCCACAAGCCGAAGCACTCCTCTTGAACGTGACGGTTTTGCAAGAAGTTTTACGGACGATTGTAACGGAGATATTTGGGATATGAAAAATTTTTTAATGATAATCTGCGCGGCGATTTTTATTCTGAACAGTTCAATCTGCGCGGCGGAGGATTTGAAATTTATCGACGCAATGGACGACACCGGCTATTACTACGACGCCGATAGTGTGAACGTTGAAAGTTCGTCGGTGCTCGTCGTGAAAATGGCAGTCATCAAAGCCAATTTCAATCGCATGTACACTTACGACGTGCGAATCACTCACACCAGCCGCGTTTACGAAATTTTATCGTCGCAAATTCTTTCCTACGATACGCGAGCCGTTTTGGAAGTGAATAATTCGCGCCGCCCGCCGCAACGTTACTCCAATAAATCGGAGATGGGGCAAATGGTTCAGCTGATTCTTTACGGAGAATAAAAAAAAATCCCCCGCGATTATGCCGGGGGTTTTATTTTGCCTGAACGGATTATTTTTTTCTGACCATGTCGATTTTATCTTTGCCCGTCCTGTAAGTTACTTTCTCGACGTGGCGTCTGTAAACTCGCGCCTCGCGTTGTTTCTCCTCAAGCTTAAGGCGTTCTTCCTTGCTTAAATTTTTCTTGGCAGTCTCATCGAATTGCCTAAAAAATGCTTCCGCTGCCTTGCCGTAATCTTTGGAACTTTTATCGAGCGTGTTACTTTGAATGCTGTAGGTGTACATAAGTTTTGAATCAGCGGCGTTGTAGATGTAGAAGAAAAGCCAAGGACGTTTGGAATTGTTGGTGACGGTCGCGATAACATAAGAATCGGCGTAGCGGGCGACGTGCTGATTGTAAACTTTCTCGGCTTCGGGCACGTCCAACGAATTAATATCAATGCCGGTATCGCGGCGAATGGCTGAAGCAATGTCAGCATAGGCAACAATCTCGCGGCTTGAAGTGAATCTGCCCGCGTTGTAAATTTCTCTCGCGAAATCGTGAATTTCGGGCTCGGTGTCTTCCGTCTTGTAATAGTTCGGATAGGCAACCGCAATCTTTTTTACCGCCGTCAAGTCAACGTCATCCTCGATAGTTTCCTCGTAAGCTGCTGACGCTATCGACGCCGTTAAAAATATCGACAACATCATCAGCGCGACAAAAAATTTTTTCAAATCAAATCGCCTCCTCCTTAAGTAAGCCGTGAGCTTTAAGCGCGGCTTTAATTTGTTCCAAGTGTTTAGGTTCGGGCTCGCAAAGCGGCATACGCAATTCCCCGACGTTCCAACCAAGCAAACGCATCGCAACTTTGACTGGAATCGGATTGACTTCACAAAACAGCGCGTCGATTAAATCGCAGTAATCGATTTGCATATGCGACGCCTCATCAATTTTGCCGTCGAAATAATTTTGGCAAATCATATGCGTATCATACGGCGCAACATTTGACAAGACAGAAATAACTCCGACGCCGCCTAATGACAAAATCGGAATGGTTTGGTCGTCGTTGCCCGAATAAATTGCCAAGTCGTCTCCGCAAAGTTTACGCGTCCGAAGAATCGAAGTTAAATCTCCGTTGGCTTCTTTAGCGGCGACGATGCGCGGGTGTTTGGAAAGTTTAAAATAACTCTCCGGTTTAATGTCGACGCCCGTCCGTCCCGGCACGTTGTAAAGAATTACGGGCGTATTAATGCTGTCAGCAATTTTCAGATAATGCGCGACGAGCCCCGCTTGCGTGCACTTGTTGTAATAAGGCGTGACTAAGAGGACAGCTTGAACGCCAACTGATTCAGCGTAGCGCGAAAGTTCAATGGCATAAGCAGTATCGTTGGAACCGGTGCCCGCGATAACCGGAACGCGCCCCGCCACGTGTTCGACGGTGAATTTAATCGCGGCTTTATGTTCGGCGTCGTTCATGGTAGCCGCCTCGCCCGTCGTGCCCGTGATACAAATTGCGTCGGTATGATTTTTAATCTGGTCGTCAATCATGCGTCCGAGTTCGGGAAAGTTTACGCCCGTCTCGTCGAACGGTGTAACTATCGCGACGCACGACCCTTTAAATGGTATTTGTTTCATTCGTAGCCCTCCAAAAATTTTATTCCAAAGCGTTCTTGACTTCGCCGAAAATCTTAGCGTTCGCCTTGATAACTTCCTCATTGCCGAACACGCACACGAAATTTTGATTCATGCAGTCGCTAACAAGTTTCGATAAGCTGCGAATATCTTCCTGCCGCGCAGATAGAATTTCATTGCGCGCCTTTTGACGGTCGGCGTAAGTTATATTGTTCAAGCAAAAGTCGGCGGCGAGTTGTCCCTTAAGCGACGGCGTCAACGGCTTATCCGATTTACTGAGCGTGCCGATTATGTACTTATCCATCTCGCGTTCGCTAACGTCAAAATTTTTAAGGAAATCAGCGGTGCCGTCGAAAGTCTCCAAAGTTTTGGCGAGATTAGGGTCGCGATACGAGCCGAAAAATAAATTACCCGTGCGCGTGAAACTTGTAAAAGCTCCGTACGCGCCGCCTTGCACGCGGATTTTCGTCCAAAAATATTCGTAGCGGAGAATCGTTTCCAAAACATTCAAAGCCCCGTTGTATTCGTGTCCGAGTTCGATAAAGTTCGCGCCCTTGCCGACGTATTGCACGCGACTTTGAGAGTAAAGCCCTTCATTGAGCGGCTTACGCGGGAAAGTGTAATGTTCGCGCTTAAACTCGTCAATCGTCATGCTCTTAAGTAACTTCGCCAAATGCGGGCGAAATTCTTTGTATAAATCTTCCGGAGCCGTCACGCTTACGATTAAGCCGTTGCGATTGACAAGGCGGTCGAGCACGTCATACAAATCATCAACCAACTCATCAAAGTTATCATCAAAATTTTCCAGAAGGTTTTTCAAGAATTTATTATACGGCAGATAAGCGGCGGCGTTGTAAGCACCGGTTCGCGTCTGATACGAGGCAAGTTGCGCGGAGATTATCGTCGGAGCCATGTTCTGCAAGTTGAGTTCAAAGCCGAGTTGTTCCTGTTCGATGAGTTCGCGCAGGCGTTTCTTATTCGTGAAGACAGTTTCGTTAAAAATTTCGGCGAGAATGTCGGTCATATTGGCGAGCTTGGACTTGAGAGCTTTGACGTAAACACGGAGGCGCGGCGCAAAAGAATTTGGTAAATCTTTTTCGGAATCTGCGCGGAGATTAACGCCAAAGCCGCCGACGTTCAAATTTGTTAAAATCGCAAGCTCCTCGTAGGAATGTTTTTTTGTATCGACGTTGCCGAGAAGTTCAGTCATAAGGTAAGCGAGCGGCAATTTATCTTGCGGAACTTTCAGCGCGTCGAAATAAAACGTCACGTAAATAATCCCGTGCGTGTCAACGTTGCTGAATAAAATTCTCGTGCCGGAGAGGTCGCGGAATTGTAACGGTAAATGTTCCGCTTCCTTGCGTAAATCTTCACGCTTGAGGATTGGTATCGTCTTCAAAGCTTCGGGCGAGTCGGGAGCTTGCTGGCGGAGTTTTAATTTTTTGGTCGTGTCAATTATTTCTTCAATCTGCGCGGACGTAAGTTTAGATTTAATCTCGGCGAGCTTTGCAGACTGCGCGGCGTCACGAACTTTAGCAAAATTTTTATCGGGCGCGAGCGTCATCAAAACTTTATGCGGATTGTCGAGGAAATATTTCTTGACGAGCCCCTCAAAATAATTTTCATTGAGCCCGCGCTTAATCGCCGCCAAATCTTCCTCGTAGCGCAGATAAGCATTGGGGTCGCCGCCGTAAAGCCACGTCTTAAAAATTCTCAAGCCGTAAATCAAACCTTTTGGCGCAAGTCCGAAGTCCGCCTCGCGAAGTCTGAACTCCATCAAATTAATCGACGCCTGCAGTAAAGTTTTATCAATGCCGTTGTCGACAAGCTTTTGAAGTTCAGCGTTAAGCAAGGCGTAAAATTTTTCGACGCGAGATTTTTCAGAGCCCGTTAAAGTTATCGTGAACGTCGGCTGGCGTAAATCGTCCTCAAGTCCAACGTCAACATCCTTGCCCAAGCCCGAATCAATCAGAGCTTTACGGACGGGCGCGGCGGGGCTGCTAAACAATGCGTGACTTAAAATCCCCAAGCCCAAATTCGTAAGCGTGTCCGAAGTTTCGCCGACAACCAAATTCAATGCCAAGAAAGTTTTTTCAGCAGCAGATTCTTCCTCGCCAATCGGATAAACTTCTTCGACGCGCCTCATTTCATCAAACGCCGGTTGCAATTCAATCGCCGAATCAACTTCAATCTTATCAAACGCGCTGAGATATTCGCGGTCAAGGTAAGCGGTTTGCTCGGCAATGTCAACGTCGCCATAAAGATAAATAAAACTGTTCGACGGGTGATAAAATTTCTGATGGAACGCCGCGAAATCTTTTTGCGTCAAGTTCGGAATGGCTTCGGGGTCGCCGCCCGATTGATAGCCGTAACAATTCTGCGGAAAAGTTTTGCGCAAAAGTTTATCGCCCAAAATATCTTCGGCGGAGGAAAGTGCGCCCTTCATTTCGTTATAAACAACGCCGCTGTACTTCAACGGAGCGTCAACGCTTTCAATCTCATAGTGCCAACCCTCTTGCATTAAAATTTCGGGCGTCGGGAGCATGGCGGGATTAAAAACGGCGTCGAGGTAAACGTCCTGCAAGTTGCGGAAATCTTTAGCGTTGCGGCTGGCGACGGGATAAACAGTTTTATCGGGATAAGTCATGGCGTTGAGGAAAGTATTCAGCGAACCCTTAACCAATTCAACGAACGGCTCCTTAAGTGGATATTTTTTCGAGCCGCATAAAACCGAATGCTCCACGATATGCGCGACGCCTGTATCATCTTTGGGTGGCGTGCGGAAACCGATATAAAAAACTTTGTTATCGTCATCGGTCGCGACGTAAAAAAGTTTCGCGCCAGTCTTGACGTGTTCAAATTCGTAAGTCTTCGCGCTTATCTCCGCAACGTCAGAAAAATTTTTTAAGCGGAAGCCGTTAAGTTCTTCGCCAATATTTAAGTTCATAAAATTTCTCCCTTCCAAGAATCAATCGTGAATAAGTTCCTGCAATGCCGTATAAAGTTGTTCGGGGTCGGCGGGCTTTGTTAAGTGTGCATTCATACCGGCTTTAAGCGAGCGTTGAACGTCCTCATCGAAGGCGTTGGCAGTCATCGCGATTATCGGTACGGTTTTGGCGTCGGGGTGATTGAGTGCGCGAATCGCCTCCGTAGCTTTGAGCCCGTCCATTACCGGCATTCTTATATCCATTAAAATTGCGTCATAAAATCCCGGCGGCGACGCGGCAAATTTTTCTACGGCAATTTTTCCATTCTCCGCGTGGTCTGAAATCATTCCGCGCATTTCTAAAATCATCATCATAATCTCGGCGTTGACGGGCATATCTTCCGCGACGAGAATTTTTCGCCCTTCGAGGGTGGCAACTTTTTTCTCCGGTAAAATTTGGCGTTTGCGATGGAAAGCTTGTTGGAATTCGTAGAGGGCATTGGTAGCGGCGAGCGGCTTGGACATAAACATATCGACGCCCGCTTTGGTAGCCTCATCTTCGACTTCGTACCAATCGTAAGCAGTCAAGACGATAACTGTTGTATCTTCGCCGAGAATTTCGCGGATTTGGCGAGTCAGTTCAATTCCGTCCATTTCGGGCATAAGCCAATCAACCAGAATCAAATTATAATCTTCGCGGCGAGCGTGGCGCAGATTTATCATCTCCAAAGCTTCTTTGCCGCCCGCGCAGATGTCAGCTTTTATCCCGACCTCTTCCAAAACAGATTTGGCGTGTTCGCGAGCAAGTTGTTCGTCGTCGATTATCAACACGGAAAAATCTTGCGGGCGCATTTCGCGGAAATCATCAGCCTCGCTCCGCGCAGAATCTTTCAGCGGCAAGTTGATAACAAATTCGGTGCCGACGCCTTTCTCGGAACTAACTTCAATCGTGCCGTTCATCATGCTGATTATATTTTTGGTTATGGCGAGTCCCAAGCCCGAACCGCCGTAGCGCGAAGTGGTTGTATCGTCTTCCTGCGTAAACGGCTCGAAAATTCTCGGCAGATAATCTTTGCTCATGCCAATGCCGGTATCTTTTATCGTGAAGCGGAAATTTGATTGCCCGTCGAATTGCGCGGTACATTCGATTAAAAACGAAACTTTGCCGCCCGCGTCCGTGAACTTAACCGCATTGCCGAGTATGTTCATCAAAACTTGTTCAATCTTGGTGTCGTCGCCGATGTAATATTTGCCAATCTCGCCGCGCATTTCGCATTCGTAAGTTAAACCTTTATCCTTACATTGCCCGTCGATTAGGCTGTTAATCTGATAAACAAAAGATGTGAAAGAAAATTCCTCGTTGCGGAAACTCATGCGCCCCGATTCGATTCGGCTCATGTCCAAAATATCGTTGATAATCGACAAAAGATAGCGTGCGCTCGTCCCGATTTTTTCGAGATAATCTTTAAGCGTCGGCGTCAACTCTTTATCATGAAGTGCGATATTATCCAAGCCGATGATAGCGTTCATAGGCGTCCTAATCTCGTGGCTCATGCGCGATAGGAATGCAGTTTTGGCGACGTTCGCTTGTTTAGCCTCGTTGAGCGCGGTTTTTAAGCGGGTATTCTGTTCGATTTGTTTACGTTGAATTTCTGTCGTGTCGCTCTTAAGCAAGATAAAAAAATCTGCGCGGGGGTCGATGGCGTAGAAGTCGAAACGCTTATAAAAAATTTCGCCGTCGATTTTGCAGGCAATGTTGACGACGTAAGGCTCCGCCTCTTTAATTTTATCGCGAATAGTCGAGAGATTAAGGGCGTCGCCGATATTTTTCTTGAGTTCTTCGCCGCCGTCGAGCGCAGGAATAACTTGCTCCTCCAAATATTTTTCGTAACTGCCCTCGCGAGTCGTCGGGAAGATTGAACCTTTATTTATCCACGAGGCATCGCCGACAACTACGCTGTAATTTTCATTGGACAAGTAAGCAACCATATCGAATTGCCGCGCCAAAATTTTATCGAGTAATGCGCCTTGAACTTTTTCCTTACCGGCTTCCTGCTCCGCTATGAAAGCTATAATCTCGTTGCTTATCGGGTGGCGCGTGAATACTGCACGATAATTTACGTAGCAATAATGCCCGTCCTTACGCCGCGAAAATAAATACATCGATAACTGAGTTTCGCCGCGCAGAAATCGCAATTTAATATTCTCGACGCTGAACGTTATAAGGAAAGTCTCGCGCTCTTCGTCAATCGGATAATTTTGTGAACGTAAATTAATCAGCTCGGAGTACGGGCGAATAACCGAATCCGTCCCGAATAAATCTCTGCCTTGAATGTCCTCGACTTTGTTGCGGGTAATGTTGGCGCGGAGCATGGAAAGCGTCCGCTCATTAACCCGATAAAAATTATCGCCGATTGTCATGTACGTTGTTTGAAGACGTTGCGCGTAAACTTTTGTCGTCGTCACATCAGAGTACACGCAGTAAACGTAATGCCCGCCGAAATCGTCAAGAAAAGTGTACGTCACATTACACCAAACAATATCGCCCTTAGAAGTCAGCTGGCGGACAGTCAAATCTTTTGTGCCGTCTTCAGAGACGCGGCGGCGTAGCATACGCTTAACGGCAAGACGATCGTCGGGGTGCGTGAAGGCAATTACTCCGCGCTCATTAAATTTTCTCAACGCCTCGTCAACGTGACACCTCATAAGCCGTGCAAAAGTTTTCGATACAAAGACGACTTCAAAACGTGCGTCTGTTTTCTCGCGCAGGAGAATTATCGCGCCTTCCACCTGCCGAATTATCCGCATGAAATGATTTACTGCTGATTCTTTTTTAGATTCGGGAATGCTCGTCAAGATAAATCCGACGTAAGGCGCGGGCAAATCGTTCAGTGGCGTTGATAAAAATTTTTTATCGCTGATGTTCTCGCCGACGAGTTCGCCGATAAAATCGCCAATCTTATTTAAGCTGCGCCAAAGACGAGCAAACGGCTCATTACCGAAAACAATACGATAATCGCGCAGGGAACCGTCCGCGTTTAACACGGGCTTGCAGATAATTATGCTGATTGGCAGTTCGTCGAACTTCTTCGTATCGAAAGGCAATGAACTGTTCATAAAATGCTTCCTCGCTTTCAAAAAAATTTGGCGGTCGAGACTCCTCCTGAATCTCGCCGCTAATTATAGCAGGTATTATTAACTTTGTGCTAGAAAATTTTTCATGCTTATCAAAAAAGCCTGCGCCGTTGCTGTTCGACGTAGAGGGCACGAACGCTAATATCCACAGCGTGAACAATCATTCCCGTCGTGTACTCGACAGCGTCGCGAACGTGGCTTTGAGTTTGTTGAATCAGCGTCGGGATGTGACTGCCGTAACTTAAAACGACTTCGCAAGAAATTGTTAAGCCTCTATCCTCGCCGCCCTTAAGCAAATGTTTAACCGTGACGCTCCGCAAAACTTTGACGAACTCGCGAGCCTTGATAATTTTTTCGACGATGACTTGAATAACTCTGTCGTCGATGATTAATTTGCCGTAATAGCTGAAGACGGGGCGCACGATAGATTTTTCACCGAGCTTGCGCCGCTTAACGGAAGATTGTTTAAAAATTGATTGCAGAGGATTCACTAGGAAGCCGGAGAAGTGCGGCTTGAGTTCAATCGTCGGCACGGGGATAATATGTTTGCCTTCTTTGAGGCGGTGGAATTGCGCCGTTTCGATTTCTGCGCGCGACGCAATATCTTCAATGCGGACGACTAATTGGATTGGCGGGAGATTGAGCGTCTTAGCGATTTTCTGAACCATATTCTCCGACGTGCCGATTATCAAAATCCTATGCGGCTGAATTTCTTCTATCGCCTTGCTAACGTCGTCGGCATGACCGGGTAAAACGAATATCGCCCGCCTAACCGCCATGATTTTACTTTTCTCCGTCTTAGCCGATTCGCCCGCGATGATGTGTCCGTCTTTGATTAAAATCCCGTCGTCGATAATGGCGTCGGCTCCGTGTTCGCGAGCTACTTGCAGGGCGCGATGACTTTTGCCCGTGCCGCTCGGTCCTACCAATGCAATCACGTCCATAAAATAATCCTCCCCTCTGCAAATTATTTTGCCATAAAGCCGCGATAAAATCAATGTAAACTTCCACGCTTGACGCCGCGATTTAAGGTAAATATAATTCTAAAAAGTTCACTGAACGAGGATGATTTTACATGGACGAAAGAACCCAACCGACAAGCGTTGCGCCGCAGAGAAAAGCCGTTGCTCTCAAATACGAGGCTGAACGCGACCTCGCGCCGAAAGTTATTGCTAAGGGGCGCGGGCATGTCGCCGAACATATTTTGGAGACCGCGCAGAAAAATTCCGTGCCCGTCTACCAAGATAAAACGCTCGTCAATATGCTTATGGCTTTGGAGATTGACAGAGAAATTCCGCCCGAACTTTATAAGGCTATCGCGGAAGTTATGGCTTACGTTTACAAGATGGATAAGTCGCACGGGCAAATCGCCGCCGCTCGCCGCCTCGAGTCTCAACGACGACGCAACAGCCTCTTTTAAAAAAAATTTAAGTTGCCGCCGTCAACTGCCGATATAGTTAGCGAAGTTAGGCAAGAGCTTGACAAAACATTTGAAAATAGCAGGTCAGACGCATAGGAAATTTCGCAGACAAGGAACAGTCAAATTCATCTGACCTTTAAAAAGAAAAGGAGAAGTGATTATTATGATGCGTTCCCTGTTCGCCGGAGTTTCCGGATTAAAAGTTCATCAAACGCGCATGGACGTTATCGGTAACAACATCGCCAACGTAAACACGATTGGTTTTAAATCAAGCCGTACAACTTTTTCTGATATGCTTTCCCAAATCCAAAGTTCAGCGGCTTCCCCGACTGAAGGTCGCGGCGGCGTCAACCCGCGCCAGATTGGTTTGGGCGTCGACGTTGAAAGTATCGACTTAATTTTTACTGACTCCTCGCCGCAACAGACCGGTAAAAATACTGACCTTGCACTTTCCGGCAACGGGCTCTTTGTTCTTAAAGACGGCAGTAATTCTTATTACACTCGTAACGGCGCGTTTTCCTTCGACGAGCAAGGTTATTACGTTATGCCCGGCTCTGGTCTTCGCGTTCAAGGTTGGAATGCTACCTCCGAAGGAATTTTGAATACCAACGGCTCGGCTACTGATATTGTCGTTCCCGTCGGCAAAACTATGGAAGCTCAATCCACAACCAGTATCGCTTACAACGGCAACCTCAATAAAGAATCTCAGCTCATTGAAAGAATTACATTCACGGCGGCAACCGGTGTTAATCGTAAGGACGCCTTCGACGCTGTCTGCACAGGCACCGACGCCGACACCATCTCCAGCGTAAACGTTGACGGTACAAACGTTGCCTCCGCTACTATCTACATGAAAGACGGCTCGCAGATGACTGTCACCAGCGGCTATTACGAAGTCGGCAAGAGCGTCCCGATTACTACCCTCGCAACTGTCTACGATTCGCAGGGCGGCACGCACGAAGTCACGATCTTAATCGATAAAGACCCCAACAGCATTGACCTCGAAGCCAACGAAACCGCGCAGTCGACGAACACCGGCAGTATCTACGCTTACACGGAGGCGAACGGCAATGTTCAGTCCGCGACATTAACCACCGACGTTTACCAATACACCGACGCTCAAAACAACACTATTTATGTTCCTAAGAGTTCGGTTTATCGCGGCGTTAAAGTCACTGATACCGCCAACAACACTGAAACTATTTATCCTGTAACGGTAAATGAGGATGTCGTCTATCAATACGTGGACAACAACGGTAACACTCAACACGTCCCGAAAAGCGCAGTATCTCGCGGTTATGATGATAACGGTACTTATCGCAAAGTATCGGAAAACACCGCCACCGTCTACAAGACTAAGGCTAATGGAGACGGATACACAACATCTGTGTACACTGGTACAGAGGTTGTTACTAATGCTACCGCTAATCCTCCTACTACTGCTGTATACCAAGTGCAAAGAGACAATGACGGCACTTATTACTATACTGACCCTGCTAATAATAATGCGAGAACAACTGTTTCGGCAAGTGCTGTAAAGTTTTACACAGGCACGCCGACCCCTTCCAATACTGATCCAACTACCATTAACAACGCCGTAGAGATGGTTGTTGCCGACGCTACTGAAGTTGCTTACAAGTACACAGACGGAAACGGTGCTACTCAGTACGTCACAAAAGACCAGACAGTTCTATATACAGGTACTGATACAGAAGTAACGCAAGCTTCTCCTTCTTCCGTTGCTTATAAATACACCGATGACAGCGGCAATACTGTGTACGTTTCGGAATCGGATATGATTCGTTATACGCCCGTCACGACAGGCACAGGTGCCGCCGCTGTTACCACGAACACAGAAGTAACGAAAGCCTCCGCTTATACATACACGGACAGCGATGGCAATACTCAATACGTCGGCGCGGATGAAGTTTCTGCACGCACAGTTTACGACAACCGCTGGAGAGTTTATCTTGCTCCCGCCGTCGGAGAGAAAGGACCTGCCGCCGCCGATGATTTCGTCAACAGAATCGAAACCACCGAAACTGACGGCTCCTTGACAACGGCGATAATGAACGCTGACGATAGCGGCAACACGACGGTCTCTTATCTGTACTTCAACAACAGCGGCGCGTTTATCACTAACGGCAGGTCGCAAGACGCGGAAGTTACTTTCTCCTACGCCAACGGCAACGGTTCTTCGGATAACACAGCAATCTTCAGCTTTACGGGTTTGACGCAATACTCCAACTCGACAACTTCCTTCCCGATAACCAATGGTAACTCGGCTGGTATCCTCCAAAGTCTCTCGATTGACGGTAGCGGTATCATCAACGGCACTTACACCAACGGCTTGGTTCGTGCGGAAGCTCAAATCGCAGTCGCGCAGTTCAACAACGCAAGCGGCTTGACGAAAGCCGGCACGACAATTTATCAAGAGTCGAATAACTCCGGCGTCGCGAATATCAAAACTGTCACCGACTTCGGCTTGAATGTTACTTCCTCCGCTCTCGAAATGTCGAACGTAGACCTCGCAACAGAATTCTCCGATATGATTATTACTCAGCGTGGCTTCCAAGCTAACTCCAAGATGACAACAGTCGCCGATGAAATGCTTGAAACCCTCGTCAACATGAAACGTTAAGCCTCAGCGGCTTGAAATAAAAAAAGCGCGGCTCCTAAAGCGGGTCGCGTTTTTTTTTGTTTATGTCAAAGTTTATTTGGCGGCGACGCCTGCAAGTTCAGCGTCAGCCTCGTCGGATGCGTCGGCAATTTCGTTCAGAGCCTCAACCAATTTATCCGGGTCAATGCCGTGAACCAATGCGCCTTCCTCGATATTTTCAAACTGCGCGGCGTGACAGCCAAAACACCCCATGCCCGCGTACATGAAAACCATCATTGTATCGGGATATTTCTGCACGACTTCGATTATGTTCATGTCCTTAGTTATCTTCATAAAAATTCCTCCTCTAAAGTTCGAGAATTATATCACTCCAAAAATCTGCGTCAATGAATTTACGCTGAAATATTTTTTGAGAAAGCTAAAGGATAATTTACCAACAGCGCGAATAGAATTTTTCAAAACGATTTGGGGAGGCGCAGCGCGTTGAACTTTGAACATAAAAGCGTTATGCTCGACGAAGTTTTAACCGCGCTCGACATCAAACCCAACGGACGGTATCTCGATTGCACATTGGGCGGCGGCGGACACTCAAAAGTTATCGGCGAAAAACTTAATCGCGACGGCTTGCTTATCGGGCTTGACCAAGACGACGACGCAATTACTGCCGCGACAAAAAATTTATCGGGCTTGGCTTGCAACGTAAAAATTCTGCGCGGGAACTTCAGCGAACTCGATAAAATTCTCGACGAACTCGGCATTGATAAAATCGACGGCGCACTTTTCGACTTGGGCGTTTCATCTCATCAGATTGATACTCCGGAACGCGGCTTCTCTTACATAAAAAATTCTCCGCTCGATATGCGCATGGACAGACGGAAAAATTTTTCGGCTCGCGACGTGATTAATAACTACGACGAAACCGCCTTGATAAAAATTTTCCACGAATACGGCGAGGAACGTTTTTCAAAAAGAATCGCCGCCGCTATCTGCCGCAATAGAAAAATTTCTCCGATTGAAACGACCGGCGAACTCGTCAAATTGATTGAACAAAATGCTCCGCATACTAAAAACGGCGGACACCCCGCTAAAAGAATTTTCCAAGCTGTCAGAATCGAAGTCAACGGCGAACTCACAATCTTAAGCGACGCAATTAAAAAAGCCGTCGGCAGACTTAAAATCGGCGGGCGAATCGCGATTATAACTTTCCACTCGCTCGAAGACAGAATCGTTAAAGAAACTTTCAAGACGCTCGCGCAGGGTTGCATTTGCCCGAAAAATTTCCCCGTGTGCGTCTGCAATCACAAAGCAGAAATTAAAATACTCGGCAGGGCTAAACTTCCGACGCTCGCCGAGATTGAACTCAATAGCAGAGCGAAGCCCGCGAAATTGCGCGTCGCCGAGAAAATTTTTCAGCGGACGTGAACCGATATAAACTTTCCAAGCACATCAAAGGGGGAATCCGATTGAAGATAAAACGTAAAGTCAAGCCGATAAGCAAGCCCGAACAAAAAGAATCGCAAGAAGCCGAATTGACACTGATTAAAGGTCAGCCGCGCCTCAATCATTTGCTAAGGTCGCGTTGCAGAGTCGCGTTCGTCGTCTTCGCAATTTTGGCAATGGCGGTCGTAATTCGCAGCGGAATCAGCGCAAGTCGGGGTTATGCTCTCGTCGCCACTCAAAATCAGGCGCAACAACTCGAACTCGAAAACGAACGCCTCCGCATAGAAATCGCGCAACTTAAATCGCCGCAACGTATTAAAAAAATCGCCGAAGACGAACTCGGAATGATTGTCCCGCGCAAAATGTATTTCTCTCACGAAAGATAACAGACAGAAAAAAACTCCTCGCCAATCGACGGGGAGTTTTTACTTTGCTTAAAAATTTTTACTTGCGGCGCGTCTTGTAAGGTACAAGTTCCTCAAGCTTCATGACTTTTGTATTGCCCTGTAAGTCCGCTAAAATTATTTCTTGGACATTGAACTCAAGCAAAAATTTATGGCTCAATTCGTCGGGCGTGTAAGTGCCGTCAATGTCCGCGACAACCGAAATCGCATCGAACTCGCGCTTGCCCTCGCTTACAGCCTTCGCCATGACGACGACCTCAGCCGGCAATTTGTATTCGGGCACGACGCTATCAATCGCGCAACCGCTGTATAACGTGCCGTCCGCCGCCAATAAACATGCGCCCGTTGCTATCGAGCCGTGTTCGATGTAAGCATTGCGCATCGCATCAATCGCCGTCCGAACAATCGTATCAATAATGTCGTAATTCATTTGAAAACCTCCTTGAAATTAATTCACGTCGACGCTTATCACGCCGTCAACTCTTTTTACCGCGTCCAAAACAATTACATTCTTCAAGGCGCGGTGATTATAAACTTCCATCTCAATTATCAGCGTATCAGTCGAATCGTCGGGAGCTTTAACTTTAACGTCGCGGATTTTTAATTGTAAATCGTCAATGCAGGAGCTTATGTGCATAAGTTGCCCGGGCTTATCTTTCGTGTGAATCGTTATGAGCAAATTTTTTTCGTGCATAACCCATTCATCAATCCTAGATAAAGTTCCGAGCGTCGCGAAGATTAAAGCCGTTGTGAAAAGTGCGCCCGAATAGTAGCCCGCGCCGACTGCCAAGCCTACGCCCGACACTACCCATAAACAAGCCGCCGTCGTTAAGCCCGTGACGGTTAAGCCTTCCTTCATAATCGCGCCCGCACCGAGAAATCCTATGCCGCTGACAACTTGCGCCGCTAATCTTGCAGGGTCGGCATTCGTGCGCCCTTCAACGTTGAAATATAACGCCTCGCTCAATACCATTATCAAGCACGAGCCTAAACAAACCAAAACATTTGTCCGCAAGCCCGCCGTCTTCCGCCGACTTTGTCGTTCGTAGCCGATTATCCCGCCTAAGACGCACGCCAACATCAATCTTAAAAATAATTCCCACTCCGATACCAAATGCCACACCTCTCAGGCAAGCAACTTAATTTCCCCAATTACTTCTAACCAAATTGGAATTGTAATAGCGTTTATCGCCCGAAACTTCCTGCGTAATCCATTCGGGCAACTCGACGCGTTCATCTGCCGATTTTAATTCCACTTCCGCCAATATTAAGCCCGCGTGTCGTCCGGCAAAAAAATCTATCTCCCAGATGTGCCCGCGATATTCAACCTTCCGCCGATATTTTTTTAAAACGTCTCGCCCACATAATTTTAAAAGTTGTTCGGCGTCTTCAATCGGTATCTCGTATTCAAATTCTTGCCGCGTTATTCCTTTTGTCGAAGATTTCACCGTTAAAAAGCCGCCGTTATCCGTTAAACGCACGCGAACCGTAGGATTATGTGCTAGATAACCTTGAATGATTTTTTCCACGCTCAAATATTTCAGCGCATGGAATTTTCTCTTGTCGACTAAAAATTTCCGTTCAATCTCCGTTGCCAACTTCAACACCTCAACAAGTCTTTTCGATAAGCCGCCGTTTTTCCCTGCCGAAATTCACGACGGGTTTATCAAATCTTTCAACGTGATTCCGAAAAAAAAAATCGCGAGTCAGCTGATTGAACTTTTCCCACATCGGCAACGTCTTACAGAAATTTTTCCGTTCACACGGCGCGGAGTCAGCTTGTAAGCAAGAAACAATCGCCAACGTTCCCTCCGTGACTTCCAAAATTTCTCCTACGGTATAATCTTCGGGCTTGCGAGTAAGTTTATAGCCGCCGCCTTTGCCGCGTGAACCTTTTAAAAAATTTTGTTGTACCAGCGACTTCAAAACAATCTCCAAATATTTTTTCGAGATGCCTTGTCGAGTTGCAATTTCATCGAGCGGAATAAATTTCTCCGAATCCTGTTCAGCTAGGTCAATCATCACGCGCAATGCATATCTTCCCTTTGTCGAAATCAATTTCTTAGCCTCCATTTTTTTGGAGGGTATTATAGCCGTTGGCAAGACAAAAAGTCAATTACCTATTGACAAAGTAGGTTATTCGGTGTATTCTTGCCAAAGTTTCAATTTAAGGAGGGCTATAACTTGAAAAAAATTTATGAAAGCGTCACGGAACTTATCGGGAATACTCCATTGCTTGAGGCGAAGAATTTTTCTGCTAAAATCGGCTTCAACGGTCGGCTTTTGGTTAAGTTGGAGTATTTTAATCCTGCCGGTTCGGTTAAGGATAGAATTGCCAAAGCGATGATTGAGGCTGCCGAGCGCGAGGGCAAGCTTAATAAAGATTCTGTGATAATCGAGCCGACAAGCGGCAACACAGGTATTGGCTTGGCGAGTTTTGCGGCGGCGCGTGGCTATCGTGCAATTCTTACCATGCCGGAAACAATGAGCGTTGAACGTCGCCAACTTTTAAAAGCTTACGGCGCGGAAATTGTTTTAACTGAGGGCGCAAAAGGTATGAAAGGCGCGATTGCTAAGGCAGAAGAACTCGCCGCTGAAATTCCAAACGCATTCATTCCGTCGCAATTCACAAACCCTGCCAATCCCGCGATTCATGAGGCTACAACCGGCGTAGAAATTTGGAACGATACTGACGGCGAAGTTGAAATTTTTGTCGCGGGCGTCGGGACGGGCGGAACTTTATCGGGCGTCGGAAAATTTTTGAAGTCTAAAAATCCTGCCGTTAAAGTCGTCGCCGTCGAACCAAAAACTTCGCCTGTTTTATCGGAAGGCAAGGCGGGCGCGCATAAAATTCAAGGTATCGGCGCGGGCTTCGTCCCTGAAACTCTCGACACAAATATTTACGATGAAATTGTTCCCGTCGCTAACGAAGACGCTTTTAAATTCGGCAAGGAATTCGCGCGTTCGGAGGGTGTGCTTGTCGGAATATCTTCGGGCGCGGCACTCGCGGCGGCTTTTGAACTTTCTAAGCGTAAAGATTTTGCCGGTAAAACTTTCGTCGTACTTTTGCCCGATACCGGCGACAGATATTTATCCACTGACCTTTTTAATTAAGGAGAAATTAACATGGCTAGGAAATATAAATTCGAGACTCTTCAACTGCACGTCGGGCAGGAACAAGCAGATCCCGTTACCGACGCCCGCGCAGTTCCGATTTATCAAACGACATCTTACGTTTTCCATAACTTCCAACACGCCGCAGACAGATTCGGGCTTCGCGACGCCGGAAATATTTACGGACGTTTGACTAATCCGACTCAAGAAGTTTTAGAAAAAAGAATCGCGGCACTTGAAGGCGGTTCTGCGGCTTTGGCAGTCGCGAGTGGTGCGGCGGCTGTTACTTACGTTATTCAAGCCCTCGCGCACAAAGGACAACATGTCGTCGCGGCGACTACCATTTACGGCGGCACTTTTAACCTTTTGGAACACACGTTGCCCGATTTTGGAATTGAAACTACTTTCGTCGACCCGACTAAGGGCGTTCAAGTTTTTGAAGACGCTATCCAAGATAATACTCAGCTGATTTTTATCGAATCCGTCGGCAACCCGAACGCCACGCTTATTGATATAAAAAAAGTCGCCGACATCGCGCACAAACATAAAATCCCGCTCGTTATCGATAATACTTTTGCCACGCCGTATCAAGTTCGCCCGTTCGAGTTCGGCGCGGATATTGTCGTTCACAGCGCAACTAAATTTCTCGGCGGGCACGGCACCACTTTAGGCGGTATTATTGTCGAGTCTGGAAATTTTGATTGGGAAAAATCCGGCAAGTTCCCGCAACTCGTCGAACCGAATCCGAGTTATCACGGCGTAAGTTTTTATAGGGCGTTGGGCGCGGCGGCGTTCGTTACTTATATCAGAGCAATTCTCCTGCGTGATACAGGCGCGGCAATTTCTCCGTTGAATGCATTCTTACTCCTGCAAGGCGTCGAAACTTTATCTTTGCGCGTTGAACGTCATGTCGAAAACGCTATTAAAGTTGTCGAGTTCCTTGCTAAAAATTCCAAAGTCGACAAAGTCAATCATCCCGCGCTTAAAAATCATCCCGACCACGCGCTTTATGAAAAATACTTCCCGAACGGCGGCATTTCCATTTTTACTTTTGAGATTAAAGGCGGTGCCGAAGCCGCGCAGAAGTTCATTGACAATCTTAAAATTTTTTCCTTGCTTGCCAATGTTGCTGACGTTAAATCTTTAGTGATTCATCCGGCGTCAACTACGCACTCTCAAATGACGGAAGAAGAATTACTTGCATCGGGTATCACGCCCTCAACTATTCGCCTGTCAATCGGCACTGAACATATCGACGACATAATCGCAGACCTTGAGGAAGGTTTTGCGGCTATCTAAATAATTTTTGCAAACAAAAACCCCTCGCCCAATCGCGAGTGGGGGATATTTTTTTGTCTCCGCGCAGATTTTATTTCTTGCTATACGTGACGAAATTATTTTCTTTGAACAAATCAGTTGAAGTATC
The DNA here is from genome assembly GCA_905234235.1 of uncultured Selenomonadaceae bacterium. GTDB lineage: Bacteria > Bacillota > Negativicutes > Selenomonadales > Selenomonadaceae > Quinella. The sequence goes on from CAJOHN010000022.1 coordinate 23,017, forward strand.
GACCTGCGCAGCGGGTAGATAAGTTTTCTCTTCGATAAGCTCGCTGAGTTCATTATCGGCAGTAAAATTATTATCGTCTTCGAGGAACCACGCCACATCGCCTTGTTGATTGTAAATTTTTTCTGTGCCGTTTTTATCGGCGACCGTGATAGATTTATTCGCGCCGTTTTTGATTGTAATTTTATTCGCGCCGACCGTGAAGATATAATCATCGCCTTTGACCGCTGAAGATTTTACCGAACCCGACGCCAGACTGATTTTATCTCCCGCGCCGTAATCGACAATCAAATCGTTGCCGTCGCCGTTGTCGTAAACGAAAACATCATCGCCATCTCCGCCGTAAAGAGTATCGTTATTTTTGCCGCCGATAATTGTATCGTGACCAAAGCCGCCGAGTATTACGTTAGCTCCAGAATTGCCTGTGATGATTAAGTCTTGCGAGACAGGAGAAGCATTTATCGTTTTGATATTATTATTGGCGTTAAAAGTTTCCTCAGTGTAGTTTTTCAGCAGATTAACGGTGTCGCCTTGAACAACTACATTTTTATCAGTAGCCTCAGGGTAGTAATTAATTCCGGTTGAATCGACATAAGTAATAAGCTTACCTTTGCCACCCTTGACGGTAATTTTCCCGTTGCCAACAGTGAGGATAACATCTGTATTACTCGTTTTAACGTTGCTGACTTTGGCGGATTGAATGTGGATTTTATCCTCTATGGCGTAATCGGTTATAACGTCGTCGCCACCATTCTTGCCATAGACAAAAACGTCTGCGCCTGCGCCGCCTGTAAGAGTATCGTTGCCCGTGCCGCCGTTTAGGGTGTCGTTACCGGAGCCGCCAAGAATATTGTTCATAAACTTATTGCCGGTAATTTTGACGTTGAGTTGAACCGCAGAGGCGTCTACACCCCTGATTGTATCTGTAGCACTAAAACTATCGCCCTTGTAATTTTTCAAAAGAATAACCGTCGAATCTGCGATAGCTCTGTCCGATTTTGCCAAGTAGGTATGCTCGCCATTTTTATCGGAGTAGCTGGTAACTTTGCCTTTGCCGCCTGTAACCGAGCTGTTATTGCCGAGACTGACGAGAGAAAGCCCTTTCGTCGCCGCCGCACCTTTAACCGTTGCCGAAGTCTTTGCGGTTGTCCCTTCGACGTAGCTGACAGATTTTTTATCGCTTGCGAGCGTATAGCCTGCCGTCTTGTAAGAGCCTTTGTAAGTGGCGGTTGATTTTGATTTATTGAGGCTCCAAGCGGCTTTCTCGGTTGAGGACTTGGCGACTTTTTTAGCGAGCGCGAGAGTGTAGCCGTTGTCGACGGTGACTTTCTTCTTATTAAGAGCCGCCGCCGCGACCGTAACTTGTTTCTTCGTTGTGTTGATAGTGAGTCCGTTCTTAGATTTGACGCCGCTAACTGTAACGAAATCTTTTGTTGACTTTGCAGAGTAACTTATAGATTTTTTGTTATCGGCAAGTGTGTAGCCCGCCGTTTTTGTTTGTCTGTAAGTCGCAGTTGAATCTTTGTAAACCCAAGCTTTACTCGTTGAAGGTTTCTGTACACCGGCGGCAAGTGCGAGCGTATATCCATTGTTGATTGTAACTTTGCTCGTGCCTAGAGCCTTAGCCGTCACCGTAACTTTTTTATTAGCAGTATCAATGGTAAGCCCATCCTTAGACTTTACGCCGCTGACTTTTACCGCAGTTTGTCCGCCGCTCGCCGCTACGTAACTTATCTGATTATTTTCAAGCTTATAGCCTGCAGATGTCGAAGTTAAATTGTAAGTTGCCGCTGAATCTTTGAACGTCCAATCAGCCGCTGTCGTTTTAGTCTGGGTTACATCGGTGGCAAGTTCGAGAGTATAGCCGTTGCTGATTGTAACTTTATTTTGATTCAAAGACGCATTCGACACTGTGACTTTTTTATTTGTCGTATTGATCGTGAGACCGCTTGTTGAATTGACGCCGTTGACAGTCACCAAATTTTCGCCGCCACTTTCCGCAACGTAGCTTATCTGATTGTTTTCCAACTTATAGCCCGCAGAAATATGTGCATTTTTGTAAGTGGCAGTATTTCCGCTGATGGGAGCCCAACCAGCCGTTGTCGTCTTCGTTTGTACTACGTCGGAGCCGCGCTCTAGGATATAGCCATTACTGATTGTGACGTTCGTTTGATTCAGAGATGTCGCCGACACTGTGACCTTTTTATTTGCCGTATCAATAGCAAGTCCGTCCGTTGATTTTATGCCGCTGATTGTTACTAAGTTTTCGCCGCCGCTGTTCGGAATATAAACAATCTGATTGTTATCGAGAGAATAACCCGCACTTGTCGAAGCA
>CAJOHN010000023.1 GCA_905234235.1 uncultured Selenomonadaceae bacterium
CGACGGCGATCCTATCATCGAACTCACCGAAGCCAGCGACACAGTTTACGCAACGACGGAAGAGATTACGGTTATTCCGGGCGGCACGAGCGGCACAATCACTGACGCTGACGGCTACGAGTACGAATACACTGCTAACGGCTCTTACTACATCGTTGACGCTGATGGCATTCAAGGCTTTGTCTTCGTAGCGGAAGGCGACTCCGTACAAATTCCGGAAGACAGAAGCGGCGACTTCGACCTCTACTACAGCAAGAAGGGCGAAGTTTATCAGATAACCGACGCTCCGACTGTTGAAAGCGGCTACACGCTCACGATGACGACGGCTCCGACAGGCAGCAAACTCGCGGCGTTTGAGATTAGCGAATTGGCGGCAGGCGCGGAAGTTGCAGACACCGAAGCAAGTAAAGAATTCACATTCACGGATGCAGGCGGCACGGTTGGTTTCCAAGTCGAAGAAGACGGCGAAACTGCTCCTACGACTGATGTTCCGCTTGGCACTGCTAAAGTTGAAATTACCAGCGTTACGACGGCAAGCGGTCAAGTTCTGTACAATGGCGAAGAATCCTCGTTCGACGTAACCGAAACTGTTGATGAGACATTCGGCGGCGACGGAACTTACGGCGTTGTTGGCGACGCAACCGGCGTTGTTAAACTCACTGGACTTAGCGGCGTTGTTAAAGTCAACGATTTGGGCGGCGGCATTACCGAGCTCACGACTGACGGCGCAATTCAAATCACCGACGCGGAGCGTACATTCTCCGTAACCGGCGACGAAAGCGTTACCTTCACGACCGACGGCGCAAGCGCAATTACTGATGTCAGCGACTTCAGCGATGGCGAAATCGCGGGCGAAATCGGCGGCTTGACGATTAACGGCAATGTTGTCACGGTTGACGGCGACAGCGATAGTGAATTCACGTTCACGGCTGAAGGTAGCAAAGCTACACTCGGCGGAGTCGGCGGCGACAACGTAACCGTTTCCGCAACCGGCGGCGCAACTGAAGTTCAAGCTACGGCTAACGGCACGTATAACTTCTTCGACAACCAGACCTTTGAAGTTGACGACAGCGATGGCGTTGTTAATTACAAAGTCAGCGGCGACACCGTCACAGAGATTGAAGGACTTAGCGGCACTGTTTCCTTCGACGGCGCAGAAGATGTAGACTTGACGATTAACGGCGACGCGATTAAGTTCACTGATGGCGGCGATGTTACCGTAACTGCAGACGAAACCGGCGTTACCAAAGTTGAAGGCGTTGCTGGCGGTGCTGAAATCACTGTCAACTCTGCGGCTGAAGTTGTTGTCACGACCGAAGGCGACGGCGCAGAAGTTAAAGTCAACGGCACGACTTACACAATCGCGGGCGACGATGAAAACATCACAATCGCGGGCGGCGAAGTCACCGGTCTCGATGAAGATGCAACCCTCGTACTCGATAAAGCAGTTGCTATCGAAGTCAACGGCGTGAGCTACTCTGCATCCGAAACTAAGGGCGCAACGATTATCGGCTCTGACGACGGCGAAAGCTCCTACATTATCGATCCGAAGAACCCGATCATCACCAAGAAGACCGACGTCGACACAATCGAAGATCTCTTCGGTCTGTCCTTCAGTGAAAATCAAATCATTACCGCAAGCAACAGCGGCACCGACGAAGCTGAATACGACTACACCGATGACAAACGTAAAGTTACGTTGGTTGAAGGCGACCAGAGAGTCGAATTCGGCAGCACCGGCAAGAACATGGCAGTTGTCGACGGAAGCGCAGACGGCACGAAGAACATTACTCTTGGCGGCAAGGGCGATGCGGTTATCGTTGACGGCGGCGACGAAGTCAATATCTACGGCGGCGCAGGCGCGGATTCTGTCGTTGTACGCGATGATGCTCCTGTTATCTTCAACATGACCGAAGGCGGCGCAGACAAAGTTATCACCTTCGCATCTTCCAATGCAAAAGTCACGCTCGATAACTACGACGAAACCTCCGGTGCGGCTCTGTTGATTCACGAATACGGCGCAAAATCTGTCGTCGAAGGCATCAAAGACGGTCTTATCGACTTCAAGGATGGCAGTGTTGTTGCAGTCACTCGCGACACCGACGACGCAACTCGCACGGCTACCGTCAAAGTCAACAACAAGACCAGCGACCATGAGACTATGGTAAGACTCGGCAACTACAAGGGCGACGAGCAATTGGTTGGCTTCACCGGCACCAATGGCGGCACCCTCGACGCTACCGATATTACTGAAGCTGTCGTCCTCATGGGCAACTATGCGGGCAACAAAGCGGCGTCCAACCTCAAGAGTGGCTCCGGCAACGATACACTCTTCGGCGGCTCCGGTGATACCCTCAGCGCAGGCACGGGCAAGAACGTTATCGAACTCAACGGCACCGGCGGCGCACACGTCATTGTTGGCGAAGGTCAGACGACTGTTGAAGGCATGAAGACCGGCTTCGACGGCGACCTCCTCAATACTGATCTTGTCAACTCCGTTGAAGATCTTATCTCCTTCGACGGCTCCAACCTTATCATCAAAGACGCAACCGGCAGCTTCAGCTTGAGCGCACCTGTTGCAAGCAGTGCTGAATATGTCAACGCTCTCCTCGAACAGGGCAATGACACTATTAAAGCGGCTATCGGTGTTAAGGGCGGCACAATCTCCGTCAGCGACAGCGAAGTCCCGACCTACTTCAAGGGCGACGGCACGACTGTAGACTTCAGCAGCTACACCGGCGACGTTGTAGTTGACGTTGACAACACCGGTTGGAAGACAACCGAAGTTGGCGGCACCAATGCAACCTTCAACGGTATTACGGGCTTCACGGGCGGCTCAGGCTCTACGCAATTCAAGGGCGGCGCGGCTAATGAAACTCTTACTGCGGGTCTCGGCAATACTTCGCTCTACGGCGGCGGCGGCAAGAACGTCCTCAACGGCTACACCGGCAGCGACGACAAAGTCGGCTCCACTACCTTCTTCGTACTCGGCAGTGCAAGCGGCGCAGAGAACACCATCAGCGGCTTCGAATTCGTTGCAAGCGACGGCAGCAATCTTGGTTCTACGGCTGACAAACTCGAATTCGAGCGCAATGACAACAGCATCAAGGTTCTCGGCGTAACGAGCAGCGGCGATGTCAATGTCCAAGTCACCAACAACACGACCGGCGCATTCGAGAAAGTTACCATTGCAGACGGCGCGAACAAAGACATCCAAGTCAGCGACCTCGACGGCAATACTGTAATCGGTAAAGTCGGCACGGCTTCTGTCGCAGTTGACAACAACGCAACTTACTACAACGCAACCGATAGCGGCTCGACTCTCTATGTCGGTTCTGATGTAACTGATTCTAAGAAGATTTGGCTCGCCGATATGGGACGCTCCGAAGGTCTCGAATTCGACGGCGGCATTGCGAACATCGACGCTCGCGGCTCGACGGTCGAACTCGAATTGGCAGGTAACAGCGCGGCTAACACGATTCGTGCAGGCGTCGGCGCGGCAAGCCTGTGGGGCGGCAGTGGCTCTGCGGACGACGTGCTCTATGCTGGCTCCGGTAAGGATACCTTCTACTATGAAGTCGGCAACGGCAATGACTCCATCCTCAACGCTAAAGACGGCGACGTTATCAAGATTATTGGCTCGACTCTCGAAGAGATCTCTAATCCTGAAATCACCAGCGGCGGCGTGAAACTCAGCTTCTCCGATGGCGGCTCGCTCACCGTTGACAGCAATAAGGACATCACCTACGTTTTGGCAAGCTCTGAACAGGATGCGGGCACTTCTTACAGTGCTAACCACAGCAGCCGCACTTGGAATCAGAAATAATCTTGGCTAAGGCTTAAGGATACGTAAACAAATAAATTGAACTGAAGTTTGGTTCGGAGCCTCGACTTAACGGTCGGGGCTCTTTTTTTGCATAAAAAAAATCGCCCGAAGGCGAAAGTTTTTTATTCAAAGTCAAAAAGCGTCGGGGTGTCGTTAGCTTTCGGATAAGCAACGCCCATGTGCTGATAACCAGCCTCCGTGACGATTCTGCCTCGCGGCGTGCGCATGATAAATCCCAGCTGTAACAGATACGGCTCGTAAATGTCTTCGATAGTTTCGCGTGGCTCGCTTATCGACGCGGCAAGAGTATCTAAGCCGACGGGACGCCCTTTGAACTTGTTAATCATCGCGTCAAGGAGTCGGCGGTCGGTGTGGTCTAAACCTGCGCGGTCAACTTCCAAAGCAATTAACGCCCTGTCAGCGATTTCATCAGTTATAACGCTTAAGCCCTCAACCTGCGCGAAGTCGCGAACACGTTTCAAAAGTCTGTTGGCAATGCGCGGCGTTCCTCGTGAACGTTTGGCAATTTCTTCCGCGCCGTTCATCTCGATTGGAATTTTTAAAATCTGCGCGGCTCGCGTGATAATCTCAATCAATGCCTCCGTCGAATAATATTCAAGACGACTGATAACGCCGAATCTGTCACGTAACGGCGGCGATAACGCTCCCGCTTTAGTCGTCGCGCCAATCAGCGTAAACGGCGCAATGTCAACACGAATGCTCCGCGCGCGCGGTCCTTTGCCGATAATTATATCAAGCGCAAAATCCTCCATTGCCGAATACAAAATTTCTTCCACTTGTCGGCTGAGGCGATGTATCTCGTCGATAAATAAAACGTCGCGCTCCTGCAAGTTGGTTAGAATCGCCGCAAGGTCGCCCGCCCGTTCGATTGCTGGTCCGGAAGTTTGACGAAGGTTTACGCTCAATTCATTGGCGATAATCGCCGCAAGTGTCGTCTTGCCCAAGCCCGGCGGTCCGTATAGTAAAACGTGGTCGAGAGCTTCCCGCCGCTTCACTGCCGCCTTGACGAACACCGATAAATTTTGCTTAACCTTTTCTTGCCCGATATATTCATACAATCTGCGCGGACGTAAGGAATATTGCCAATCATCAGCAGAAAGTTCATTCGTCGCGATTATGCGCTCGTCCAAAAATTTTCACCAACTTTATTGCCGCGAAGAAAATCAGCAGCGTTAAGTTTCTTTGAATTGGGAGCTTGAATCTCTAAAATTTCCAACGCGCCGTCGCCCGCCCCGACTAAAAATTTTCCGCCGATGATTCTAACTTCCCCAACCCCTAAATCCTGAACCCTATCCTCTAATCTTGTCCGCCAAATTTTGAACTTACCGGCTCGCGCTCCGCCGTAAAGTCCGCGTACCAAATTATGTATCTCCCGCGCAGATTTATTCCAATCGATTAGCCCCGTGTCTTTTTTTATCAGCGGCGCATAACAACTTTGCGAATCATCTTGCTTTATCGGTTTGATGTCAGTTAGATTTTCAATCGTCTTTATCAGCAACTCCGCGCCCGTCGTCATTAAGCGTTCGCGCAGTTCGGGCAATATCATTTCGTCGAGGATTTTAACTTCGCGCTGTAAAAGCATGTCGCCCGTATCAAGTCCCGCGTTCATCTTCATTGTCGTTATGCCCGTAATTTTTTCCCCGTTGATTATCGCCCATTCAATCGGTGCCGCCCCGCGATATTTCGGCAACAACGACGCGTGAACATTTATACAGCCGAAGCACGGAATGTCCAAGATTGCTTGCGATAAAATTTGTCCGAACGCAACCACGACAATTAAATCGGGCTTAAGCGCGGCGAGTTCGGCGACGACTTCGGGAGCTTTGACTTTCAACGGCTGAATCACGCGCAGATTATTTTCCTCAGCAAAAATTTTTACGGGCGGCGGTTGGAGTTTATGTCCGCGCCCCTTAGGTCTGTCGGGCTGTGTCACGACGCAAATTATTTCAAACTTTTTATGAAGTTCGGCGAGGCTCGGTACTGCAAAGTCGGGCGTCCCCATAAAAATAATTTTCATAACAACACCTCACGGCTTGCAACGCATGCAAGGAATATAACCTTGTTCAATCGCTTCTTCACGAGAACTTAGCGGTCGTTGATGTTCCACCCACATTTGATTGACAGAGCGACAATCGCGATGATGAAATTTCATTGTGTTGATATTGCCGATATATGGCGTGTCAAACTGTGGCGGTGCCGCGAAAGCCGCCGTCGCCGTCAGAATGATACCAGCGATAACAGCCGACAAAATTTTTTTCATGATAAAACCTCCTTTAATGGTGGCGAATGACTTCAAACCTCCACAGCGCAACTTTTTCATCGGGGCGAATACCGGCTTTGCGTTTGGCGATTGCAATTTGCTCCTCGACAGTATCGACGCCTTCCAAATCCGGCAGAAGTAAGCCGCGCCGCCCGCCATTCTCGACAATCACGCCGTAACGTCTGACATTCAAATCTTTAATGTCGAAAATCCTCTCTGGCTCGCCCAAAACGTCGACGCTGTACTCAATATCATCAAGCTCGTCGACAGTCACGGGCTCAAAACGAGAATCACGCGAACACGCACTAATCGCATTCTGTAAAATTTCTTCGGCTAAATTTTTTTGCGTCGCCATAATCGTTCCGATACACCCGCGCAGATTTCCGTCCTTATGCAAACTCACAAAGGCACCTGCGCGGCGATTAGTAAGTTCAATAGGTAAATCTTCGGGCAACGTCGCGGGCTTGTGCGTCTTAACAAAAGTCTCCAAGCTGTAGCGCGCAAGCTTAACAAAATCATCTTCCGAAGCCTTACGTTTCTCCGCCGCATATTTCTTGAACTTCACCAGCTGATAAAGATAGTTGCGATTAGTATCCTCGCCGCCGACATTGAAATAAACAACGCCATAGCCGACGCCAAAAGTTCCCTCGTAAGATAACTTCTCTGCGCGGACAGATTTTTTATCGAGTGCGCCCGCCATAATCCAAAAACTCCGCAAACCACATTCCGCCGCCCGATTGCACATCGTGTTATCCATCGTCAAGAGCTTAAGAAAATCCGCGCCGCCTAAATTCTCCATAACCTGCGAATCAAATTGCGCGCCTTCGGCTACTGTGCCATAATGACTGCCCGGCAACTTGTGCGATAAATCGCCGCTCGCCACGAAAAATATTTTGCGCCCAAGTTCATCAGCTGCTTGTGAAATCATTCGCCCGAATTTGTAATGCACTTGGTTTGATAAGCCGCTCAGTCCGATACGTAAAAATTTTACCTTGTCGAAGTTAAGCCCCGCCTCTTGCAGAAAATAAAGCGGAATCATCGTGCCGTGATCTAACGAAGAATTTCTCTCGCCGAGTGTGCCAGCAGGAATCCCAGCCGCCATTGAATCCGCTGATAATTTCCTCACAAAGTCCGTGTCGTAATTTATCGCCAATGCAACTTGCCCCGCTCTGAATTGCGCCATGTTACCGGTAGCTGCCTCGCCGGGCGATACGTGAAAATAATCCGCGTACATGACGGAATGCGGACTCGTGATGATTATCGTTTCGGGTTCAAGCTCCACGATTCGCCGCGCAATTTCTTTATAAGCCGCCGTCGTCGCAGAAATTTTTTGTTCCTCACCGCGCCCAATCTCCGGCAAAATTATCGGCGGATGCGGTACCGCCACTGCGCCCAATATGCTCATGATTTTTACCTCCAAAAATTTTTTCGCGAGCATTATAACACGCCACGCAAGCTTTAGTGGTATAATAATTGCCGATGAAAATTTTTCAAGGAGGCTCGCTTAATGAAGTTCAAAAAATTTTTACCGCTGATGTTGGCGACGTGCTTATTATTCGGCGGTTGCGTCGAGGCAAAAAAATTTTCGCCGCCACTCTTGACTGCAGAATTTGAGCAAATGTCATTCGCGCCGCTTTACCCGACGTATTCTTGGGAGCCGTTGCCGAAGACAGAATTTTATATGGTGCAAGTCGTCAAGGTCGAGGAGGCACGTGATAAAATAGTCCGCGAACTTTTCAACTCTGAAACATTTAATCGCGTGACGGATTGGAGCCCGTTCACGGAGGCGGGCGAATATTATTGGCAAGTGTGCGTCGTCGATAAAAATCATAAACCGTTAAGCGATTGGTCGGAGAAAAAATTTTTCAACGTTACAACGCCCGTCCGATTCGCAGTTTTGGGCGATAGCATTTCACACGGCGGCGCGGCTTACATTCCTGCCGGACAACTTTCTTGCCAATGGGAAACTTATTGCGACGTTCCGATAAAAAATTTGGCGCGGAGCGGCGATACAACTCAAATGATGCTTGACCGTTTCGATAATGATGTGTTAGCGTTCAAGCCGCAGATTTTAATCATAATGGCGGGCGTCAACGATATTCGGCTCGGCGCGACCAGTGACAGCGTCATAAAAAATTTGGAGGCTCTGCGCGGTAAATGTTTGGCGAATAATATCACGCCCGTTTTCTGCATGATTACTTCCATGAATCCCGAAATTATGAAACTGCGCGGCATTCCGATAACCGACGGCGATTGGCGCGAGGCTCGCGAACAAATTAATTTTTGGATAATGAAAACGCCCTATTTTATCGACGTGGCGGAGAATTTGACTGACGACTTCGGCTACCTCCGCGCAGATTTGACGCCCGACGGTTTACATCCCGCTCTGCGCGGCAAAAAAATTATCGGCGAAACCATTAGCAACTATCTCAAACAAAATTTCTAAAAGTAAAGGAGTTCACCATGACTGAAACGATAACGCCCGAACTTTTAGCGCGGATAAACGAATTGGCGCGTAAAAAACGCACGGTCGGCTTGACGGAAGATGAGCTCGCTGAACAAAAAAAGTTGTACAAAATTTATCTGGCGGCGATACGCGGGCAAGTAACGAGTTTACTGGAAAATATCGAGTTCGTAGATGTGGAGGTAAAAAAATGAATAAGGTTGGATTTATAGGCGGCGGCGCGCTTGCCGAATCGATTATTCGCGGGATAAGCGGCAGAGTTTTTGCGCCGAGTAACATTTTTATTTCGGAGATTCGCCCCTCTCGTTGCGCGGAACTTTCTGAACGCTACGGCGTCAATGCTTCCGTCAATGCTGATTTTCTTGCTGATGTTGACTTGCTGATTGTCGCAGTCAAACCTAAGGATGCTGAGAAAACTTTTGCCTCGTTGCAAGGGAAAGTTCTTGAGTCGACGCTGATAACTTACACGGTGGCGGGTTTGAAATTGGCTAACGTTGAAAAATTTTTCCCTGCCAATAAAATCGTGCGAATCATGCCGAACGTTGCGGTTTCAGTCGGCGAGAGCATGACGGCTTACACTTTAAATAAAAATGCCGCGCAGGTCGGCGACGCGATAAAAAATTTCTGGTTGACGTTGGGGCGCGCAGTCGAAGTCGAAGAAAAATTAATGGACGCAGTCACGGGCTTAAGCGGTTCGGGTCCGGCGTACGCGTTCTTGATGATTGATGCGCTCAGTGATGGCGGAGTTGCGGCGGGCTTATCGAGAGCGCAGGCGATTGAACTTGCAGCACAAACTTTGCTCGGCGCGGCTAAAATGGTTTTGGAAACGGGCGAACACCCCGATGTTTTGCGTGATAAAGTTACGAGTCCCGCAGGTACGACGATTGAAGGCGTCAGAGTTATGGAGCGCGGTGGTGTTCGGAGCGCGTTGATTGAAGCTGTTCTGGCGGCGACTGAAAAATCCAAAGCACTTTAACTTTTTTTTGGAGAATGTCCATGAAAATTTTTTCTCAGAAAGGTCAAGGGCTTCTGGAATATTCTTTGATAGTTTTGTTCGTGGCGGGCGTTTTCTTACTGGTTAGCATAGGCGGCTTGCGCAGTTCGATAAGCGGATTATTCGGAGGCGCGGGCGACAGCTTGAACGAATTAAACGACGCGGGCGATTCGGAAGAGACTTCTTTTGACTACGAAACTTTAACCGTCGAAGACATTTCACCGCCGACTTATAAGACGTTGAATTGGCAGGAAGTATATTTTTCCGCGCAGGCGATGTATGGAACGGTTATGAAAAGCGACACCGTTGACAAGGCGATTAAGTCCGAGAAAAATTTATTCGCCGATTTGTCCTCGTACGTCGAAGATCATTTAGCGTCGACAAAAGCTGAAGACGGCACCAAAGATTGGGAAAGTTTTTTGTCGATGATGGAGAAGGCTCAGCAACAAAAGAATTTCAATTCCAGTTACAAGCGCGGCGAGGAAACTTTCACGATTAAACGGCTGGGCAATTCCAATACCGTGCAAGCCACTTACTCCGACGGCAAGACCGTTATTTATTATCGCCTCGCGCCCGACGCCAACAACGTCATGCAGATTGAAACCAACTCGAATAAATCTTTTAACGAATTCATGTCGCCGATTATCAACAAGGGCGGCTGGGAATATAACAATTAGGAGGAAATTTTTCGTGTCGATATTGAGAGAAATTTATCAAACGGAAGGGCGGCTCAATCGTCTGCGCTATTTGAAATACATGGTAATATTGGCGATAGTCGCGGGCGTGTCGACATTCGTAACGTCGTCGATGGCAACGTTCTTAACGGGCGACCCTAACGGAACTTTAGTAATGCTGGTTACAACAGCTTGGGCAATAGCGGCGGGCGTGGGCAATGTCATGCTGATGATTCGCCGCATACACGATTTGGGCAAGAGCGGTTACTTTGCTCTGATTGCGTTTATCCCCGTGATAGGAGTAATTTTTTCGATTTGTTTATTCTGCATACCGGGACAAGTCGGTTGGAATGAATACGGCGCAGACCCGCTCGAAAATTAAGCTTGCCTGTAAAAAGTTTTTCGTTTAAAATGAGTGCGCAGTTTTAATTTAGGAGGTTGATTAAAAAATGATACCGCTTTTGCTTGGATTGGGAGCCCTTGTCGGCGGCGCGTTAGTCGTAGCGAATTGGCAAGAGGTCGAAAATTGGCTGAGAGAATTTCTGCCGAAACTTAAGACCGCGCTCAAGGACGTTGGCATTGTCGACTACGCGGCTAAACTTTTCTCCAGCGTTCAAGGAAACGTCGTGCGCCTCGCTCACAAACTCTACTACAAAGAAAACGGCAAATGGGTCGAGAAAACTACCGTCCGCGAAATCGACGAGTCCGAAGTTCCCGCGTGGGCTAAGGAAGGCTTAACTGCCAAAGAAAGCGACGTTACCGACCGCTACGAAAAAGAACTTGAGCTTACCGTTTGAGCGAGGTGAATTGAAATGGCATTGGAAAATAAAATCGAAATGGTCGCCGATTTGGTCGAGGCGGCTAAGACTTTCTTTGTCGACTTATTCCGCCCCGATATGACGCTCGAAAAAATTTCCGACGTTGTCTCGCCGCGTCTCGATGATACAATTAAAAAGTACGAGGCAAACGGGCTTAAGTACAGCGCGGGCAAATTCAGCGTCAAGTACGCCGACGAAAAGCATTTCCAGCTTGAATTCGAGATGTACTTCCAAGACGCGGAGGGCAAATGGCATAAATGCGCTAACGAGAGCGAATTACGTGACGCAACGCTTTTGGAGGCGGGCGCGTGGAAAACCATTCAAGCGTTGAAAATTATCACGTTCCCGATTGAAAAGCCCAAGTCCAAAGACGACGAAGTCCTCCAGAAGGACAAGAAGCTCGAAGAATATCGCGAGGCTGAATACGAAAAACAAAAACTTTTGGACGCTCCCGACGCCGACAAGACAATCGACATTGAACCCGAAAAAAAATAACCGTAGACATAAAAAAATTTAAAAGCCCTGTAGCAACCGCCGCAGGACTTTTTTTTTACTGTCACTTGGATTTTAATCTTATCTGAATCGAATTCAGCTTGACGCCGTTAGAAATAATTTCTTCGCCGTTTTTTGCCCAAGCTGTCCATTCCCCGTCGAACTTGTGCACGCGATACAGAATATCGAATTCTTTTGCGCCCGCCTTGTCGAGATCGCTTTGGATTTACCGGTCGTGCCCGCCATCTGCCCGTTCGTGACTTCCTCCGACCAGCCTTCCTTGTCATTGTAATAAACAGCGTAATATATCTTGTGAAAAGGCTCCGTAAAGTCGCGTTTAATGGTTTCAATACTCATCTGCGCTTTGGAGTTCTTTTTAGACCAGCCTTTTTTGCGGCTGTAATAAAGCGCGTGCCGTGTTTCTTGAAATGACTCGGAAAAATCTATCTTAATCGCTTGAATGTCCAGCTGTTGGTTGATAGGATTGCTGAGAAGGTTCTCGCTGTTCCATACGCCCCAACCTTTTTTGCTTACGTGCGTTTGATAGCTGATAAGCGGTCTATTTTTACTTGCTCGCGTTTCGAGTGCAACGTTACGATGACACATACTCCGCAACGAATCAGTCCATTTAGTAATTTCTTTAGGGTCAGAATATTTTTTGCTCCAAGTATCCACGTATTTATCAATGGCGGCGTCGATATAGGAATTGCCGTCGTCTTCATCAATTTTCTCGCCAAAATAATCAGCCACAAATTCTTTCCAATATCTGTTCGAGCCGAGCATAAACACGCCGTCAATGTGGCTTTGCACATAAAGAAAACTTTTGTAGCTCTCAACAATGTAATATTCGTCAACATGAAACGCCTCGTTGATGAATATCTGAAAGGATTGGATTGAACTATCACGTGCCAGCATAATAAATTTCGCTGTCGGCTTACAGAACATTGCCCAATGACTCAAAGTGCCAAGAGTACAAGCAATTTCATCTGCGCCCGTAACCAAAGAAATTTGTTCTTCAATGCTTAATTTTTCCGGCGCGATCACCTTGAAGCCATGCGCAGTAAAAAAATCCTCGAAATATTCTTCGTTAAAACAAAATCTCCGATAGTTGCCTACGATAACGTTTTTACGTGTCATGTACAATTTCTTATTCTTGCTCGGCGTCACATGTGACTTTATCGCTTGATACGGTAGAAAAAATTCCTTCGTGAATTTCAAGGAATGGAATTGATTATACTGCGACTGTTCCGGTACCGTAACTGAGCGACACTGCGTCGGCTGTCTAACGTAAATGATTCGCTCTTTGTCAATGCCCATTAATCTAAAAAATTCATCGAACCAAGATTTATATCCGCCGTGTGTCGTTGTTATGAATAAAATTTTCGACTTCAAATCGGGATTTTGTACCACATACCAGAGGCGGCTCCAACATTCTGCGATAAAGTGTCCGAAGTGCCCCATCAAAGCTCCGCCAAAAATTACATCTTCATCGAGCTCAACAATTTCTTCTCGGTCGATTTTATACGCCGATTCAACGCAAGCCCATAATATACCCCCCCCCGTATTATTTTGTCAGCATCTGTTCTTGAAAAACCCGCAACGAAATTGAAATCTTTATCACAGACGCCGCCTTCAAATGCCTCCACAGGATTTGGAACTGATAAGGGGCGGGCAGGCAAAACAATTCCGCGTTCGATAACTTTTACTCTAAGCTCTTTGTCGAGAAGATTTTTTCCGGACGATATTTTTTCCCATTCCGCGCGATTTCCAACGTAAAATCTCCGCGATGAACTTTCCGGCATAAGTCGAAACCTCCTTATTTTTTGCCGCCAAATTTCCTAAGTTCGAGCCAAAGCGGTCCCGCGACAAAAATTGACGAGTAGCAACCGCTCATAAAGCCGACAATCAGCGCGAACGCAAAATCTTTAGTTGTCTCGCCGCCAAAGAAAAACAGCGCAAACGTCGTAAACAAACACGTAAAGACCGTGTAAAGCGAACGCGTCAAAGTTTGATAAATCGAACGGTTTACGAGTTCAATGACATTGCCGCCGCGCCTAAAGTGCAATTTCAAATTCTCGCGCACTCTGTCGAAGATAACTATCGTGTCGTTGATTGAATAGCCGACGACCGTCAGCAACGCCGCCACAAATGACGAATCAACTTGCCGTTGCGTGAACGAGAAAAACGCCAGCACTATCAAAATGTCGTGGACAAGAGCCGCCACCGCCGCAATTCCAAATCGAAATTCAAAACGATACGCCACGTACAAAATTATCAGCACCCAAGAAATTACCAGTGCAAGTACCGCGTTCAATATCAACTCGCCGCCGATAACCGCTCCGACTTTCTCCTCGCGCAGGACTTCATAACTGCCAACCTTCTCGCGAATCGCCGCCATAACTTCCTTGCGCTGAGTCTCCTCTAAATCAACCGTGCGAATCATTACGTCCGTCGAAGTCGCAACGTCCGAACTTTCGCCGGAAAGTTGAATCGTCGCGCCGTCAAGACCAAACGGTTTCAACGTCTCGCGAACTTGCGCAATCGCTACGGGCTGTTCAAATTTTAAATCAATAATCGTGCCGCCCGTAAAATCAATCCCAAAGTTAAAGCCGCGTGTCATCATAGAAATCAAGCCGGGTACAATCACGAGCAAAGAAATAATAAACCACACCTTGCCGCGTCCCGCAATGTCAAAGCTCGGCATTACGACTTCACCCCCTTAGCAGGGTCGAACAATACAAATCCATCCGCGCCGTACGCCGAAGGACTTTCTACGACTTTGGCATTGACTAAAAGTTTCAGCATGAATTGCGTTAAAGTTATCGCCGTGAACATACTCAGCAAAACTCCCAATCCTAATGTTATCGCGAACCCGCGAATCGTACCCGTGCCGAATAAGAATAAAACGCCCGCCGCAATTATCGTCGTGATATTTGAGTCGAAAATCGTCGTGAACGCTCGTTTAAAGCCCGCATCCATCGCCAGCCGAATCGATTTCCCCAAACGAAATTCCTCCTTGAAGTGTTCAAAAATTAAAACGTTCGCGTCGACCGCCATACCGATTGATAAAATTATCCCCGCTACGCCCGGCAATGTCAACGTCGCGTCCAAACCCTTCAGCACGCCCAATAACATTAACGTATAAGCCATCAGCGAAATGTCCGCGATAAAGCCCGGCAACCGGTAGAATAAAAGCATGAACATTAGCACCGCCGCAATTCCCACGCCGAATGCAAATTCCGATTTATCCTTTGAATCTTGCCCCAGCGAAGGTCCGACGGTGCGCGTCTCGATTATGTTGACTTTGACGGGCAACGCGCCGCTCCGCAATAAAACTGCTAACCTTTGAGCCTCTTCCAAATCGCGCTGTCCGGAAATTTCAGCTCTGCCTCCAAGTATCGGCTCGCGAACAACGGGATTAGTTAAAATTTCTCCGTCAAGTAGAATCGCAATTTGCCGCCCGACATTTTCCAATGTCGCGTCTGCAAATTTTTGTGCGCCCTCGTCGCTAAATTCCAAGTTGACGACGCATTGACCGTTCTGCTGATTCATGGCTGCCTGCGCGTCTTTTAAATCTGTGCCCGTCAAAAGAGTATTGCCCGCTTCGTCCTTGAACTCAAGCATCGCCGTCTTGCCAATCGTCTCAATCGCCTTGTCAGGATCTTTTATGCCCGGCAATTCAATGATGACTCGACGTTCGCCCTCGCGCTGAATTATCGGCTCGGTTAAGCCCAATTCGTTTATGCGCTTCTCCATTATCGAAACGACCCGTTGCATTGCGTCCTCGTCGACTTGAGCAATTTCAGTATCCTCCGCTTGCAATACGACGTGCGTTCCGCCTTGCAAGTCCAATCCTTGCCGTATCGAGTGCGCCAGCGGACGTATAAAAATTACAAACACTGCCACTATCGCCACAAGGCAGATTATCAGCTTGATTAAACTGTTCGTCCTCACAAAAGTTTCTCCCTTCCAAAATTCATGTTCGCCCGTCAATATACTACAACAATTCATTATGCGCAATGAAAAAATCCCGCCGCCTCTTTGTGATGTTAAAAATTGTCTGGGTGCGCCAAGACATTGTCGAAAATCTTCCGTACTGATAAACTGCGCCCGCCGTTTGCAAACCGCCAAATTTATGCTATCATACGCGCAGATAAAGGGTTCGGAGGTTGCGGGAAGTTCACTTCAAGTTTAGGAGGTTTTTCAAATGGTAAACGGCAAGCCCCATATAGTAATCGTAGGAGGCGGCTTCGGCGGCATTAAAATCGGTCAGCTCTTCGCCAAAGAAAATGTCGAAATCACGCTCATCGACCGCCATAATTTCCACCTGTTCCAGCCGCTCTTGTATCAAGTTTCTACTTCGGTTTTGGAGACGGGCGAAATTGCTTATCCAATCCGTTCCTTCTTCCGCAATAATAGAAACGTGAATTTTTTCATGGCGAAGGCGCAAGGCATTGATCAAGAGCGCGACGTTGTCATAACAAATCACGGCGAAATTCACTACGATTATTTGATTCTTGCGGCGGGCGCGACGACGAACTTTTTTGGTATGAAAAGCGTTGAGGAACATTCTTTCGGCATGAAGACGCTTCAAGAGGCAGTTCACATTCGCAACCACGTTATCCACGAATTTGAACGCGCCGAAAAACCTTATCGCACTCCCGAAGACCGTAAAAAGCGCATGACTTTTGTTGTAGTAGGCGGCGGACCAACCGGCGTTGAGGAGGCAGGCGCGCTTGCCGAGCTGATAGCGATTCAGAAAAAAGAATTCCACATTCTCGACTTCAACGATGTCAGCATAAAATTGATTGAAGCGACACCGCGACTTTTGCCGATGGTTTCCGAAGATTTGCAACAACATACCGTCAAAGTCCTGCAGAAAAAAGGCATTGAGGTTATGCTGAACACGCAGGTTGTTGATTACGACGGCGATGTTTTGACGCTCAAAAGCGGCGTGAAAATCCCGACGACGACGGTTATTTGGGCGGCGGGCGTGCGTGCTGTCGATATGATGAAAAATTGCGGCGGCGAATGTGCTCGCGACGGACGTATTTGGATTGAGGAAGATTTAATGGTGCGCGGAGCTGTTCATAAAAATGTTTTCGCTATTGGAGACTGCGCGGCGTTCATGCACGGCGATATGAAACGTCCACTCCCGACCGTCGCGCCCGTTGCTACTCAACAGGCTAAAGTCGCGCATAAAAATATCATGAAGCTTATCAAGGGCGATACCAATCTCCAGAAATTCGTTTATAAAGATTTGGGCGCAATGGCGACAATCGGACGCGGCGAGGCTGTCGTCAACAAACCAAAGATGACCGGCTTCTTGGCTTGGAGCGCGTGGATGGTCGTTCACTTGATGAGGCTGGCGGGCATTTATACGAACATGACGGTTTCTTTTAAATGGGCGTTGAATTTCTTGACAAGCGCGCGTCTCGGAAGAATCATTACAAATATCAGTCTCGACCCGAATAAATAAACTCTGCACGGAAAAAATTAATCCCCTGCCAATGTCGGTGGGGGATTTTTTTACTTCCGCGCAGGTTTTAAGCGTTTCATGTGGTAGGCATACGCCGCTACTAAAAATATCGTTGTGATGAACCAACTTATCGGATAAACCGCCATCAGCGTTGCGTACGTCGGGATTTTCGCGAACGCCGTAAATACCCAAATCACGCGCACGCCACACACGCAAATTAAAGTTATCACGGCGGGCGTTAATGAAATTCCGTAGCCGCGCAGAGCACCCGATAATCCTTCCATTAAAACGTTAATCAATTCGGGCAGGACAATGTACCAAAGCCGAATCACGCCGAGACGAATTACTTCAGGGTCGCTGTTGAAGAGGCTCAGAATTTCTTCGGCGAAAAATAATATGAAACAACACAACGTCTGCATAAAAATCGCGCTCAAACCCATTGATACCCAAGTCGCCCGCTTGCAACGTTCAATATTATTCGCGCCGTAATTCTGCCCGACAAAAGTCGTAGCCGCTTGCCCAAAACCATTCACGACGCAGAAAACATTTATCTCAATCGTGAACGCCGCCGCTGACGCCGCCATTGCATCCGCGCCTAATGAATTTATCGCCGCTTGAATTAAAAGATTCGACAGCGAAAAAACCATCCCTTGAATCCCCGCCGGTAAGCCGATTCGGATAATCTCGAAAAGTTCTTCCTTGTCGATAATCAGCGCGTTCAAATCTAATTTTATGACGCCGTCGAGTTTTGTTAATGTGTGAAATAAACTTATCGCGCTTGCGACGTTGGCAATAACCGTAGCCGCCGCGACGCCCGCAATCCCCCAGTCAAACTCCAAAACAAAAATCAGGTTCAGTAAAATATTTACGCCGCTCGCTATCGCCAATGCTATTAACGGCGTGCGCGTGTCGCCCTTACTCCGAAATATCGCCGCTTGAAAATTGTACAGGCTTATCGCGGGCAAGCTCAGTAAAAAAATCCGCAGATAAATTTCCGCCATCTCGACAACCTGCGCGGGCACTTCCAGTAAATAAAAAATCGGCGCAACCAAAAACTCTCCGATTAAGCAGAAAAAAAGCCCCGCCGCTATAGCCAAAATAAATGCCGTGCTTACTGCTGACTGCGCCCTGTCAATTCTTTTCGCGCCAATGTTTTGCGCAATAACGACGTTCGCGCCTAAACTCAAGCCCATCATCAAGCTGACAATCAGCCCGACCATCGAAGTATTATTGCCGACTGCCGCCATTGAATATTTGCCGACAAATTTTCCAAGCGTAAAAACATCAGCCGCGTTGAGGAGCTGTTGCATGACGCCCGTAAACGCAAGCGGCAACGCAAATAAAATTATCTTATCCCAAAGCGAGCCGCGCAGCATATCAATATCGCGCTTCATCTTATCGAAACGTCTCCCGCGTAAACCGTCCGAAGTTCGTTTCCTGTCTCGACAATCAGCGCGCCGTCCGCGTTCAAATCAACTGCCTTGCCCGTGAAAATCGCACCGCCATCGCCCGCCGAGATGACACGAATATTTTTGCCGAGCGTAATGTTATATTTCTTCCAACGATTGATAACGCCGTCGAAGCCCGAATCATTTATCTCGCCGTAAAGTTTGTCGAACTCCTCAAGCACGGCGCGTAGAAATTTGACGCGAGAAATTTCGCCGCCATTTATTTCCGACAATGACGCCGCAACGTTTTGAAGTTCTTTGGGAAATTCTTCGCGGTTTATGTTCACGTTAATTCCAATGCCGATGACGACGTAAGTTATCTTGCCCATCTCGGCGGTTATCTCCGTCAAAATGCCAACCAATTTCCGCCCGTCAAACATAATATCGTTAGGCCATTTAATCGCGGCTTTTAAATTGAAACGATTCATCGCCTCAGCAACTGCAACCGCCGCCATTAATGTACACTTCGGAGCGTCGTGCGGTAAAAATTTCGGGCGCATGATAATCGAAAACCATATGCCCTTCCCGCGTGGCGAATAAAAATTCCGATTAAGTCGCCCCTTACCGCCGGTCTGTTCCTCCGCAACGACAATCGCGCCGTCCGCCGCCCCGTGATATGCCAGAGCTTTAGCCGTGTGATTTGTCGAATCGGTGGAAGGAAAATAATGCATCTCCTTGCCGATAATTTCAGTGTCAAGCCCAATTTGAATCTCGCTGGGCAAAAGCAAGTCGGGCGCGTCCTTAAGCTTGTAGCCGCTCCGTTCGCGACTTAAAATTTCGTAGCCGCACTCGCGAAGTTTCTGAATATGTTTCCAAACGGCTGTCCGCGAAATCCCAAGTGAACCGGCAATGTTCTCGCCCGATACAAAATTATCGCCCGCATTCTTCAACAGCTCAACAATAGTCTTCCGCATATTTCGCATATTCAATCACCTCGCATGACAGCTTAACATACTTCGCCTAACTTTTCAATCAGCTTGCGTTTGCGGGCGGCAAATCTTATAATGATTAAAAATTTTTTGGGAGGAATTGTTTTGAAGAGAGAAATTAATCCGTTCGACTACGCGGGCGAAATTTTTAAAGCTATGCCGCGCGGAATTCTTTTAACCAGTGAGGCGGAGGATTGCGTTAATGCGATGACAATCGGTTGGGGTACGCTCGGCATTGAATGGGGCGTTCCGATTTTCGCGGCGTACATTCGCACGAGCAGATTCACTTACGAACTTATCGAACGCACCGGCGAGTTTACAATCTGCGCGCCTTACGGTGAACTTTCTAAGGAGGCGGCTAAAGCGATTGGAATTTGCGGCAGTAAGTCCGGGCGCGACGTTGACAAGTTGGCAAAAGCCGGCGTTCATTTGGTTGAGGCTGATATTGTTCGCCCGCCCGCCATTAAAGAACTTCCGCTAACTTTGGAGTGCCGCGTCGTCTTCAGCCAAGAACAACCGATTAAGGACATCAATAGCAAGTTCAAAAAATTTTATCCCGAAACCGGCGAACATTCCGCGCCCCACGTCGCTTACTACGGAGAAATTCTTAGGGCTTACATCATCGAGGACTAAAATTATTTCCGCAACAAAAAACCCGTCGATTCGGCGGGTAACTTTTTATATCAACTCTTTGTACT
Source organism: uncultured Selenomonadaceae bacterium (assembly GCA_905234235.1). GTDB lineage: Bacteria > Bacillota > Negativicutes > Selenomonadales > Selenomonadaceae > Quinella. The sequence continues at coordinate 20,104 of CAJOHN010000023.1, forward strand.
TCGCTTTATAAAAATCCTCAAAAATTTTCAGCACCTCACTGCGAATCTCCGCGCCGTCGCCCTCGTGAAGAATTTCGATAAAACCCCAGCGGTCAAACAGCACCGAAGCAATATGTCCAATCGTTTCAAGCGTGAACTCGTCGGCGTCGAGCGGCGCAAGTAATACAATCGCCGTGCGGACAACTTCGCCGCCTTCGGGATACTCAAAGCCCTCGCCGAGCTGCAAAATTCCGAACGCCGGAGCTTTAATCGCCGCGCTCTTGCAATGCAATAAAATCATATGCCGCCCGACTATCAGCGTCGAACCTTTATCCTCGCGAAGGAGTAATTCCCTTGAAATTTCTGCGCGGCTTTGAACGTCTTCGCCCGCAATTTTCCCCGCCAATAAGCAAGCGTCGTTTATGTTGGAAATTTTGTCGCGGACGTAAAAATAATTCGTCATGAGCTCTTCAATCGCCCGCCCGTAAGCATTCATCTTGATTAAACTTTCCATGAACGGTAAACGCGGTTCCAATTCCTCCGCACTGCCTAAAAATTGTTTATTCTGGCGCGAAAGTTCCGCCTCAATTTTTTTCTTGTCGTCGTCAAGCAACGCCGTACTCACAACCAACACCGGTCGTCCTGCGCGAGGTATCGGTACCGTCGAAATTATAAAGTCGAAATCCTTCGCCGCAACGTATTCCGAATTAATTTCCAGAATCGGCACCTCGTCGATGATTTGGAGCGTCGGGAATGTCGCCCGTAATCTGCTCGCCAAAAGCCGCGAAGTCCCCATTCCCGTCGGGCAAGCCACTACTACCCTGTGAACCGCATGTAAAAATTTTTCGTTGTCGGATAACGCCGCGCCCAAATGCATCGCGATATAAGCAATTTCAGCGTCGGGCAACGGCGCACCAACTTCCGCCTCAACTTCAACGACACATTTTTTAGTTAGGCTCATCAGTTCAGGATAATGCTGTTGAATCTCGCCGAGCAACGGGTTGCGAATGTCCATATGCATTTTCAAGCGGCTTATCGACGGCGCAAGATGATTGACCAGCCCCGCCAATAAACTTTGATTCTTATCAATGTCGTAGCCCGTGATTTTCGCGGCGCGTTTCATGATTTGCCGAGCCAAAGTCACGAGCCTAAAATTATCCATCATCGAAATCGCGCCGAGACTCGCCGAACTGTAACGGCTCCTCGCGCCGAGTATGTGCATTGTTATGTAATAAATTTCGCTGTCGGGCACGTCGATTGAAAACGCTTGCGAAATTTTCTCCGCTAACTTTTCTGCCGCTATAAATTCCCGACTCCCGCGCAGGCGTAAAATATTTTTGTCGTCAAGGATTATCGATTCGTGATTTTTTATCCGCCGCACCGTCAACGCTAAATGAACCGTCAGCCCGATAAACGCATTGTCCGACAACTTATAACCTAAATCGTTTTCCGTGACGCGTATCATTTGCTCGAATTGCCGCCATTCGCCCGCGTCTATCAGCTCCAATAAAAATTTCGATACTTGCGCGACTGGCTCGTCGGGAAGATTATCCTGCATTAAATTTAATAGCCGTTCCTCGCCGACGTGTTCATAAATATATCGAACAATCGCCCGTCGTAAATCGCGTTCGTCGCCGAGTAAACTCACGCCTAAGCCCGGCTTGCGTAAAAGTTTCAAACCTTGTTCGCGAAACCACGATTCTAATTTATCCAAGTCGTTGCTTATCGTCGAATCAGTCACGTGCACCGCCGACGATAGCACAAATAATTTTATCGGCTCACGGCTCGAAAGGAGCTTGCTGATTATAACGGAGCGGCGTTCACTCGGCGTATATTCGCGTTTCTCGCCGGAATCAATTCGTTTAGCGAGGGCGTAACGTTTAACTTCACTGCCGATAACCAAAAGCCCCACGCCCGACTTTTTTTCTAATTGCAAGCCAACCGAGTTCAAAACTTCTTCAACCTTAATCAGTTGCCGCGAGATTGTCTTTGCGCTGACGGATAATTTCGCCGCAATCTCCGCCGTCGTTTGGAATGAATTTTCTTGCAGGAGCAATTTCAAGATGTCGCGAGTTCTTTGCTCCATTAAAATCACCTTCTAACAGATTCTCGGAACTAATTCGCCCGTCGGCATGTCAACAATTCTAATCGCGCCCAGTGAAGTTTTCAAGCCGACTTTGCCCGCCGAATTTTTTACGACTTCGCCAATCTCCGCCGCGTCGACGCCGTAAATATTTTTTTTCATGACGGACAGAATTTTATCGGCGGATTCACTGGGAACAACCGCGATAATTTTGCCTTCGTTCGCGAGTTCCAATACGTCGAAGCCGAGAATATCGCAGACGCCGCGAACTTCCTCGCGCACGGGGATTTTTTCCTCGTCGATAAGAATGCCGACGTTCGCCGCCGTTGCAATTTCATTAAGCACAGCCGCAAGCCCGCCCCGCGTCGCATCTCTGAGCATTGCAATTTTCGGCTCGACAGTAAGCATTTCAAAAATCATTTTATTCAGCGGCGCACAATCCGATTGAATATTTTCCGGCAACTCCAAGCCGTGACGCCCCGCCAAAATTGTTGTCGCATGGTCGCCGATAAAACCCGATACTAAAATTTTCGTGCCCGCGCAGATTTTCTTCGCTGAGATGTCAACGTCGTTAATCAGTTCGCCGACGCCCGCCGTGTTGATAAAAATCCCGTCCGCTTGCCCGCGCCCGACAACTTTTGTGTCGCCCGTGACAATTTTAACATCAGCCTCGCGAGCCGCCAATGCCATTGACGCAACAATTTTTTTAAGGTCGTCGAAGTCAAAACCTTCCTCCAAAATCACGCCTGCGGAAATATATTTCGGCACCGCGCCCGTCACCGCCAAATCATTAACGGTTCCGCAAATCGAAAGCTTGCCAATGTCGCCGCCGCGAAAAAAAATAGGGCGGACAACGTAACTGTCGGTCGTCATCGCCAACTTGCCAATCTTCGCGCCGTCGTGAAGCTCGTGCAAAATTTCGTTATCGAAAGCGGGCAAAATTATTTCGCGTAAAAGTTCCGCGCTCAACTTGCCGCCCGCTCCGTGAGCCATTAGAATTTTTCTTGCCATTTAAAGTTATTGCCTCCGTACTTATACCAAACCGCGCAGACGCCTTCGACTGAAACCATACAAGCTCCGACGGCATGCAACGGTTGACAAGCCTTGCCGAACAGCGGACACTCCGTAGGATTGACGAGCCCGCGCAGAACTTCGCCGCATCGACACGCTGATTTTTTCTCGACGCGTTCAATCTCAATCGGTGCGACGCGCTCAATATCAAAGTCAGCAAATTCATCACGCATTTTCAATCCCGAATTTTTAATCGTACCAATGCCGCGCCACTCAACATCCGTAGCTTTGTAAACCTGCGCGAGAATCTTTTGCGCCGCGACGTTGCCCTCAGCCTTGACGACGCTTTGATAATTGTTCGTGACTATCGCCTTGCCGCCGTCAATTTGCTCAAGCAAACTTTCCAACGCGATTAAAATTTCTTCCGCCTCGAAGCCGCCAATCGCGCTCGGAATTTGAAAATCCGTCTCCAGAAATTTGAAAGCGTTCGCTCCGATGATAACTGCCACATGACCCGGCAATAAAAATCCGTCAACCTTAATTGTCGCGTCGTTCAATAAAAATCTCAGCGCGGGCGGTACCAATTTCTGCGCGGATAACATAAATAAATTTTTAATCCCTTGCGCCCTCGCCGCCAAAACTGTTGCCGCTTGCGTCGGAGCCGTCGTCTCGAATCCTACCGCTAAAAAAATTATCTTCCTGTCCGAATTTTCCTGCGCAAGTTTTAAGCAGTCCAATGGCGAATAAACAATCCGAACGTCCGCGCCTTCCGCAACCGCCGCCGCTAAACTCGAACGCGAACCCGGTACTTTTAACATATCGCCGAACGTCGCAACTATAAAATTTTCCCGCCGCGAATAAGCTATCGCCTTGTCAATGTAATCGTCGTTCGTGACGCAAACAGGGCAGCCCGGTCCGCTGACGAGTTCGACATTATCGGGAAGAATTTGACGAATCCCCGAACGAAATATCGCGACAGTGTGAGTGCCGCAAACTTCCATAAATCGCAACTTATTTTTTCCTTCGGCGAGCTGTGCAATTTTTTTTATCATGTCAATCGTCACTTCTTTTTGGGCGCGACAACTTTTTTCACGGCACCGGTTATCTTTTCTTTGGTGAACTGCAAATTTTTCTTGACGGCTTTAGCGGCGCGTTGCTTATTCGTCTTCACGAGGTCGGGCAAAGTATCATCTACACTCGCCTGCTTTGAACGGTTGCAGTGCTTACACAAACATTGCAAATTCCATAAAGAATCCGAGCCATGATGTTTCTGCGGAACGATATGATCAATGTCAACATCAGCCTTGCGAATTTTTTTGCCGCACTTGGCGCAGGTGTACCAGCCGTGATTAGATTCGTTATTCGCGAACCATTTCTCTCTGTAATCCATATCTTAACCTCACTCAAATTTATTTTCCCTAAACTTTGTGCTAGAATGAACAAAACCTTTGGAAGTTGGGAAGAAAAAATTATGTCCTCTGCCAAAAAAAATTCAACGACGTTTCCTTCCTTCGCGCCACCGATTTTATTTTTACTGTTCGATTATCTCGGCGTAGTCCTTAGCGAACACCTTGCCTTTATCCTGCGCGATGCTCTCGACACTTGGAACCGCGTTACTTATCTTTATGCCGACGCTTACATTTACGGCACAGTTCCAATTCTGTTTTTAATTTTTCTCGGACAATCCCGTTCCTATCGCCAAATGAAACCCGTCGTCGATACCATGCGCGATATTTTTAGATCCGTCTTCGCGGGTTGGATTGCGTCAATCATCATCATTTATTTTCTCAAGGCGAGCGACCAAGCCTCGCGCCTGTTTATAATTTTATTCGGGCTGTTCGTCCTCGTAAATGTCTGTTTGATTCGTTACGGCGTCCTTAAATTCCTCAAGCGACGAAATATTTTTTACGAACCGATAATCCTAATCGGCGCGGGTCTCACCGCTGAAAAACTTATAAAGTTTTGGCAAGAGGATTTGGGTTACCGCTATAAAATCGTCGGGCTGATTGATGACCATCCAATCTCTGAAGAGTTGCCGAAGTCTTTTCCGATACTTGGCGGCTTCGACGCTGTAAGAAAAATTATTCGCGCCGCGCAGGTTAAAACCGTCGTCATCGCCGCGCCCGGTCTCGATAAGGAAAAACTCCAAGAGCTAATCAACGAGATTCAGCCGCACGTCAAAAATATTTCTTTTGTGCCCGACCTCATTGGGACGCCAATGTCAAGCGCGGAGCTTTCGATTTTGTTTAGTGAAAAAATTTTAATGCTGAACCTGCGCAATAATCTTTCCCGCCCGTATAATCGCGCCTTCAAAAGAATTTTCGACTTAGTCTTGACGATTGTCGGCGGAATAATTATTTCTCCGATTCTGTTAGGAATTGCGTTCGCCGTAGCTGTCGATAATCGTGGGCGCGTAATTTTTGCTCATAAACGAGTTGGCGCGGCAGGTAAAAAATTCCCGTGTTATAAATTCCAAACTATGGTGCCCGACGCCGAAGCTAAGTTAAAAAAATATCTCGACGAAAACCCCGAAGCTCGCCGAGAATGGGAAGAAACTTTCAAATTAACAAACGACCCGCGAGTTACCAAACTCGGAAATTTTTTGCGCCGAACAAGCCTCGACGAATTACCGCAACTTTGGAATGTGATTCGCGGCGAAATGAGCCTCGTTGGTCCGCGCCCGATTGTACAGGAAGAAGTTCCTCGCTACGGTAAAAATATCCGCGAATATTATATGGTTTTGCCGGGCATAACAGGCATGTGGCAAGTCAGCGGCAGAAGCGATACCACTTACCCCGAACGCGTCGCGATGGATACTTGGTACGTGCGCAACTGGTCGGTTTGGATTGACATCATGTATCTTTTCAAAACCGTTAAGGCTGTCGTTCAAGGTAAGGGCGCGTATTAATCACTTGCGATTCTTGAACATGTAAACCGTCTGCGCTTTAATCTTGCCGTCAGCCGCGTTGGAGCCGCTCGTCTTAACCGCCAAACCGCCTTCAACCTGCGCGGCATGAATTTCATTCTGCGTGGCGTAAACAATAATATCAATGCTCGCCTCTGCAGAGAAAATATTCGCCGCATTCTTCAAGCCGCCGTCAAGATAATCAATCGGGCAACCGGGGTCGTAGCCGAACATTCCAAGTTCCATTTCAACTTCAGCGGGTTCCGTCACAGGATAAATTTTTTCTTCCGTAACTTTCTCCCAAGCCGCGCCCTTTTGACAAGCTCTGAAGTCAGCATCAGCCAACGCAAGTACAAGTTCCGTCGAAATATCTTCAACGCCCGCCGCCTCGTACTTAATGCTGATCTCGTTGTCGTTGGAAAAACTGTAAATCACGACTGCCGACTTGCCGCCGACTTCCGCAGAAAATTTCACGCCCTCGATCATAACTTCGCTCTGCCAGATAATATCGGCAAAGTCCGCGCCGCCATCGACGAATACACGCCCCGCCGCCGCGTCGTCCTTGAGCAAAAAACGATTCGTAAAATTTTTATCGCGATAACGTAACGACACAACGCGCGCTCCCAAATCCGTAACTTTAAGCTCATTGCCCTTCGTGTTGCGCAACGTGTACACCGTAGCCTTGCCAACGGTTTCTTTTTTGATTGACGGCATGTTAATTGCTCCTTTCAAACTCAAACCAAATACTTATCCAAAAGCTCCTCGTAATTGGGTATCGGTAAGGGGCGCGAGAAATAATATCCTTGAATCGCCACGTCGCCCAAGCTCGCTACGTAATCCAGTTGCGCTTTAGTTTCTACGCCCTCGACGACAACCGCCATTCCCAATTCTCTAGCCAATTCAACGATAAATTTCAAGATTATTGCCACGCGTTTTGAACGTTCAAGCTCGCGAATAAACGCCATGTCAACTTTTAGCGTGTCAAGCGGCATGTCCTTCAGCATGTTCAGCGACGAATAGCCCGATCCGAAATCGTCCATTAAAATCGAAAAGCCTAAGCTCTTGAACGTCGAAATCATATCGAGGAGTTGTAATTGATTGTCGGTGTACGCGCTCTCCGTGACTTCGAGTTTCAACATCCAAGGCTCCAAATTATATTTCTCTAGCAACGTTGCAAGAAATTCGGGCAGGTCGAGGCTGTAAAAATTCAAGCGCGACAAGTTCACGGAGATTGGCACAATCGGTTTGCCCGCGTCGAGCCGTTTACGTTGAAGGCGACAAGCCTCCTCCCATACAAACCTATCAAGCCGCACGATAAAGCCGTTACGTTCAAAGACAGGAATAAACTTGCCCGGCGAAACCATTCCATGTACGGGATGAAACCACCGAACCAAAGCCTCTGCACTGGCAACGGTATCTTTATGCGGGTCGTAAATCGGTTGCAAGTAAATCGTGAATTGATTCTCAAGCAACGCCGCTTCCATGTTGCCGGTTATAAGTTGCTCCTCAATCATCTGCTCGCGCATCTTAGCATCGTAATAAGCGTAACGCGTCAGATAACTGCCCTTGATTCGCCGTAATGCCATGCCTGCGCGGTCGCACATTTGGTCAATCGGCAAATTAACATTGTCAACGGGATAAATGCCCGCGAAAAATAAAATGTTGTGGCTGATATGAAGAGCTTGAATCCGTTCGTCCAGCTCCCTAATGATACAGTCAATGTCGAGTTCATCATTAGGCACGCACAAAATAAAATGATCTGCATCGGCACGACAACTTATCGACGTTCGCGGATTGAGTTTCGTCTTGAGATATTCCGCCGCCGTTCGTAAAATCAAATTGCCCGTGTCGACGTGAAACAAATCATTGATAATCTTAAAACAACTGATGTCCATGCACACGATTGAATACTTCGTGTTGTAGCGCGCCCCTAAAAGCAATTTCGCTTCCATGAAAAAAGTATCACGATTGTAAAGTCCCGTTAATGAGTCGAACTTGCTCCCGATAATCGGCAAAATTCCTTCGGCTCTCAAATTAACTCGCCTCCTTCACGCTCCATTCCAAAATCTTTTTCGGTTATTCCACGTAAAAAAATAAATCCCTGCGCCGTTCAAAAATCTTTTAATCCGAAACTCTGCAACGCTCCAATCGAATTGCGCCAATCCCGCTTGACTTTAACCCATAAATCTAAAAAAATCTTCGCGCCTAAAAGCATTTCAATTTCCGGACGCGCCGCCGCCCCAACATTTTTTAACATCGCGCCGCCCTTGCCGATTAAAATTCCTTTCTGCGAGTCGCGCTCAACGTAAATCGTCGCCCGTATAAATATCGTCCCGTTATCGCGCTCGGTAAATTCTTCCACGTCGACGGCGATTGAATGCGGAACTTCATCCTGCGTCGCGTGTAAAATTTTTTCGCGAATCAGCTCCGCAATTATCAATCGTTCGGGCTGGTCGGTTATCATGTCGGCGGGATAATATTGAACGCCTTCGGGCAAAAATTTTTTAGCCTCGTCAATCAAAGCGTCGACGTTGGTGCCGAGTGCCGCGCTTATCGGTACCACTGCCGCAAAATTTCTCCGCGCAGAATATTCCGCGATTATCGGCAAAATTTTTTCGCGCTCCATCAAATCAACTTTATTAACAACCAAAATCACGGGCTTAGTCGTCGCGCTCAATCGTTCAAGAATATATTTTTCGCCGCCGCCAAATTTTTCCGTCGCGTCAATCACAAAAAAAATCGCGTCGACTTCCTTAAGCGTGCCCTCCGCCGCCTTTAACATGTATTCGCCAAGTTTGAACTTCGGCTTGTGAATGCCCGGCGTGTCGAGGAAAATAATCTGCGCGTCATCCGTCGTCAAAATGCATTGAATGCGACTGCGCGTTGTCTGCGGCTTATCGGAGGTTATCGCAACCTTCTGCCCAATAATTTTATTAATCAGCGTCGACTTGCCAACGTTCGGTCTGCCAATCACCGCCACAAATCCAGATTTATACAATTCAATCCCTCCAAAGCAAAAGGAGCCGCGCTTGCGACTCCCAATATTCAATCCAGAAAATCTTTAAGTTTTTTCGAGCGGGCGGGATGACGCAATTTCCGCAATGCCTTCGCCTCAATTTGTCGAATGCGCTCGCGTGTCACGTTGAAACTTTTGCCGACTTCCTCCAACGTGCGCGCTCTTCCGTCTTCAAGCCCGAATCTTAACCGTAAAACATTTTTCTCACGCGGCGTCAAAGTTCCAAGCACATCTTCGAGTTGTTCCTTCAACAGCATGAACGACGCGGCATCAGCGGGCGCGGGAGCGTCTTGGTCTTCGATGAAGTCGCCCAAATGCGAATCGTCTTCCTCACCTACCGGCGTTTCCAACGACACCGGCTCTTGCGCAATCTTTTTTATCTCGCGGACGCGGGCAACGTCGATTTCCATTTCCACCGCAATTTCTTCGTCAGTCGGCTCGCGCCCGTTTTTCTGCAGTAAGTTGCGCGATACTCTGATGAGTTTGTTAATTGTCTCGACCATGTGAACGGGGATTCTTATCGTCCGCGCTTGGTCGGCTATCGCTCGCGTTATCGCCTGCCGTATCCACCACGTCGCGTATGTCGAAAACTTGTAGCCCTTGCGATAATCGAACTTCTCGACTGCTTTAATCAATCCGAGATTGCCTTCCTGAATCAAATCGAGAAATAACATTCCGCGCCCGACGTATCTTTTAGCGATTGAAACTACCAGTCGCAAATTCGCTTCGGCAAGTTCCTTTTGAGCTTCGGCGTGTTCTTCCTCGTCCTCCGATTCCATGCGCATTGCAAGTTCCTTTTCTTGGTCGGCAGTAAGGAGCGGCACGCGTCCGATTTCTTTTAAGTACATGCGAACCGGGTCGTCAATCGAAACGCTGTCGGGAATGTTCAAATCGACTTCGACAACGGGCTTGGTAACTTCCGTATCTTCCTCGACGGGCGGCTCAGGCGTATCGACAGGCGGCAACGCGTCAACTGGTTCAAGCGAGTTATCTGTTGCCAATTCAACGTCAACATTCTCGCTTGCCGATTCTATCGCGTCAATGTCGGTGTCTTCGTTGGTTATCTCAATGCCTTCACGCTCGCAGATACTCAAAATTTCGTCAATCTCTTCCGTGTCATTTTCGATGCCGAAATGTTGAATAATCTTGTCCAAGTCGCCCCAAGTCAATTTCCCGCCGGTTTGCTTGGAACGCTCAATCAGCAAAGAAACAATTTTCGGCGGACGACCTTTGGCAACTTTGAGTACTTCTTCCGCTTGTGCTTTCGCTTCAAGCTCATTTTTTTTCTGCGCGGAATTAACTTTCTTATTTCCCGACAGGCTGCCGCTTACACCGCCTTTTTTCGGCTCGACAGTTTTATCCTCTCCTGTCATATTGCAGCCTCCTTTCAAAGGCAACTATCCGTTGCTTCTCAATTTATCGATTTCCTTTTTAATGCTGAGCAAGGCTTTTACCGTCTTAACATGAGCCTCCTCGCTCGAATTATATTTCTCAGCTTCCTTAAGAAGTTGATGATATTTTTTTTCCAATGTGGCGCGCCGAAGAATGTTCATTGAATGTTCAAAAATCGCAACCTCAGTATCGTGAATATCTTCCACGTCCTCCATCAATATCCGTGATAATTCAACGTTCGCCTCGTCGCTTAACTCATTTGCCGCGTTCATTTTATCGGGGCGTTTTTCTTGCGCCGCGCAACTTTTAAACCAGTTGATTATCTCTTGATGTTCCTTTGGAAAAATCTCCGGCTGTACCATCGCCAAAACATAATCAAGCATGTCGTTTTCGTACCAAATCATCCGCAAAACATCTTCGCTCGCTATTCTGATTTTGAAATCTGTATCGTCAGAAGGCTTTAATCGCTTAACGTTGGAAATTTCATTCTTACGCGTTTCTCGCCGAAAAAATTCAGCGCATTTATCAGCGACCATTTGCTCATCCAAAACCAGCGCGGACGCAATCTTCTTGCAGTATTCATTGAGTGTTACTTCTTCCTTAATATTTTCAATGACCGGTAAAATTTCCTGCAACGCCCGATATTTGCCGTCGGTTGTCTCGTGCTCCGTGTGTGCAAGAACATATTTCAAGCGATAATCAATCAAAGTCTCCGCTTGCTTGACGAGCTCCTCGAACGCCTCTTTGCCGTGCTTGCGAACAAATTCGTCGGGGTCTTTGCCGTCGGGAACTTTTACGATGAAAACCTCCGCACCCGCCGCCTGCACAATCGGCAAAGCTCTAATCGTAGCGCGTTGCCCCGCCTCGTCGCTGTCGTAACAGAAAATAATTTTCCGAACGTAGCGCAGAATTAATTTGGCATGTTCGGGCGTAAAAGCAGTGCCGAGCGTCGCGACAACATTTTTTATCCCCGCGCTGTACAATGAAATCGCGTCCATGTAGCCTTCGACGACGATAACCGCGCCCGCCGCACTTATCGCACGATTCGATTTGTCTAAGCCGAAAAGTATCTTCCGCTTGTTGAAAAGCGCAGTTTCGGGCGTGTTCAGATATTTTGGATTAGCTTCATCAGCCGCGCCTAAAATCCGCCCGCCAAATCCTACAACGTGCCCGAAAATATCGGTGATAGGAATCATCACTCGCCCGCGAAATCTATCGTAGTAGCCGGAAGAATTTTTACGCCTGACGATGACGCCGACCTCTTCCATTTGCGGAGGAGAAAATCCTTGCCGCGTGAGATTCGTCAAAAGATTGTCCCATTCTTCGGGCGCGTAGCCTAGTTTGAAAGTTTCAATCGTCTCCGCCGTAATTCCACGCCCTGCAAGATATTTCCTGCCGACTTCACCGCGAGCCTCTTTGATTAAAAATTCATGATAAAAATTCTGCGCGGTCTCGTTTAGTTTGATTAAATTTTTCTCAGCGCGTCGTCGCCGTTCCAATTCGGGAGAAATTTTCTGCGCGGGTAAATCAATGCCTAAGCGTTGCGCTTGAAGCTTAACCGCCTCGAAATAAGTTATGTTTTCAATGAGCGACAGGAACTTGAATGCATTACCGCCCGCGCCGCAACCGAAACAATAAAAAAGTCCTTTGTCGGCACTCACACTGAACGAGGCGGTTTTTTCGTTATGGAAAGGGCAACAACCCCAGAATCGTCCGCTCCTTTGACTAAGAGACACGTAGCGCGATACTACAGAATAAATATCCGTCCGCTCGGTAACGCGCTCGACGAATTCATTAAGCTCTGCACTTCCCATCTTTTTTCAACCTCCGTGATTTTTATATTCCCCACGTCCTTTAATTTTCCTTTCAGCTAAGCAAGAATTTTTGTTACAATGGAACGGGAGGGATTGGTAATGAAAATAATCGTAGCGATTGACAGTTTCAAGGGCAGTTTGACAAGTTTGGAGGCGGGCTTGGCGGCTCGCGACGGAATCCTAAAAATTTCTCCGACCGCGCAGATTAAAGTTTATCCGTTAGCTGACGGCGGCGAGGGAACTTGCTTTGCCATTACAAAAACTTTGGGCGGCAATTTAAAAACCGTCGAAGTTACCGACCCGCTCGGCGGCAAAGTCATTGCGGAATTCGGCGAAGTTCCAAGTAAAAAATTAGCCGTCATCGAAATGGCAAACGCGGCGGGGCTTCCGCTTGTTCCCGAAGATAAACGCAACCCGCTCAACACAACAACTTACGGCGTCGGCGAACTGATTAAAATTGCGATTGAGGATGGTTGCCGAGATTTTATTATCGGTATCGGCGGCTCGGCAACTAATGATTGCGGGCTCGGAATGCTGACGGCTCTTGGTTATGATTTTGGCATCGGGATTTTCGGGCGCGACTTAGAAAAAATTTCTGCGATTGATGATTCAAACGTTTTGCCCGAACTTAAAGATTGCAAGTTCAGAATTGCTTGCGACGTGACTAATCCATTGACGGGAGAAAATGGTTGCTCGGCTGTCTATGCTCCGCAGAAAGGCGCGACGCCCGAAATTGTCAATCAGATGGACGCGTGGATAAAAAATTTCGGCGAACTCAGCGCGGAATTTCTTAAGCTTGAAAAAAAATCTGTGGCGGGCGACGGTGCGGCTGGTGGTTTAGGATTTGCGTTTAGGAGTTATCTGCGCGGCGAACTCGTCAAAGGCGTTGAACTGGTATTGGACGCGCTGAACATTGCCGACGATTTAAAATCTGCGGACGTTTTGATAACCGGCGAGGGGCGGCTCGATTATCAGACGGCACAAGGTAAAGCTCCTTCGGGCGTGGCGAAGCTCGCTAAAAAACTCAATCCGAAAATTATAACAATCGGCTTGGGCGGGAGTGTTGCTGATATTTCCGACGACGCAGGACTTGACGCCGCCTTTTCGATTTTGCGCGAACCTATGACGCTTGCCGAAGCTATGAATAAAAATGTCGCCGTGAAAAATATTTCCGAGACTACCGCGCAGATTCTTCGCCTGATTGAATGCTATAAATGACGTTGATTTTTTGTTGAAAAATTTTGGGCACGTGTTATAATCAAAAAAAATTTTAGGAGGGCAAATGATATGAAATGGGTTTGCAACGTTTGCGGCTACGTGTACGACGATGAAGAGGGCGACCCCGATAACGGCATTGAGCCCGGCACCCCGATGGATGATGATTTTGTTTGTCCGCTGTGCGGCGTCGGCAAAGATGATTTCGCGCCCGCTGAGTAAAAAATTTTTCCACGTCTGTAGCAAATCGTGATTCACTGTGTTACAATAAGTTTAGCAAATTTTTTGAGGAGGCATTTGTAAATGAAAGTAACTGTAGTTGGTTCGGGTAATGTCGGCGCGACTGTAGCGAACGTCCTCGCGACCAAAGGTTTTGCAAGCGAAGTCGTCCTTATCGATATTAAAGAAGGGCTCTCCGAAGGCAAGGCAATGGACATCATGCAGACGGCGCACATGCTTAATTTCGATACGACGGTTACCGGCGTGACTAATGACTATGCGGCGACGGCAGGCTCGCAAGTCGTTGTTATCACCAGCGGCATTCCGCGTAAGCCCGGCATGACTCGCGAACAACTAATCGGCACCAATGCTAAAATCGTCAAGAGCGTTGTCGACCAAATCCTCGCCAATTCGCCCGACGCCATTTTAATTATCGTCTCCAATCCGATGGACGCGATGACTTACCTCACCCTTAAAGATACCAAGCTCCCGCGTAATCGCATTATCGGACAGGGCGGAATGCTCGACAGCTCCCGTTTCCGTTATTATCTCGCGCTCGCTCTCAAGGAAGCCGGTTATCCCGCAACCCCGACTGATATTGACGGCATGGTCGTCGGCGGTCACGCTGATAAAACTATGGTTCCGCTCGTCAGCCTCGCAACTTATCGCGGCATTCCCGTTACCCAACTCCTCAGCGATGAAGCAATTCAAAAAGCAATCGAGGCTACCAAAGTCGGCGGCGCAACTTGCACTAAACTTCTCGGAACTTCCGCTTGGTATGCTCCCGGCGCGGCGGCGGCGGCTCTCGTTGAAGCTATCGCCCTTGACGCGAAGAAACTTATCCCCTGTTGCGTCTACCTCGACGGCGAATACGGCGAAAAAGATTTGTGCATTGGCGTCCCCGTTATTCTTGGTAAAGACGGCGTAGAAAAAATTGTCGAAGTTCAATTCTCCGACGCCGAAAAAGCTAAGTTCGCCGAGAGTGTCGCGGCGGCTCGCGAAGTCAACAGCAAATTAAGTGAGGCTCTCGCGTAAAAAAATTTTCATTCAGAATTAAAGAAGGAACTCTGCCGTAACCGGTAGGGTTCCTTTTCGCTTAAGGAGGTGATTCATTTTGACGATAGCATTTTTGAAGGACGCGAACAATAGTTTTTCAAGGAGGAGTAAAAAATGTTGGAGAGAGTTGAAAAAGTTGCACGGGTTGCTCGCGTCAATGGCGTCGCTTACGATAACAAACACCGTTTCAACAGCGGCAGAGGGCGGCGCGATGAAAAAGGCAGTTTCGCCGAAGAACTTAGGCGCGTTATGAATAAAAAAGTGGCACCCGTCAAGAAAACCGAAATCCCCGAAGCTTATAATTTGGAACTGACAAGTTGCGGAACGCATTCGTTATTTTATGCCAGTGGATTAAGTTTGGATATGTTGCTTGGTTGAGGAGGTCTGTTATGGATAAAATTTTTATGAGCCTCGCGCTTGAAGAGGCATTGCAGGCTTATCAAGAAAATGAAGTGCCAATCGGAGCCGTTCTCATTGACGAGGACGGCATTTTAATTTCCCGCGAACATAACCGCATTGAACAGCTTAACGACGCAACCGCTCACGCAGAAATTTTGGCATTGCGGGCGGCGAGCAAGATTTTAAATCGGCGTCGGCTTTCGAGTTGCACTTTGTATTGTACGGTTGAACCTTGCGCGATGTGCGCGGGAGCTTTGGTCTTATGCAGAGTTAAAAGACTGGTTTACGGCGCGACGGATTCAAAATTCGGGGCGGCTGAATCTCTTTTTAACGTCGTGAATAATCCCGCGCTCAATCATCAACTAAAAGTTACTGCGGGCGTCATGGAGGAAGAAAGTCGCGAACTGATGAAAAATTTCTTCACCAAAGTTCGGGCGTAACCATTGCGGAAATTTTTAATTCAAGTATAACAAGACTTGGTTTCTAGAAAGGAGATGAATTTATGAGAAACGACTCCGCTAATGTTGCGCCGGAGGCTATCAGCCCAGTTTTTGCATCTGCTTCGAGGTTGGCTCTGACTTGTACTCCAATCGGGATTAAATGCTGACGATTCATTTGAAGTTACCGGCTTGAATTCTTCCGGTAGCAAGTTCGACAACATCAACATTAACTTTGAGACCACCGGTGCATCGTTCGCAATCGATGGCGTCTACACCGGCTTCACTGTAAACGGTAGCGACTTCAGCCTTAAGAAAGTCGAAAGCGGCGAATATTCCTTCGTGAGA
>CAJOHN010000024.1 GCA_905234235.1 uncultured Selenomonadaceae bacterium
ATTTGGCTAGAGCTACTGCCGACAAAATCCCAATGACAAAAAGGTTGGGTAAGAATTGGACTGAATTGTGGGGGTATATAATCCGCGATGTCGAAGAAGTAAATGGTGAGATAAAAACTGTCCGAGCAGGCAATAGAAATTTAGAACTTGCAGATGGTTTATTACGCTATAAGGACATGTACTGTACAGCTAATGCATCTGTCTTGTACATTGAACCTGACGGGCGTTGCAGGGGCATGGTTTGTAGCGATGATCCTCTCGTGTACAATCTTTACGAAAAAAATTGCTTCGATTCCATTCGCGATAAACTCATTCACCCCGTTAAGTGTAAACATAATATTTGCGGGTGCGGTGTTAATGATGTAATTCCCAAGTTTGCGTCGGAGGAAGCGGCTAAAAAATTTGTCGAGTTCGCGCAGGGCAGGCAATCTGCTCTGTTTGATGAATATCTTGGCATTGCCAAAAAATAACGCAAGACTCAAAAGGAATCTGCAGGGCGTGGCTCGTGAAATTCGGCGTGTCGCGCCTTGTGTTTCAAATAAGGAGGTTTTTATCTATGACAAAAAGGACAGTCGAGGAACTCAAAGAATTTGCAACCGATTTACGTAAAAAAGTCGTGACAATGCTTTACGAGGCAGGTTCGGGACATCCCGGCGGCTCACTCAGCGCGGCGGATTACGTAACGGCTTGCTACTTCAGCGAAATAAACGTCGATCCTAAAAATCCGAAATGGGAAGACCGCGATCGCTTCGTCCTGTCTAAAGGTCACTCTTGCCCCGTTCTTTACGCCGCTTTAGCCACGCGCGGCTTCTTTGACGAAGAAATTTTGCACACGCTCCGCAAAGAAGGCTCGATTCTTCAAGGGCATCCGAATATGGAATGCCCCGGCATTGATATTCCGACGGGCTCACTCGGTCAAGGGCTCGCCTGCGCGGTCGGCATGGCTATCGGGCTCAAATACGATAAAAAATCCTCCCGCGTGTTTGCAGTGCTCGGCGACGGCGAATGTCAAGAGGGCGAAATCTGGGAAGCCGCCGCTACTGCCAATAAATATAAGCTCGACAATCTGATTATCTTTGTCGACAATAACAACTTGCAAATCGACGGCACGATTGATGAAATTATGCCGCTCGGCAACCTTGTCGCGAAGTTCGAGGCGTTCGGCTTTCAGACTTATGAAATTGACGGCAACGACATGGAACAAATCCTCCTCACGTTCGACAACATTAGAAAAACCGCTAAAAATGGCAAGCCCAAATGCATTATCGGGCACACGATTAAGGGCAAAGGCGTTTCGTTTATGGAGAACGTCTGCGATTGGCACGGCGTCGCTCCCAAAAAAGAACAATGGGAACAGGCGTTGAAAGATTTGGGGGAGGGCATTTGATATGGAAAAAAAAGCTACTCGTATCGGCTTCAGCGAAGAGCTCGCGATTCTCGGCGCGGAGAATGAAAAAATCTTCGTTATCGACGCGGACTTGGGAAAATCTTGCAAGAGCGATAAATTTGGAGCGACCTACCCCGAACGCGAAATCAACGTTGGCATTGCCGAACAAAATGCGGCGGGCGTCGCGGCTGGCTTAGCTACTTGCGGCAAAATTCCGTTCGTCGTGACTTATGCAATTTTCGCCGCGTTGCGTATGGGCGAAATGGTTCGTCAAGAAATTGCTTACCCACGTCTCAACGTTAAAATTATCGGTTCACATGGCGGCATGAGTCCTGCTCGCGACGGCGCAAGTCATCAAGCGGTTGAAGATATGGGTGTCATGCGCACGATTCCAAATATGACTGTCATTATGCCCGCTGATTACTGGTCGGCGCGCAAACTTACCCGCGCAATTACTGAATTTGATGGACCTGTTTTTATACGTTTTACTCGCGACTCCATTCCGATTATTTACGACGACAGCGTTGAGTTTGAAATTGGCAAAGCGCACATTGCACGCGAGGGCGAAGACGTTGCGATAATTGCTAATGGCGATACAGTTCATATTGCGCTCGAGGCGGCAGATAAACTTGCTACGGAAGGAATTTCCGCTAAAGTTCTCGACATGCACACGATTAAGCCGCTTGACGTTGAGGCTGTCCAAGATTGCATTGAAAATATCGGCAAAATTATCACCGTCGAAGATCACAACATCATAAACGGACTGGGCTCGGCGGTTTGCGAAGTCGTCGCTGAAATGGGCAAGGGCAAAGTTAAACGCTTCGGCATTCAAGACAGATTCGGCGAATCGGCTTCCTACGAACGTCTGATTGAAAAAAATGGAATAACAGTCGGCGCGATAGTCCAAGCGGCTAAACAGATGATTGCTACAGATTTGGTGGAAGTGATTTAAGTAATTACCAGACAAACGACAAAAGATTTGCTCGCGGCGTCGCTTAGAGAACTCACCAAGATAAAATCTGCAGACAAAATTACTATTCGTGAGCTTACGAAAAATTGCGGGCTGACTTCGCCGACCTTCTACAATCACTTCCGCGATAAATATGAGTTGATGGCGTGGATTTACAATCAAAAGGTAGAGGAGTCGCTGAAAAATTTTGGGCGCGAAGATTCATTCGAGGATGTTATTTGCAAGTGGATGGAAATTATTCTTGAGGACGAAAATTTTTATATCAACCTCTTGAAAAACGCCGTCGGGCAAAATTCATTCCGCTACGCCACGAACGACTACGCAATTAATCTTCTTGGAGAGTGGATTAAAACTCGGCATAATCTGCGCGAACTCACGCCTGAAATTAGTTTTTGCATAAAATTTTTCATGCGAGGACACGGCATAAATATTTTCCACCCCGAAGTAGAAGCGGCAATGGACGACATGATTAAACGCATTCACGCGTTGGGCAAGCCCGTCGGGACAATCGCCTTGACGACTGAGCAGGCGAAACATTTCGTCGATTTGGGCGTAAGTTTCTTGGTACTCGGCGGCGACACTGGATTTTTAACAACGGCAGCTGATAACACGCTTGACACTTACAAAAAATTTATCGAGGGTTGAGGAATGTCCCGCGACAAAAATTTTTCTGCGCGGGTTATTTTTTGAGCGTACTATATTTTGGGAGTGATTCATATGACAGAAAGTTTACACGGGCTAACAAAAGGTACAGTCCTTGAGCCGGCGATTAAAGCTGTGGCAGCAGCTGAGGCTAACGGCGTCATGATGTACTACGCGCTTGCGCGTCTCGCCAAAGAGCAGGGGCTTGACGACGCGGCGGAAACTTTTATCGAAGCGGCAAATCAAGAGGCGGTTCACGCGGGTTTCTATGCGACGCTCAATGGAAAATATCCTAAAGATTTCTGGGGATTAGTCGCGGCGGTTCAAAAGGCTGAAGTTGCGGGGGAAGCGCAAGTAAAATCTTTAGCGGATAAAGTTCGAGCGTCGGGCTTTACTGCGGCGGCTGACGAGATGGAGATTTTCGCTAAACAGGAAGGTCATCACGGAATTATTCTCTACGAGCTGTTGAAAAAATATTCTGCTAAAAAATCTACGCCGCCCGCGCAGAAAGTTTACGTCTGTCCTGTCTGCGGCTATGAATATGTCGGCGACATTAACGCTGAACCCGACGATTGGACTTGTCCGTTGTGCGGTCAGCCGAAAAACGCATTCAAGGCTAAAATTCAAATCAAAGCTGTCAGATTTTACGACGGCGGTTTTATGTTGAAGTCGTTTGCTTGCGGCGGCGGCTTGCCCGAAGGTTCAATTAAGGAAGAAAAACTCCGTTCGAGCCTGCAAAATTATGTTATCGACACGGGCGACGAAATTATTCTTGTCGAAAATTTTGGTAACTCATAAACACCCCGACCATACCGGTGAACTGCGTGCTTTCCCTAATGCTAAAATTTTTATCTCGCGCATTGAGGCGGACGATATGAATTTGACGGGCGATAACGTTGTCCGCGTCGATTTCACCGACGGAGCTTATAAAAATTTCCCAGCCTGCAAAAAAATTGCCGACGGTGTTTATTACATCTTCGCGCCCGGTCATACAAAGGGCAACAGTATCGTTATCGTCGAGGCGGGCGATAAATTTTACATGATTCACGGCGACGTTACTTATACCGACGAGGCTTTGATTGAGAATAAATTGTCAGTCGTATTTGAGGACTTGAACGCCGCCCGCGACACGTTGAATAAAGTTCGCGCCTTCATCAAAGAAAATAAAACGGTTTATCTCTCGACGCACACTCCGCTTGGTTACGAAAACCTCGCCGCGCAGAAAATTATGACGTTGCCCGACGTTGAAGAATCTCCTGCCGTCGAAGAAAAAACCGAAGCTCCCAAGTCAAGTGGTAAAGTATGGGTTTGCAGTATTTGCGGTTACGAACACGTCGGTGATGAACCGCCTGAAGTTTGTCCGCGTTGCAAGCAACCGAAAAGCGCATTCAAACTGAAATAAATATTTGAGACAATTTTTAAGCCGTCGGCAAGGTAGTCGGCGGCTTTTGTGTTATAATCAGCGGCGGTGATAAAATGTTCGCGAAAATTATTTTGAGTACTGTTTTAACCTGCGCGGGTTCGCTATGGATGGACAAACTTTATCAGAACAGTTCGGAGCTGACATTCCCCAAAGAAATTTCAAGCCGCTCAAAATTTCGGAAGGCGATTTTATTTTGTTCGCTGGCGATTTTATTCAACATGACGGACGATTTATTTTTGATGGCGGCAATTTATTTGTTAATGCTTATGACGCTGACGGATTTTGAACAATACATGCTCTTCGACGCGATGACTTTTCCGCTGGCTTTAATCGGCGCAATTTTTTCTTGGCAAGGAAACTTCACAGACAACTTGCTGGCGGCTTTAATCGGCGGAGGGATTTTTTTATTGCTGGCGATAATTTCAAAGGGCGCACTCGGCGGCGGCGACATAAAATTAATTTTTGCGCTTGGATTTTGGTTAGGAACGGAAAAACTTTTAAGCGTCGTAATCTACGGAACAATCTTTGGCGGGTTCGCGGCTATTCTTATGATTTTGGTAAAGAAAAAAGACCGCAAGAGTTATTTTGCTTACGGTCCTTATTTCGCGTTGACGGCGATTTATTTTCTCCTGAAGTAAAGCCAAGCGATTATCACGACGCTAACGATTATGAACGCCGCGCTAAATTTATGTCCGAGTTCCAAAAGATATTCCCAGTTATCGCCGAGCAAAACGCCCGCGTAGAGGATTAAAGCCGTCCAAGGGAGCGAACCCGCGAACGTGTAGAATAAAAATTGTTTAAAATTGACTTTGGCAAAGCCTGCGGGCAAAGATATAAACGTTCGGACGACGGGGAGCATACGGCTAAAAAAAACTGCGCGGATACCATATTTATCAAACCAATTTTGCGCGAGGTCGACGTGCGATTTTTTTATGAAGAAATATTTACCGTACTTGTCGACGAACTTTCTTCCGCCCGTAGCTCCGACGACATAAGCAAAGATTGAACCCGCCATGCCGCCAATCATGCCCGCAATCATCGCGCCGGTAAAAGTCATACGTTCCGCACTTACCAGATAGCCCGCGAAACCAAGAATCAATTCGCTCGGCACGGGGATACAAGCATTTTCCATAGCCATAAGCACAGCAACGGCAAAATATCCCCACGAGTCGATAAAAGTTAGAAAAGCTTGAGAAAGTTGCTCCATGCGTCAAAAATCCTTGAAGTCTTCGCCGAAGCCGTAATGTTCAATGACGTAATCCAAATCTTTATCGCCGCGACCACTCAAGTTCACGAGGATTGAACCTTGTCCCATCTCCTTAGCGCGACGCATTGCATAAGCCAGAGCGTGCGAACTTTCAAGCGCGGGGATAATGCCTTCGTAGCGGCTGAGTTTAAAGAATGCGTCGACAGCCTCGCGGTCGCTGGCAACGTCGTAATTTACGCGTCCAATCTCGCGGAGGAAAGCATGTTCCGGACCAACGCTGGGATAATCAAGTCCGCTGGCGATAGAATAAACCGGAGCAGGCTCGCCGTTGGCATCTTTAAGCATAATCGAATCGAAACCGTGCATGACACCTTCGGAGCCATAACTCATCGACGCGGCATGGTCGCCCAATTTTTCACCGCGTCCGAGAGGTTCAACGCCGACAATTTCCACAGGATCATTTATAAACGGCAGGAAGAAACCAATCGAATTGGAGCCGCCACCGACACAAGCAGTAATAACATCGGGAAGGAAGCCCATCATTTCTTTAAATTGTTCGCGAGCCTCTTCGCCGACGATAAATTGAAAATCGCGAACCATCATCGGGAAGGGATGCGGACCAACCGCCGAGCCAATACAATAAATCGTGTCTTTGTAATTCTGCATGTAGTCTTCAAACGCGGCGTCGACAGCCTCTTTGAGAGTCTTTTGCCCTCTGTCGACGGAAACAACTTCCGCGCCTAAAACTTTCATGCGAGCGACGTTCGGAGCCTGTTTGGCAATGTCAACTTCGCCCATGTAAATTGTGCAATCCAAACCGAAGAAGGCGGCGGCTGTCGCGAGGGCTACGCCGTGTTGACCGGCACCCGTCTCCGCGATAATTCTTTTCTTGCCCATGAACTTAGCTAAAAGTCCTTCGCCCATGCAATGATTGAGTTTGTGCGCGCCCGTGTGATTCAAATCCTCGCGCTTGAGGTAAATTTGGCAGTTGCCGAGCTTGCGGCTTAACGTTTCGCAGTGATAAACAGGAGTCGGACGCCCTTGAAACTCGCGACGAATGCGACGGAGCTCATTAATAAACTGCGACGAATGACAAATCGTTAAGTAAGCCTGCGTAATTTCTTCCATAGCGGGAACGAGTTGCGGAGGAAGATACGCGCCGCCGTATTTGCCAAAACGTCCGTCCCGCGTGGGATATTTTTTAAGATAAGTTGAATAATCCATTTTAAAACCTCCAAAAACAAAATGCCCCGCGTTATTCGTTGCGGGGTAAAATTTTTCCTGCTAAAGTTCAAATTTTAATCTTGACGGTAACTGGAGTATTCGGTTGACAGTCAAAATCGCGTTCGGCGGGCAACGAAATTTTTATGATAAATTTATCGTTAGGCTGAACTTGCGGATTTTCCTTGAAGGAACTGATAATCTCACGGATTTTTTCTTCGGACTGCGCGGGGCTGTTAATAATTTCAGTTTCAGCTTGGACGGCTTGCGGATTTTCTTTGACGGAATTAATAATCGTGCGAATTTTTTCCTCGACGGCTGGAATTTCTTCTGGAGGATTTTCGCCAATCAACTGCGCGGGCTGATTATCAGTCGTAGGAATTTCCGGAAGTTCCAAAGTTTCCGGAGTTTCTTCGGGCGTCTCGACGGCGGGCGCAATTTTTTCTATGACGGTACCGAAAATTTCTTTGCCGTCAATCGTGTAGCTGACGAGTTTGCCGAGCGGAATTTTATTGAAAATTTCCTCCGAAACTTCCGCCTCAATCCAAAGCTCGCGACTGTCGCCGATTTTTGATACCGAATCGCCCGCAGAAAGTTCATCATCGACTTGGACGCCGTAATAAATCGTCCCGCTGACCGGCGCAATAACATCAGTCTCGCGAGCCTCTTGTTTAGCGACGTTCAAAGATAGTTCAGCTTGTTTAATGGCTTGTTCGGCTCCCGCTAAAACTTCGGCGGGCGTCGGGCGAAATTCATCAACGTATTCGGTGTAGTATTCGATAATCGGCGCGGGGGCGGCTGAGTATTCATAGGTAGCGACTGATGATTGAGATTCGGCGAGAGCACTTTCATAAGCGCGGCGGGCGGCGTCTCTTTGAACCGCGCTGACTGCTCCCATCTCGAAAAGTTCAGCCATGCGATTTGCGCGCTCCTCCAACTTTGCCAAATTCCCCGACGATGCCGATTGTGAATAATGAACAGTCGGCGGTGGCGCGGGCGGATAAGTTACTCTTTCGCGCTGAACGGGAACTTTAACCCATTGCCCCTGCGCAAGTGTCGCGTAATTGTCGCGGGCGAGCTGAACTGTTTCTTCCAACTGCTGAATTTCTTCCTCCGTTATCGCGACTTCCATACGAGCAATCACTTCGCCGACTTTAACTTCCGCGCCGTCCTCGAATGAAAGTTCTTTGACCTTGCCGTTAGCCAACACGCGCACTGAAACCATCGTACCCGCAACTTTGGCGTCGTCAAGGATAATCGTCTCGTCTTTGTGCCAATATTTATACTCGGCATAACCGATAGCCAACGCCGCAGTCAGCACGCTAATCAAACTGAAGCTGATAATTTTTTTGACCGTCGCAGTCAAATCAGTATTTTGCATTTCATTTACTCCGATGTTAAAAATTTGTTGCGCTATTCTACAACACGCCAAAAAATTTTTCCACAATAAATCTTGCGTCGTCGCGTTGAAAAAAATTTTCAAGAGGTGTTGATAATTATTTTCACGCGTGATAAACTTTACAAACGAAAAAAGTTTTCAAGGAGATGATACGCTTGACGCTTAAAGATACAAAGCCGGGCATGACAGTAAGAATAGATTCGGTCGGAGAGTCAAACCTCAAACAAAGATTGATGACGATGGGATTAATCCCCGGCACTCGCGTTGAAGTATTAAATTCGGCACCACTCGGCGACCCAATCGCAATTCGGCTCCGCTCATACAATTTGGCAATGCGTCGCGACGATGCCGCGCAGATTGAAGTTTCGGAAGTCGGTTAAATAACAAGGAAGGTGATAAAATGTCAGCATTATCCGTCGCCTTGACGGGCAACCCCAATACAGGCAAATCAACAATCTTTAACGAACTCACGGGCGCGAGGCAAAAAATCGGCAACTGGCCCGGTGTCACCGTCGATAAAAAGGTCGGCGTCATCGAACACAACGGCAGAAAAATTTCCGTTATCGATTTGCCGGGCACTTATTCAATCAACGCCCGTTCGCAAGAGGAGCAAGTCGTCAGCGATTATTTCAAGGAGAATAAGCCCGATATTGTCGTCAACATAATCGACGCCGCGAACATCGCCCGCAATTTATTTTTGACGATTCAGCTTATGGAAAACGGCATTCCGCTTATCCTCAACCTCAACATGATAGACGAGGCGGAACGTCACGGCATTAAAATCGACATGAAAAAACTCGAAGACGCTTTCGGAATGCCCGTGACAAATACCGTCGGGCGCAGCAATAAAAGCGTCCGCAAACTTTTGGACGTGTTCACCAACGCCGTTATGTCTAACTACAAGCCCAGCAAATTAATCAGCGAACATATTGATAAAGTCCACAACATCAAACGGAGCGGCTTATCGGCGGCGAAGATTGAGGAAGAAATTATTTCTGCGCGGTACGATTTGATAGATAAGATTATGGCGCAAGCAGTCACGGTTAGCGCGGCGGGCAAAACTTTAACGGAAAAACTTGACTCATTCCTTGCCAACGGTGTATCGTCGCTGTTGTTTATGGTTGCGATTTTCTATCTGATGTTCCAAATCGCGTTCAACTGGATTGGTCAACCGCTCGCGGATTTGGTCGGAGAATTTTTTGACGAAACATTAGCCCCTGCAGTCGCCGAATCAATGGCGGAGGCTGGCGTCGCAGATTGGATGCAGTCGTTAGTTTCGGACGGAATTATCGCGGGCGTCGGTGCGGTTATAAACTTCGTTCCGTTAATTTTTACGTTGTTTCTCTGCTTGAGTTTTCTTGACGGCACAGGTTATATGGCTCGCGTCGCGTTCATAATGGATCCGATTATGCGCCGCGCAGGTTTATCGGGCAAAGGTATCATGCCGCTGATAATGGGCTTTGGTTGCGGAGTTCCGGCGATTATGGGAGCACGTGCTCTCGACACTCACAAGGACAGAATGATTTCAATCCTCGTGACGCCGTTTTTAACTTGCAACGCGAAAGTTCCTGTGCTGATGTTATTCGCGGCGATGTTCTTTCCCGATAACGCCGCCAATATCGTCTTCGCAATGTATTTCTTGGGAATAGCGGTTGCAATTTTAATGGCGAAGGTTTTAAGTACGACGACATTCAAAGAACACCAATCAACATTCCTGCTTGAGTTGCCGCCGTATCGTTTGCCCGATATTAAAACGGTTTTACTTGAGGCTTGGGAAAAGGGCAAAGGTTATCTGATTAAAGCCGGCACGATTATTTTTGCGATGAGCGTTATGATTTGGTTCCTGAGCAATTTCAATTCGGACGGCATGACGGAAGATATGGACACGAGTTATTTAGCGGGCATAGGCTCGGCGGCGTCAACTGTTTTCGCTCCGCAAGGTTTTGACACTTGGGAGGCGGGCGCGGCTGTCGTTACCGGTATAATGGCTAAAGAGGCGGTCGTTTCGACGATGGGAATTCTTTACGGCACAGACGAACTTTCCACCGAAGACGAAGACCTCGAAGACTCGGCAAATACTCTTATGGCGACTTCGTTAGGCGGCGCGTTCACACCGTTGGCGGCGTTGGCGTTCATGGTCTTTACGCAACTTTATTCGCCCTGCATGACGGCACTTGGCACAATCAAAAAGGAAACGCAAAGTTGGAAGTGGATGGCGTTCGCATTCTTCTACACCTGCGCGGTAGCTTGGGTAGCGTCGCTTATCGTCTATCAAGGCGGAAAACTTTTGGGCTTTGAGTAATGGAGATGATTCTTCGTGACGGCGACGATTGTACTTGGCATTTTAATCGCGGCGGCATTCGGCTACGGCTTGAAAAAAATTTACAGAGCGTTTTTCAAGAGCGAGGCGGCTTGTTGTTCGGAGGGAAATTGTTCGGGTTGCGAAGGCAGTTGTTCGACTAAAAAGGCATTGGATGACGGCTACCGCGCCCGCGTCGAGAAGATAGAAAAATTTCCGATACACCGCACGATTGACGTTGACGGCATGACTTGCGAGAAATGCATTTATAAGGTTGTGCGAGCTTTGGAGAAGATTGACGGCGTGACGATTGCGGCGGCGAGTCTCGAAAAACAATCCGCGCAGGTCGGTTTAAAAGAAAATATCTCCGACGAAATTTTACGCGAGGCGATTAACAAAGCGGGCTACACAGCCGGAGCGGTTACTGCATAAAAAAAAAAAAAGCGGCGGGCTTAAAAAGGCTCGTCGCTAAATTTTTAATCTTATTTGCCGTGCACACGTTCAGGCGGATGCGGCATTATTTTTTTCATGTCGACGCCAAAAGATTTCGCCACGTCTTCCCAAGTGTTATTAATCTTGCGCTTGCTGAGGACGTTTTTAACGTCTTTGCCCGACGCTTGAGCAATTCGCCCTGCAATGGCGATGTCGTGCGGCTCGTAACCGTCGTTGAGTAAGCCGCGCAGAGTTTTAACGTCGACGCCCGAATTTTTAGCAAAATGTTCCTCGCGCTCCTGCTTGAAAAATTCCATAACCTGTTCGCGAGTGACGCCTAATTTCTCGGCGACTTGAAACCAATCGACTTTCATAGCAAGCACTTCCGAAAAATTTTTGCCGCTGAGTTTAGATAGCATCGCCGCCTGCCGAATGTCGCTGATATGCACGCCGTCATTTAGAGCCTGTTCAATCTGCGCGGAGTCGACGCCGTATTTCTCGGAAAAATATTTAGCCCAGCCGCCGATATGAGCCGCCTCTTCTTCTTGCCAAGCTTTGTCATCGTCGGGGACTTCGGGAGGATTTGCAAAAGTTTGACCGCCTGCTAAAATAATCGCGCCGCCCAAAACTCCCGCCAGAAATTTTTTCATGCTCATAAAAGTTCACCTCGCTCGTAAGTATAAAACAAAATTTGGCGTTTGTCTTTAGATGAAGATTAAAATAAAAGGATTCTGCCGCCGAATCGCAAATTATCTTGACACTGCCCGCCGCTTGATATATATTAACTAAAATGAATTTTTACTGAAAGGAGCGCGAGCTCATGAAGAAAATTTTAGCAGTGATGGTTGTGCTCCTGTTGATGATGGTGGGATTTATCTTTTGGCTGTTCGCGAGGGCGGCGGATGGCGTGCCGATTTTAGTTTATCATCGAGTGCACGACACCGATACCAATCCGACGACGCTTAAGGTTGCCGACTTCGACGCGCAGTTAAAATATTTGGTGGATAACGGCTATCACTTTATTATGCCCGACGATTTGTTGGACGCGTGGGAGAGCGGGAAGGCTTTGCCGACGAATCCGGTTGTGATAACGTTCGACGACGGGCACGAGGATATTTATAATAACGTCTTCCCGATTCTGCAAAAGTACAATGTGCGGGCGACGGTTTTTCTTGTGACGGATCACATCGGCATGAAAGATTATTTGAACTGGGATTTCGTACGGGCGTTGCAAGCGGGTGGATACTTCGACTTTGAAAGCCACACCATGAGTTACAAAGATTTGACGACGCTTAAGGGCGATAAGCTTTGGAATGAAATTTACGGCTCCAAACAGGCTCTTGAATGGGCTCTAAAAAAGCCCGCGAAATTTATCGCTTACCCCGAAGGCAAGTACAGTATCGACGCCGAAGATACTTCAAAAGAAGTTGGATTCCGCGCAGGTTTTATTCAAGATTACGGGCTCGCGATTAAAGAGGATAAAGCTTACGTCCTCACGAGAATCCCCGTTCGCGGTAGCGATTCCAATACGCTCCTCCGATTTAAATTGAGATTGAAGGGCTCGCCGATTTTCGCGCCGCTCCACAGATTCAAAGAAGATATTGCTGAAGGCAACCCCGAAATTGCCGATTTAATTTTTATTCCTTGAGGTGATAGCTATGGAAAATTTCTCTGCATTAACAACCGAGAAAATAAATCCCGCGACGACTCAGATTGACAAATGTACGACTCTCGAAATGGTTAAGTTGATTAACGACGAGGATAAAAAAGTCGCGGCGGCTGTCGAAAAAGTTTTGCCGGAGATTGCGCAGGCTGTTGATTTTATTGCCGACAGTTTTCATCGCGGCGGAAGATTGTTTTATATTGGCGCGGGGACTTCGGGGCGGCTCGGAGTTTTAGACGCGTCGGAATGCCCGCCGACTTTTGGCGTCAAGCCCGATATGGTTCAAGGATTAATTGCGGGCGGCGAAGGAGCTTTGATTAAAGCCGTCGAAGGAGCCGAAGATAATATTCATCTCGCCGCCGGTGATTTGGTTGATAAAAATTTTTATGCGGCTGACATTTTAGTTGGCATTTCGGCTTCGGGCAGGACGCCTTACGTTTTGGGCGGCATCGAATTCGCTAAAAAGCTCGGCGCGATAACTGTTGGAATTTCTTGCGTTGAAAATTCTGCGTTGGCGCAAGCCGTCGACATTGCGATAACTCCAATCACGGGCGCGGAGGCTTTAACGGGTTCGACGCGCATGAAGGCGGGCACTGCTACTAAAATGATTCTTAACATGCTCACGACGGCGGCGATGATTAAAATCGGCAAGGTGCGCGGCAATTTGATGGTCTGCGTGCAAGCGACTAATGACAAGCTCCGCGACCGAATCAAAAGGATAAATGAGATGTTAGGGACTAGGGTTCAGGGATTACTGACCCCTGACCCCTGACCCCTGACCCCTGAACCCTGAACCCTAACCACTAAAAGGAGATTTTGTTATGCAGAACGGAATATCGATTTACGCAGGGCTTGACTACGACAGCGAAGAAAATCTTTTACTGATTGAGGAGGCGGCGAGTCTCGGTTTTAAACGTCTTTTTACTTCCGCGCAGATTCCTGAAACTTCGGACGCTGAAACTTTTTTCGACGACTTAACCGACATTTTAACTACCGCCGTCACCAATGGCTTTGAAATTATCCTTGATGTCAACGCCGAAAATTTTTCCCAGTACAATATCGACGGGATAACGCTCCGCCTCGACGACGGCTTTGACGTTAAGCAAGTCGCTGAAATTAGCCACAGCCGCAAAATTCAAATCAATGCCTCGACCGTCACCGAAGAATTTTTAGACGAACTGCTTGAACTCGGCGCGGACTTCGCAAATATTTCTGCGCTCCATAATTTTTATCCGCATCCTCACACGGGGCTCGATACTTATTTTTTCGACAATCAAAATCGGCTCCTCCACGATTTGGGAATTGAAGTTGGCGCGTTTATTCCGAGTAAGGACGGCAAGCGGCGGCTTCCTCTGCGCGAAGGACTTCCGACGCTTGAGGACTGCAGAAATTTTACTACCGACCTTTCCGCGAGATTTATGGCGGCTCTTGATGTCGATTTTATAATCATCGGCGACGGGCAACCTACTCGCGAGGAACTCCATACGGTAGCGGCGATTCAAAGCAACGAAGTCATTTTGCACGCGCAACTCCTCAGCAACGATTTGACTACGGCGGAGATTTTAAGTCGCAAATTCACGCGCCGCGCAGATGTCGCTAAGTCTGTGATTCGCGGAGTCGAAGGTCGCCAATATCTTAGAGAGGTCGGCGGCAAAATTCCTCCCGAAGAGCCCGCGATTGAACGCAGTTTTGGCGACGTTACGATTGATAATGAAAACTTCGGGCGATATGCCGGCGAAGTTCAAATAATTCAGGATGTGTTGCCTGCCGACGGGCGTGTTAATATTGCGGCGCACATTCTCGACGAAGAAATTTTCTTAACGGGCTACCTCAAGCCGCGCCGGAGGTTTTCATTTAAGTTCGTTTGAACTTATTAAAAAACTTTTGGAGGTGATGCGATGAAGTTTAAAACTGCAGTAACCGCCGCCGCCACAATCTTAACTCTAATCAGCGGTACAGCTTTAGCTTCGCCTACCCTATCGCGGAATTCTCGCGGCAATGACGTTCTGACCTTGCAGAAAAAATTATATCTTATCGGCTACGACATTACCGAACTCGATGGCATCTACGGCAACGAAACCGAGAAAGCCGTCGCCGCCTTCCAACGCGATAGCAAAATTTCTGTCACAGGAATTGTAACAAACGTCACGTGGCGCGCCCTCAAAAAAGCTAAAGAAAAAAAAGGACGTACCCTGCCCGAACCAAGAATAAATTCTCCGCCTGTCGATACTGCCAAGCCGTCAACGTCCGAAAATTTCGGACAAACTTTTATCACTGGCAATCAAGGTCGCCAAATCGTTTCGACTGCGCGGGATTTTATCGGAGTTCCTTACGTCTTCGGCGGCACGACGCCTTCAGGCTTCGATTGTTCGGGCTTAGTGCAATACGTCTTCAAAATGCACGGGATAAATATTCCGCGTCTCGCCGATGAACAATACAATCTTGGCAAAGCGGCAAAGCCTAATCAGTTGACGGCGGGCGATTTAGTTTTCTTCACGACTTATGCGGAGGGAGTTTCACATTGCGGAATTTATATCGGCGACAAGCAATTTCTTCATGCGTCGAGTCACGGCGTGAGGATTGACAGCCTCGATAATGAATATTGGCGACCGCGATTTGTCGGGGCAAGGAAGGTGGTTAGCGATTAAATGGGTAAAATTTCTGTCGTCGGAATCGGAACCGGTAATCTCGACGAGATGACGCCAAAAGCGCGCAAGGCGATTGAATCGGCGGAAGTCGTCGCAGGTTACAATACTTATATCAAGCTCATTGAAAAAATTCTTGTCGGGAAAAAAATAATCGGACGGGCGATGATGCAGGAAGTCGAACGTTCACAATTAGCAATTCAAGAGGCTCTGTCTGGGCGCAATGTCGCAGTTATTTCGAGCGGCGACGCGGGCGTTTACGGAATGGCGGGGCTTGTCTTGGAAATGATTTTAAACTTGCCCGAAGAAAACCGTCCGCAATTTGAAATCATCGCGGGCGTCTCGGCAGTCAACGCGGCGGCGGCAATTTTGGGTGCGCCTCTCATGCATGACTTTGCAATTATAAGTTTAAGTGATTTGATGACGTCGTGGGAACTCATAAAAAGGCGCGTGAGTTCAGCGGCTCAAAGTGATTTTGTTATCGCCCTTTATAACCCCAAAAGTAAACGCCGTACAACTCAACTCGCCGAAGTTCAAAAAATTTTGCTGGAGTTCCGCGATAAAAATACGCCCGTCGGCATCGTGACTAACGCGGGACGCGAAGGCGAATCTAAAACCATTTCGACGCTGGAAAATTTTATTCAAGAGGAAGTCAACATGTTTTCGCTGGTGATTATCGGCAACTCTCAAACGTTTGTTAAGGATAATTTTATGATAACGCCGCGTGGCTACGATTTGTAAGGAGAAATTATTTATGCGATTAATCATTGGAATGACGGGCGCGAGCGGCGTCGTGCTAGCCGTCGAACTTCTGCGCCGATTGAAGGCAATACCTTCGGTCGAGACGCATTTAATTATAACCGAAGGCGCGGAGCTCACGATTCGCGACGAAACCAAATTTGATATTTTCGAGATTCGCCGCCTTGCCGATTGCGTTTACGATGTTAATCAAATGGACGCCTCGATTGCCAGTGGGAGTTTTCTTGTCGACGGAATGATTATCGTCCCGTGCACCATGAAAACTTTGGCGGGCATTGCGTCGGGCTACTGTGAAAATCTTTTGCTTAGGGCGGCGGACGTTTGCATTAAAGAAAATCGAAAGTTATTGCTCGTGCCGCGCGAAATGCCTTTCAGCCGAATTCACTTGCGAAACATGAAAGAACTCGCCGATTGTGGCGCGATAATCATGCCGCCCGTCATGACGTTTTACAACACGCCGCCGGATTTGCAGGCGCAGATAAATCACATCGTCAATAAAATTTTGCGCTTGTTCAACTTGCCGGACGATATGCAAGAGTGGCGGCAACCAACATAAAAAGGAGGCGTTATCATGAAAAATTTTTTAGTAGTAGCGTTGGCTGTAATTGCAATCTCAATATCCCTTACGGCGCAAGCGGCGGAGCGTGATGAGCGAGATTTTCAAGGCGCGGCTTATCAAGCTAGGGTAGTGAATTGCGAGAGTTGGGTTTCGCTACGATATTCTCCGTCTACCGCCGCCCGGCGTCTCACGCAAATTCCGCTCGGAACAATCGTCACTGTTTACGACGGTCCTGTTTGGGGAATAGACGGCTTCTATCCTGTTGAGTATGGCGGATTTAAAGGCTACGTTCTTAAAGATTATTTGGAATATGCAGGCGGCGGCGGAGCTCCAAGAAGATAACAGTCTTCCATTCATTAGCTTAAGAAAAATTTTTTAATTCGGAAGGTCGAAATTAATCGGCTTTCCGATTTTTTTTCATGCCATCAAGAAAAATTTTTTGTATTATGTAAAAAAATTTCACGCGGGTAAGGAGGATACTTATGAGAAAATTTTTAATCGTCCTCGCGCTGTCAATGATGATAAATTTTTCGGCGATGGCGCAGGAAGTTACAGTCGACGGCTTTGGGCGTAACAGAGACGAGGCGATTGCCAATGCCGAACGCACCGCCGTTGAACAAGTCGTCGGCACCTTCGTTGATTCGCAAACTTTGGTTGAAAATGCGATGGTTAAACTCGACGAAATTTACACGCAAGCCAAAGGTTACGTCAGCGGCGTCAAAATTCTCAGCGAGGGGCAAAGCAACGGGCTTTACAAAGTCACGGCTAGTATGAACGTCGCGAGCGAACCGAACAGCGCACTTATCGGGCAACTTGAAACCGTCATGCGCCTCAACGACCCGCGAATTACGGTTATCATGCTTAGGGACGACGCGGCGGCAGGCACTCACGACGAACTTGCGGAGACTGCGCTGAATGATAAACTTTTGACGCTGGGATTTAGTCACGTTGTCGACGCGGATATTGTTGCCAATCTTGAAAATGCGCGGCTCCTCGAACGTATTTACAACGGCGAGCGCGGGCTTGTCGGTGTCGGTTCGAGTTACGGCGCGGATTATCTTGTGCTCGGCAAAACGCATACCAATTCGCAAAACGTCCGACTGCCCGATTATAAAACCGGCGGTTATAAGGAAATGGCGATGATTGTTGCGAACGCCGATATTACCGCGAAGATTATTAAGTTGTCGACGGGCGATATTGTCGGGACTTTCTCCGTGACCGCGAAGGGCAACGACGTTATCAAAGACAATTCCGAGCGCAACGCGATTCGCAACGCCGCCGAGAATGCCGCCCTTGAGCTTGAAAAAAAATTTAAAAAGTTAGCAATGACAGTTCGCACGACGGGGCATTTCAGATTGTGAGGAGGTAATTACGTTGAAAAAATTTTTATCGGCGATGATTATGCTGATAATCTGCGCGGCGTCGACGGTAAGTTTCGCGGCACCGAGCGGAGCAATGCGATTGGGAATTTTGCCGGTATTCAAGGCGGCGACGGTTTCAGCGGATTTGACGTTGGACGACACGGAAATTGCAACGGGCGTGATTTATGCGGGCATGACCAACTGCGCGGACTTTGAAATTTTATCGCGCACCGACGTTGATAAAGTTGTTCAAGAGCATGAACTCGCGGCGACGGGATTAATCGACACGTCAACGGCTCCAACCTTCGGGAGAATGCTCGGCGCGGAATATTTGCTGATAACCAACGTCACGGGACTAAGTAGCCGTAAAAAAACTGCTTCGGTTGTCGGCACGGGCAGTAAAGATTATATCGTGACGGCGCGAATGGCGGGCAGAATCGTCGAGGTTGAAAGCGGGCGCGTCGTATTGGCGGCGACAAGTTCGGCGACTTCGGGGAATAAAATGTTCAAAGTCACGGGCGGCTTAATAAAAATCGGCACGGACGAAGTAGATCAAGGGCTCGCGGACGAAGCTTTGGAGAAGGCGGCTGAGGCTCTTGTCGATAAGTTGTTGGCGAATTTGGAAGCTAAAAAGGCGGCGAGACAATGATTAAAAAAATTTTAGCGGTAATGATGATGCTACTTTTTATGAGCGGCACGATGAGCGCGGCGTTTGAAAAATCTGCTGGCTTGCCGACGATATTACTTGCCGAAGTTAAAGGTTACGGCGAGGACGAATTACGTCCTGAATTTTTAGCGAGTTTCAGAGAGGCTTTAGGCGACCAAATGCAACAGTCTAAAATTTTCTCCGTAGATTTGTCGCGGCTCTCTGACGGCGTGTATTTGGATTTAGATAAGCAGGCACCGGAGGATAAATTGTTTTCGTTCATTCACATGGACGCCATTGCCAACGGGCACTTGTACCGCCGCGAGCTGGCTTGTTCGCAAATGATTCGTTACGGCGATTCGGTTAAGGGCAAGGCTTATTATCAAGACGACGATAAAACTGCTGAACGTCGCAAGGCGGAGGGCAAGCCTTATGAATTGAGCGCGAACATAACGCAGATGGCGATTGAACTCGGCAACAAATACGGCGTGGATTATTTACTGTTCGTGAATGTGCGCGACGCTGATGTTTTTCGCAAGACGGGCGGCATATTCGGGACGCATACAACTGCTGAAGAACTCGAAAAGGGAATGCGCGGCAAGAAAGTTACCTTTGAACTGGAATATTACCTAGTCAACGCAAAGACGTGCAAAGTTTATGAGGGGCAAAACGCGCAGAAGAAAACCGCGCTCATGAAAAATGTTGTCGTCGGCAAGCAGGGGCAAAAGGCTAATACGACGCAACTTTTAACTGAAATTTTAAAAGACCAAGCTCAACAAATCATCAAAGGTTTGGAGGGCAAAGGCTTGAAGACCGTTTGAGGTTTGAATCATGAGACTAAAAATTTTTTTAACGGCGATGATATTCCTAATCGCCGCGCAGGCAGAGGCGGCAGTTGAAACTTTCGGCGTAATGGATATTATCAGCCGCGTTGCCGTCACGAATATTAAGGGCGAAGTCGTTCAAACTTTCCCTAACGCTCGCCACGAAATGCTTGCCGAAATCGAAGAACTCCTCGTAACGCCCGGCAAAGTCGAGATGATTGACTTGGGGAGCGAGTTCGCGATTGAGGCGATGAATGAACAGATTATCATGCAACAACTCGGCGCGAATCCCGCTACGCAAACTAATTACGCCGCCTGCAACTATATCATGTTCATGTACTTGACGAATTGCAATGAGGTTATTGAAGATAACATTACCAAGAAAAGCAACGCCGTTAAAGTCGATTTGAGCGCGAGGATAATCGAGAAGGCGTCGGGCAAATGCGTATTCGTCGCGACGGGTTCGGGCGTAGCTAAGGCTAAAGATACGCGGGCTTTGGGCTTGTTCAAATTTAAAACGTTCGAGTGCCCCGAAGAACAATTTTACGAGGCGATTAAGGCGGCGACTCACCAACTGGCTTTGAAGATAAAGGAGCGCATGTGATGATTAAAATATTTTTGACGGCGGCGATATTTTTTCTTATGCAGGCGTCCGCGCAGGCTTACGGAATTTTTTGGTACGACATGAGTTTAGATATTCCGATGTGGAAAAAAGTCGTCATCTTCCCGCTCGCTTACTCCAACGATAAAAATAATTGGCTGATAAGCTACGACGAAAATTCTCTGCTGTATTGGGAGAATAAACATTTGATGGAGCGTTTCGAGAAAAAAATTAAAAATATGCACACCGTGAGGCTCGCGCCCGGCATTAAGGAGAAGGACGAGATTTTAGTTGACAAGTTCAGCGTCCTGCTCAATCCCTATCCGACGGAAAAGGCTCGCGCTGAGGCAGTTTTTGAACAGACGGGGGCTGATATGTATTTGTTCCCGCGTTTCAAGGAGAAACGAATTCAAACCGACATCTCGCCGCGAACCGAATTTAATGTTCAACTAAGTTCGTGGACGGAGATAACGGGCAGTCCGAACAGCGACGGCACTTATGATAAAAGAACTTGGACGGAGCACCACGTTATCCCCGAAAAGGAAATTCATCTGCACATCATGCAACTGGAATTCGAGGGCTACGACACCGAGAACGCCAATAAAGTTTTGCTGTTCACAGATACCCGTCGCGAGTACGGCGTCGACGATAAGCACCAGTTCAGAAGCATAACCAAATACATTCGCAAAGATTTCGGCGAACTCAAGAGCGGCAAGAATAAAGGTAAGGACAAGGCGGGCACAATTAATATCGGCTTTAAAAATCTTACGCTCCCGCCCAACGTCGGCAGTGATGAATATTCGCTTAAGGGCGCGTACTTCGGCATGAAATTTGAGGCTATGGACAAATTAAAAGGTGTCAGCGTTATCACCGACGCCACCAGCGATAAAGATTTGAACTACTACATAACGGGCAATGTTACCGAATGGAAATTGATTCCGACGTGGCACCCGCCGAAAGTCACGACGACTTCGGAGCTGATTGAATCAAAGGAGACTAAGTGGAAGGACAGCAAGGGCAAAGAACATACAATGCACACGAAAAAATACAAGGATAAAATTGTTGACCACTACGCTTATTGGAGTTTCAGTTGGAATGTTCGGGCGACGTTTTATTTAGTCGATGCCAAGACCGGGCAAGTTGTCGTGTCGGAAAGCGGCAATACCTTCGACGATAAGCCGATGGACGCTTACAGAAAAATCATGCGAACTTTTTGCGAACAAGTCAATAAATATTTCAAGGCTAAATGATTCGGGCAAAAAAATTTCTCCCGCTGAGTTTTCAACGGGAGTTTTTTTGTTGGAAAGTATTTTACAGCAGAGCCTCAATATCTTTAGCGATGGAAGCGGGCGTAGTCGTCGGCTCGAAACGCGCAATAACTTCGCCGTCGCGTCCGATTAAAAATTTCGTGAAGTTCCACTTAATGCCGTCGCCTTCCAAATATTCAGGGAAATTTTTTTGTAAGGCGTCAAGAAGCGGTTTGGCAACGGGATGATTCATATCGAAGCCCTCAAACTTTTTCTGCGCGGTCAAATACTTGAATAACGGTTGAGCCGTCTCGCCGCGAACGTCGCCTTTAGCAAAAATCGGGAACGTCACGCCGTAATTGAGCTTGCAAAATTGCTGAATCTCATCGTTACTGCCGGGGTCTTGAGCCGCGAACTGGTTGCACGGGAATCCGAGAATTTCCAATCCCTTATCCTTGTAAGCGTCGTAAAGTTTTTGAAGTTCCTCAAACTGGGGCGTGAAACCGCACTTGCTCGCCGTGTTGACGATAAGCAGAACCTTGCCCTTGTAATCCGCCAAAGATTTATCTTCGCCGCGCTTTGTCTTAACCGTGAAGTCGTAAACGCTCATGCTGTTGCCTCCTCAATTAATGCGTCGATTTTTTTCTTGTCGAAGCCGAGAACGTAATTTTTTCCGTCAATCGTCGTAACCGGAACCGTCAAATCACCCGAAATTTTCAAGCACTCCTTAGCCGCCTCTTCGTCAAGCTCGATGTCGCGCACTTCATAATCCACGCCGCGTGAATCAAGATAGCGTTTCAGTTTTTGGCAATAGGGGCAAGATTCGAAGCTGAATACGGTTAAAATCATAAAAATTCCTCCTTAAACATCAAATATTCTATCGGCTTGTCAAAAATCTCCGTGAGTTTGGCGATTTCGTCTGCCGTGAACTTAACTTTACCACTCATTTTTAGCGGGAGAGATGACTTGCAAATTCCCGTAAGTTTAGACAATCCTCTGTACGTGAATTGTCGCTTGTCAATCTCGTTAAGTAAATTTTTGAAAGGGCTATAGCCGCGTTTTACTTCAGAAATTTTTGCTAAACTTTCTGTTTTTGATATTGTTGCCGAAAGACCATCTGTGCGTGCCATCAAATATTCTGCAGGAAGATTGAAGATTTCAACGAGCTTGGCTATATATTTTGCTGTGAAATTGTACCTGCCAAGTATTTTGTTAGAGAAGGTAGACGAACTGGATAATCCCAACATTTTTGCTAGTTCAAAGTAGGTAAATTGCCGTTGCTCTATTTCGTTAAGCAAATTTTTGTACGGAGTACTGTTTCGATTCGATAGACCAATATTGAGACGCTGTTTTGCGGATTTTGGAACGCCTTTTTTCTTTGCAGACATTTTTGCCAACGTTTCCGCAGTAAAGCCGCTACCGCCGTCGCCACCGTCAGTCAAATTATAACCATTTGGTACCTTGCTATTGAGTTCACTAATCCAAAAAATTTCGCGTTCGTTAAGTTGTTCGACTAGGCACATTTCTATAACTTCCGCTATGAAATTTTCCCAACCATATTTGCGAATCGCCGCGTCAACGCCGATTTTGGATTTTTTGCTATCGCGTTTATGCTCAACAATACTTCTTTCAAAACTCTGACGCGTTTGTCCGACGTACTTCTTATCATTACAATTATTACAGATGAGATAAATCACTCCGAAATTTTGCACATAATCACCACTTGAACCCCGATAAATATTTTTCCGCAAGCAACGCCGCAGTTGTGCCGTCGCTCGCCGCAGTAGTTAATTGTCGAATTTCTTTTTCTCTAACGTCGCCAGCCGCAAATACTCCCGCAATTTCCGTCCGACAATCCTCGCCCGCCAAAATTCTTCCGCTCGTAGTAAGTTTCAACTCATCTTTGAACAGCGCGGTATTCGGCTCGACGCCGATATTAACAAAAATCCCGTCAATCGCAAGTGTTTTGGTCTCGCCGGATTTTTTATCGAAAACTTCAACCTCCGCAAGCCTTTTATCGCCGCGCAGAGCTTTTATCTCCGTCTGCAACATGATTGTAACTTTGTCATTGTCGCGCAGGCGTTTTTGCGAGACTTCATCAGCACGAAATTCCGAACGGTGAATAAGATAAAGTTTCTTGGCGTACTTAGTCAAGAAATTTGCCGCGTCGACAGCCGCATTGCCGCCGCCCATTACCGCAATAATTTTTCCGTCGTAAGCGTGCCCGTCGCAAAGTTCGCAGTAGTGGACGCCGCGCCCCGCAAATTTTTTTTCTTCAGGCAACGGAAGCTTGCGTCTGTTCATGCCGCTGGCGATTATCACGACGTCCGCCTCGTAAATTTTTTCTTGCGTCTCGACGATTTTGGGCGAAGTTTTAAGCGTAACTTTTTCTATCTCGTCGAACTCGTCAACAATCGCGCCGAAATTTTCTGCTTGCGTATGAACGGTTGAAATTAAATCGCCGCCCTTGACGCTCACGAAGCCGGGATAATTTTCAATGTCGGTTGCATTGGCGATTTGCCCGCCGATTATTCCGTTTTCCAAAACCAATGTGTCGAGATTCATACGCCCGCAGTACATTGCCGCCGTCAAGCCAGCCATGCCCGCGCCGATTATCACTACGTCTTTATGAATTCGTTCCTTCATACAATCACCTCGCCGATTATTCATGCAAATTTTATACCAGAGTTTTCTTTTCTAGTCAACCAGCATAATCTTGCGGGAAATTCTTTATCAGTGTAAAATATTTTTAAACAGGAGGCGATTGAGATGTTAGCTTACGACGTGCAAGACGATTACGAGATTATTGAGGGGGTAAAATTTATGGCACCGAGTCCGTTTATGGGGCACAGCTCAATTACAACAAATTTAACTGCGACTATAGGGGTTTACGTCAAGATAAAGAGGTTGGGCATTTGTTTTGGCGACCACATGGACGTTCACTTTCCCGACGGCAATACTTTTCAGCCCGATTTTACTTTCATCAGCGCGGC
>CAJOHN010000025.1 GCA_905234235.1 uncultured Selenomonadaceae bacterium
ACGACCGGACCGACTAAGGAACGCCAAATGCCCCGAATCCGCGACAACGCCAAAGCACTCTTTACGGTTTACGTGACGCTAACTGTAATCTGCGCGGCGAGTTATTTTTTATGCGGGCTGAGTCCGTTTGTAGCGATAAATCACGCGATGACGACGATAGCGACGGGCGGCTTCGGCGTTTACAACGGAACTGTCGGCGAATACGGCAACGCTTACCTCGAATATTGCATGGCGTTTTTTATGATTGTGTCGAGCGGCAGTTTTGCGATGTACGTTGTGGCGTGTCGAAAAGGAATTGGCGTAATTTTTAAGAATACAGAATTCAGAACTTACCTTATGATAATCACGGTGGCGGCGGCGGTTATAGCGGCTGATTTGTTCATTGAGATGAAAATCGACGCGGAGGAGGCGATAAGGGCGGCGATTTTTCACGTGGCGAGCTTGAGTTCGACGACGGGCTTTGTAATGAATGACTTCGATACATATCCGCCGATGAGCAAAGTGTTTCTGATGATGACGATGTTTTTGGGAGGTTGCGCGGGTTCGACGGCGGGCGGTTTGAAAGTCGCGAGGATAATTTTGCTGTTTAAATTTGTGGCGTTGATTGTCCGTCAAAAATTACACCCGAATTTGATTAGCAACGTGACATTAAGCGGGCGACCTGTTGACGAGGATATAGTCTTCGGCGCGGCGAAATTTTTCTTTGCGGTTGTGGTGTTGGACGTTTTATTTGCGGCGGTGATGATGTTCGACGGGATTGATTTCGTGAACAGTATCAGCGTGAGCGTGTCGACAATGGCGAGTGTCGGACCGGGCTTCGGGATTGAGGGCGCGACGAGTACTTACAGCTTATTGCCGAGCCTCAGCAAATTCTGCGCGTGCGGTTTTATGTTTCTGAGCCGCTTGGAAATTTTCACGGTGTTAGCGTTATGCAGTCCGTCGTTTTGGAACAGTTCAAAGAATTGGTAAGGAGTGGATAACATGGCTGATAATTACGATTTTGCGGCGAGCTTGATGCGAATTCTTGCGGAAAAATATCCGACTAAGGAATCTATCTACGAAAAGCTGATTTATTTGCAGTCGCGGCTGTCCCTGCCGAAGGGCACTGAACATTTCATGAGCGATTTGCACGGCGAGTACGATTTATTCCTGCACATCATCAATAACTGCTCCGGCGTCATTCGCGAGAAGGTTGATTATCTTTTCGGGGACTTGTTAGGCGAAGAGGAAATTGCGGAGTTTTGCACGCTGATTTACTATCCTAAAGAAAAAACTGCGCAGATTAAATCTCAGCAACGCGCAACGCCCGCTTGGTACAGAAAAAATTTGGCGCGACTGGTTAAGTTGGCAAAGTTTATGAGTTTCAAATATCCGTCGTTCAAAATGCGCGAGCTTATTCCGAACAGCTACGAAACTGTTATCTTGGAACTTTTGAACACGCACCCCGAATCCGACGAGGCGCAGAAAATTTATTACGAAAAACTTTTAACCTCAATCGTCGAGATAAACAGCGGCGCGGATTTTATTTGTGCGTTCACGGAGCTGATAAAGCGGTTGGCGATACACCGTTTGCATTTGGTAGGAGATTTTTTCGACAGGGGCGACCGTCCCGACGCGATTTTGAATTTGCTGATGAAGTATCCGGAAGAAATTGACATTCAATGGGGCAACCACGACGTTTTATGGATGGGCGCGGCGTTGGGCAGTGAAGTTTGTATCGCGGCGGTTGTGCGGAATGCCTTGCACTACAACAATACCGACGTTTTGGAGCGCGGCTACGGAATCAGTTTGCGTCCGCTGACGATTTTTGCGTCGAGCATTTATCCCAATGAAAATCCGACTCGCGCCGCCGAACTTGCAAGTTTGATGATGATGTTCAAATTGGAAGGGCAACTGATTCGTCGCAACCCCGATTTTAAAATGGACAGCCGCCTCTTGCTCGACAAAATTAATTTAGACAACGGCACGATTAATCTCGGCGATAAAATTTACAAGCTGAACACCACAAACTTTCCGACGTTGGATAAAGATTCCGATGACATTTACAGGCTGAATGCCGACGAGTACGAAATTATTTCGGGCTTGCGAGAAAATTTTTTGGCGAGTACCAATTTCCAGACGCAAGTTGATTATCTGTACAAGAAGGGCGGCATCTACACTTGTCACAACGGCAATTTGCTTTTCCACGCGAATGTTCCGCTTGAGGAGGATGGTTCGTTCAAGAATATTACTTTTGAAGGCGCGACTTACAGCGGCAAAGATTATTTTGATTATGCTGACGGGCGGGCTCGGCGCGCTTACTTCGACAGGAACCAAGAGGATTTAGATTTTATGTACTTTTTATGGTGCGGCTTGTTATCGCCGACGGCAGGCAGAGAGTTCCGAACTTTTGAACGTGCTTTTATTGATGATAAGGAGACTTGGAAGGAGCCGAGCGACCCGTATTACACGCTGATTGACGACGTAGACATTTGCGATAAGATTTTGGAGGAATTTGGGCTTGACGCGGAGCGCGGGCACATTATCAACGGGCATGTTCCGGTTCGCGTGCGCAAGGGCGAGAGTCCGATTAAGGCGGGCGGTAAGGCTGTGATTATCGACGGCGGTTTCAGCACTGCTTACCACGAAAAGACCGGCATATCGGGCTATACTCTTGTCTCGAATTCGCGCGGCTTCAGACTTTTGCGACATCAGAAAATCGCCGACGTTAAACTTGCGCTCGCCGAAAATAAAGATATTGAATCGACGGCTGAGACTGTTGAAATTTTATCGCGGCACATGACGGTTGGCGATACGGATCACGGGCAAGGCATTCGCCAAGAAATTACAGGCTTGCATAAACTTTTGCTGGCGTACCAGAGCGGCACGATTCAGCCGAGAAATTAACCAAAACAAAAACCCCTACGCAACAATCTGCGCGGGGGTTATTTTTATTTTAAATCTTAGCGAGAATATTTTTCGCGGCTTCAAACATTTGCGGAATGCCTTCGGGATTTTTACCGCCCGCTTGAGCCATATCGGGACGCCCGCCTCCGCCGCCACCTACGAGCTTTGAAATTTCTTTGACGATTTTACCTGCGTGAACGCCCGCCGCGCAGGCTTTTTTATCAGCCTTGACGACCAACGAAACTTTTCCGTCATTAACCGCCGCCAAAACTAAAACTCCGCCGTCGAGCTTGTCGATAAGAAAATCTGCCATGCCGCGCAGATCGTCGGGAGTGTTGGCTTGCACCACGCCTTTTAAATACTTCAACGCGCCGATTTCTTCCACGCCGACCAAAAGTTTTTGAGCCTCTGCACGTTCCTTAATCTTTTGGACTTCTTCGAGCTGTTTACGCATGGTTTTATCTTCGGCGAGGATTTTTTCAATCTGCGCGGGTAAATCGTCTGCACGGACTTTCAACAGCGTTGCAACCGAATTCAACAGTTCTGCTTGATGAGTAGCGTCTTTAATCGCCGCACGCCCCGTTACAGCCTCGATACGACGAACGCCCGCCGCAATGCCGCCTTCGCTGACAATTTTAAACCGCCCAATCTGTCCAACGTTCTTTACATGCGACCCGCCGCATAATTCGCAACTGAAATCCTCGACGCTGACGACGCGAACAATATCGCCGTATTTCTCGCCGAACAAAGCCATCGCGCCCAATTTTTTAGCTTCTGCTATCGGCATTTGTTT
This sequence comes from uncultured Selenomonadaceae bacterium, assembly GCA_905234235.1. Classification (GTDB taxonomy): domain Bacteria; phylum Bacillota; class Negativicutes; order Selenomonadales; family Selenomonadaceae; genus Quinella. Next base: position 3,680 of record CAJOHN010000025.1, read on the forward strand.
TATGTCAACGTCGACGGCTTTTAAAATTTCCTCGTTGACCATTTCCTCAACGTCGGCGAGTTGCTGAGGCGTCACAGGTTCAAAATTCGAGAAGTCAAAGCGTAAACGTTCGGGCGTCACCAGCGAGCCTGCTTGATTTACTTGCTTGCCTACGATTTTTTTCAACGCCGCTTGCAATAAATGCGTCGCCGTGTGGTTCCGCGCAGATGATAATTTTTTATCCGCGTCGATTTTTATCTCTACAACGTCTCCGACTTTAACTTGCCCCTCTTCAACGTACGACTCATGATAAATCGTGCCGTCGGGAAGTTTCTTAGCGTTTGAAACTTTAATCTTGCCGAGTTCGCCGATTAAATAGCCCTCGTCGCCGACTTGCCCGCCGCCTTCCGCATAAAACGGAGTGCTCTCCAAAATAATCCCAGCCTCGTCGCCGTCGTGAAGTTCATCGACAAGCTTGCCGTCCTTCCACAACGCAAAGACTTTCGACGCTGTACAATTTTCATCGCGTGTCAAATGTTCGGTGTCGACGTTAAGCAAATCGGGCACGTCAAGGCGTTCATTAGCCGCACGCGCCGCACGCGCACGCTGACGCTGATTTTCCATTGCCGCATCGAAACCAACCTTGTCGGGCGCGAGATTATTTTCCGCCAAAATTTCTTCCGTCAACTCAAACGGAAAGCCGAACGTATCATAAAGCTTGAAACAAATTTCGCCGTTCAAAACGCCGTCCTTAGCCTTCGACATTTCCAAATTCAAAATTTCCATGCCCTGCGCGAGCGTCGCGGCAAATCTATCCTCTTCAAGCCGAACAACTTTTTTGATGTAATTTATGTTGTTGCCGAGCTCCTCGAAGTCGGGGATTTCAGAATAAATTTTCGCTACGGAGTCAATCGCGCCCTCCAAAAACGCGTCCTTAATCCCAAGCATTCTGCCGTGACGAATCGCACGCCGTAAAATTCTCCGCAAAACGTAGCCGCGCCCCTCATTCGACGGCAAAATTTTATCCATAATCATGAACGCCATCGAACGTGCGTGGTCGGCGATAACTTTCATGGAAATATCGCGCTTAGCGTCGTCGCCGTACTTAAGCCCGCTGATTTTTTCCACGTACTCGATTATCGGGAACAGTAAATCCGTCTCGAAGTTGGAATTTTTACGTTGAAGGACGCTCGCCAATCTCTCCAAGCCGCAACCCGTATCGATATTTTTATGTTCAAGCGGTTTATATTCGCCGTCTTCGGTTCTGTCAAATTGAGTAAAGACGAGGTTCCAAATCTCTAAAAATCTGTCGCAATCACAACCGGGCGCGCAAGTTTCTTTACCGCAACCGCGTTCCTCGCCCAAATCAATGTAAATCTCGCTGTCTGGACCGCACGGTCCGGGCCCAATCTCCCAGAAATTATCATCAAGCCTCACAATGTGCGCGGGATTCAAGCCGGGCTGTTGTAACCAAATTTTTTCCGCCTCGTCGTCGTTCGGATAGATTGAAACCCAAAGTTTTTCTCTCGGTAAACCGCAAACTTCCGTTAAAAATTCCCACGCCCAAGTTATCGCGTCCTGCTTGAAATAATCCCCGAACGAAAAATTTCCCAGCATCATGAACGCCGTATGGTGCCGCGCAGTCCGTCCGACGTTTTCTATATCGCCCGTCCGCACGCAACGTTGATTCGTCGTCACTCGCGGGCACGGCGGCTTTAGTTTCCCCGTGAAAAACGGTTTTAACGGTGCCATCCCCGCGCCTATCATTAAAAGCGTCGGGTCGTTTTCCGGTATCAGCGAAAAGCTCGGCATTACCAAATGCCCTTTGCTCTCGAAGAACTTCAGGAACGCCGCCGCTACTTCCTTGCCTGTCATGTACTTCAAATTAACTACCTCCAAAATTTTTATGCCGCGAAATTATATCACACTCCCTAAAAAAATAAAGACCTCGTTTTTCGCCGCTATCAAAAAAAATCCCCTGCAAACTCGCAAGGGATTTTAATGTTTTCAGGCTGAGATTAATCTAAGTCTGCACCGTTTGAGGCGATAACTTTTTTATACCAGAAGAACGAATCCTTACGACTGCGCGAGAAATCGCCGGTGCCGTCGTCGTGACGATTGACGTAAATAAAGCCGTAGCGTTTGGCGTATTGCCCTGTGCCCGCGCTCACGCAATCTATACAGCCCCAAGTCGTGTATCCGATAAGCGGCACGCCGTCATTAACAGCCTCGCCCATAGCTTTAATATGCTCGCGGAAGTAGCTGATTCTATAATCGTCGTGAATTTTACCGTCTTCGACTTTATCGAACGCGCCAAAACCATTTTCGACAACCATAATCGGAGTATCCGGGTAGCGCGACGCCAATTTATTCAAAGTCCAACGCAATCCGTCCGGGTCAATTTGCCAGCCCCAATCGCTAGCCTTGAGGTAAGGATTCTTCGCGCCGCCAAGCATACTGTCGTTAATTTGGTCGGCATTTTTATCGGCAGTGACGCAACTGGACATGTAGTAGCTGAACGTGTAGAAGTCGACTTTGCCCTCGCGCAGAATTTTTTTATCGTCCTCGTTGTCCATGAACGCCGTATCAATGCCCATGTCTTGATAAAATTTTTTGGCGTAGTAGGGATAAGCCCCGCGAACTTGAACATCGCCGCAAAGGTCGTTACATAAATTATCCGTGCGTTGAGTCTCCAACATATCTTTTGGGTTCGGCGTCAAAGGATAGCGGGTTACGTGGCAAACCATGTTGCCGATTTTAAATTCGGGATTGATTTTGTGACCAACGATAACCGCCTTAGCCGACGCGACGAATTGATTATGCAACGCCTCAATCCTCTGTTGCGGAACGTCTTTAAGCTCGTCGAATTTACAGGGCGCAGTCCGATTTAAATCTTCGTCTTGAATGATTCCGACGCTGTAGAGATTGCCAACCGTCGGTGCCATGAGCGTCATATTAATTTCGTTGAACGTCAGCCAATATTTAACCTTATCCTTGAAACGTTCAAAGCAGGTCGTCACGTACTTAACGAACAAATCGATTGTCTTGCGATTGTAATAGCCGCGATATTTCTTGACGAGCTCAAAAGGCATTTCGTAATGATTCAGCGTGATAAGCGGCTCAATGCCATACTTCCTGCACTCGTCGATAACGTCTTCATAAAATTTCAAACCAGCCTCGTTAGGCTCTGCGTCGTCGCCGTTCGGGAAAATGCGCGCCCAACTGATAGAAAAGCGAAAACACTTAAAGCCCATCTCGGCAAAAAGCGCAATGTCTTCCTTGTAGCGGTGATAAAAATCAATCGCGGTGTGCGACGGATAAAAGACGCCTTCCTCAATCGTCGGGCAGAAAGTTCGCGGAGTATTCACATCGCCGCCCAAAAGCATGTCGGGAACGCTTAAGCCCTTGCCGCCTTCGCGATAGCCGCCCTCGTATTGGTTAGCCGCAACCGCTCCGCCCCATAAAAAATTCTCTGGAAACGCCATTAGATTTTCCCTCCCTAAAAAAATTCATTGAACAAGCGCGGTCTTTAAAACTTCGTCCATATTCTCGACGGGCACAAATTCCAATTTCTCGCGGACGCTTTCGGGAATGTCTTCAATGTCGGGCGTATTTTCTTTTGGCAAAATTATCGTGTGCATTCCTTCGCGATACGCCGCCAAAACTTTTTCCTTAAGCCCGCCAATCGGCAAAACATTTCCGCGCAGAGTAATTTCGCCCGTCATCGCGACATCGCTGCGAACTTTTTTCTTCGTCAACGCAGAAATCATCGCCGTTGCCATTGTAATGCCCGCGCTCGGTCCGTCCTTAGGAACTGCGCCTTCGGGAACATGGACGTGAATATCATTTTTCTCATAAAAATCGTCGGCGAGCTCCATTAAGTCACTGCGACTGCGAATGTAAGTCAGCCCAGCCTGCGCGGATTCTTGCATAACTTCGCCGAGTTTGCCCGTTAATAAAAGTTTACCGTTGCCCTTGAGAACAATAGCCTCTGTCGGAAGAATATCGCCGCCAACTTCCGTCCAAGCCATGCCTGTTGAAACTCCGATTTGAGGTTGCTTCTCAGCGCGAGTTTGTAAAAATTTTGGTCGTCCGATAAAGTCGCGCAGATTTTTTTTGGTTATGTAGACAACGCCTATGTGCCCCTCGACGATTTTACGCGCCGCCTTACGACACGCACGCCCAATTATCCGTTCAAGCTCGCGGACGCCCGACTCCCGCGTATATTCCGCGATAATTTCTTGAATGACGCCCTTAGCAAAAACAACGTCGCCCTTTTGAAGTCCGTTTTCTTCCTTCTGGCGTTTAGTCAAGTAGCGGCGGGCAATTTCAAATTTCTCCGTCTCCGTGTAACTCGACAGCGTAATAATTTCCATTCTGTCGCGCAGAGGCTTCGGGATTGTGCCGAGATTATTCGCCGTGACAATCCACAGCACTTTAGACAAATCAAACGGCGTATCGATGTAATGGTCGGTAAAAGAATTATTCTGCGCTGGGTCAAGCACTTCCAACAACGCCGCCGACGGGTCGCCCGCATAACCATCCTTGCCGAGCTTGTCGACTTCGTCAAGCAGAAAGACGGGATTATTCGCGCCGGATTTTTTTATGCCTTGAATGATTCTGCCCGGCATCGCCCCGACGTAAGTTCTTCTGTGCCCGCGAATCTCAGCCTCGTCGCGTATGCCGCCCAAACTCGCACGAATAAATTTCCTGCCCATTGCCTTTGCTACCGACGACGCTAAAGAAGTTTTGCCGACGCCCGGCGGTCCCACTAAACACAAAATCGGCGCGGGCTTATCCTTAGTCAACGCCTTAACCGCCAAGAAATCTAAAATGCGTTCCTTGACTTTCTCCAAGCCGTAGTGATCCGCATCGAGAATTTTTGCCGCCTCCGTTATGTCCATTGCGTCTTTAGTCGAAACTCTCCACGGCAAATCCAACAGCCATTCAACGTAAGTCCGAATAACATTTCCCTCCGACGCCATCGAAGGTATCCGCTCCAAACGTTTCAAGTCTTTTTCGATTATCGTTTTGACTTCGTCGGGATAATCGCCTTCCTCCATTTTTTTACGATAGCCCGAAGTTTCCTCCGCTACGTCTTCATCCTCGCCAAGTTCTTTGTGTATCGCCTTAAGTTGCTCGCGCAGGTAATGATCCTTCTGAATTTTTTCAATCTGGTTGCGGACGCGCTTGCTTATCTGCGATTCCATTTGCAAAACCTCAAGCTCCCGCGCCAAAATAATATAAAGTTTTTCGAGCCGCTCTTCCACATTCAAACAACTTAAAATTTCTTGCTTGGCGTCAAGCTTCAAGTTCAAATGACTAGCGATTAAATCAGCCAGCCGCCCGAAGTCTTCAAGAATCGTTACCGCCACGAATGTTTCCGACGGAATTTTTTTACTGAGCTTAACCCATTCCTCGAATTGGTGCACGACGCCGCGAACAAGTGCCTCCGTCTCCATTGTATCTTCCCAAGTGTCCTCGTGAATTTCAATTTCAACCTCAATGTACTTGCCGTTTTCCGAATCGCTATATTCTTTCATGACGCCGCGAGTCATGCCCTCAACCAACACGCGAACATTGCCGTCGGGCAACTTGATTATCTGGCGAATCTCAGAAACCGTCCCGACTTCGTAAAGGTCTTCCGCTTCCGGCGAATCGTTATCGGTGTCGAGTTGCGCTACCAAAAAAATCCGCCGATTGCCAACCATCGCCGCCTCTAATGCATTAACCGAACTGTCGCGCCCAACGTCCAAGTGCATTATCATATTCGGGAAGACTACTAATCCCCTCAGCGGCACGAGAGGCAACGTTACTTTTTCAGCCATGCATATCACTCCTTATCCGTTCGCCGTCTTCTTGACTCTTTTAGGATTTGCTCGCAACTTCGGTTCCTGATTAAGTAAGACATCTTCCTTAGTGACTGTGCAAATCGTACTGCCGCCGACGCTCGGTACTTCAAACATAACGTTGAGCATAATTTTTTCAAGGATTGAACGAAGTCCGCGCGCCCCCGTATTTTGCTGAATCGCTTCCTTCGCAATGAGCCGCAACGCTTCGTCTTCAAAGGTAAGTTTCGAGCCGTCCATCTGCATTAATTTTTGATACTGCTTGACGAGTGAATTGCGCGGCTTGGTTAGAATTTCAACAAGCGCATTTTCGTCGAGCGCGTCGAGTGTTACGGTTATCGGTAACCGCCCCACGAATTCCGGTATCAGCCCGTAATTTATCAAATCATCCGGCATTACATCCCTTAGCGTTTTGCCGACATCTTTTTCCTCTTTAGTAGGAACTTCCGCGCCGAAGCCAAGTTGACTGCCACGCGTCCGCTCCTCGATTATTTCGTCCAATTCAGTAAACGCCCCGCCGCATATGAACAAAATATTTTTCGTGTTGACTGTGACGTTGTCGGGCGGAACTTGCGGGTGTCGCGACGGCATTTGAACATTAGCGCGAGTTCCTTCCAAAACTTTCAGCAAAGCCTGTTGAACGCCCTCGCCCGAAATATCGCGGTGAACACCAAGCTTGCGAGCAATTTTATCAACCTCGTCTATGTAAATTATTCCGCGCTCTGCTTTATTTATATCGCCGTCTGCAGATTGAATCAGCGCGAGCAAAACATCTTCCACATCGTCGCCGACGTAACCCGCCTCTGTCAATGAATTTGCGTCGATAATCACGAGCGGCACATTTAAAATTTTCGCCAACGTCTGCGCCAATAAAGTTTTACCGCTGCCCGTCGGTCCTATCATCAAAATGTTGGATTTCTGAAGTTCAACATCTTCTTTGCCGCTTTTAGTTTGCCCGATTCGCTTGTAATGATTATACACGGCAACGGACAGCGTCTTTTTAGCCTCTGACTGCCCGATAACATATTCGTCGAGGGTCGCGCAAATTTCTTTTGGTTTAGGCAATTTATCCGTGCCGACAACTTCGTTCTCAGATTCCATATCCCTATGCAAAATTTCGTTGCACAACTCAACGCAACTGTCGCAAATGTAAACGCCCTTGCCCGCGATTAATTTCCGCACGCTGTGTTCAGACTTGCCGCAGAATGAACACCTCAATTCCTCGCGATCCTTACCGAATTTCAACACGCTCTCACCACCTTGAGAAGTACCAAATTATTCAGTTTTAATCGGGCGAGTGATAACGTCGTCAATCAAGCCGTAAGCTTTAGCGTCCTCCGCCGTCATGAAGTTATCGCGTTCGGTATCCGCCATGACTTTTTCTCGCGGCTGACCGGTGTGGCGGCAGAGAATATCATTGCCGACCTCGCGCAACCTCAAAATTTCTCGCGCTTGAATCTGAATGTCAGTTGATTGCCCGCTCGCACCGCCTAACGGCTGATGAATCATAATACGCGCCAGCGGCAACGCAAATCGTTTACCTTTCGTGCCCGCCGTCAACAGTAAAGAACCCATACTCGCCGCCTGCCCAATGCAAATCGTTGAGACATCGGGCTTAATATACTGCATAGTGTCGTAAATCGCAAGCCCGGCAGTCACCACGCCGCCCGGACTGTTTATGTAAAGGTGAATATCTTTATCAGGGTCTTCTGATTCGAGGAAAAGCATTTGCGCGACGACAGAGTTGGCAACGTCATCATTTATCGCGCCGCCGAGAAATACAATCCTATCCTTAAGCAGACGAGAATAAATATCGTAAGCGCGTTCGCCGTAGCTCGTCTTCTCGATAACCATCGGCACATAGTAAGACATAAATTTTCACTCCAAACGGTTTTTAAAAAAGGGCGTCTTGTTAATCACGCCCTTAAATTTTTTTAGTCTTCTTTAGTTTCTTCAGTCTCTTTAGTTTCTTCAACGGGGGCTTCGGCTTGCGCGCCCGCCATGTTGTCGAAGATAAATTTCATTGCCTTGCGGCGGCGAATCGTGTTCATGACGTTAAAAACTTGCCCGCTGTCCGTCAAGTACTTTGCAACTTGCTTAGGCGGCATACGATACATTTGCGACATCATCGAAATTTCAAAGTTGAGTTCGTCTTGAGTGGCGACGATTTTTTCAAGCTCCGCGACTTTCTCCAGCATAATGTCCGTTAAAACATTTTCCTTAGCCGCCTCGCGATAATCCTCGCGCAGTTTATCCCTATCAATTCCCGAAAACGCCATGTACTGTTCAAGCTTCATGCCTTGCGTCTGGAGTTGCGCGGAGAGTTCGTTAATCATCTGTTCAATCCGCGTTTCAATCATGACGGGCGGCAAGTCAACAGTCATATTCTCGACGGCTTTAGCGATAACTGCCTCGCGTTGAGCCTCGACTGCGCGGCGTTCGGCGTTAGCTTCCATGTTTTTACGAATGTCAGCCTTGTACTCGTCGAGCGTCTGGAACGTAGTAAATTTCTTGACAAACTCATCGTTGAGTTCGGGCAGTTCGCGGTGTTTAATGCTGTTAATCTTGCAAGCGAACTCGGCGTCCTTACCCGCAACGTCTTTGCTGTGATAATTGTCGGGGAAAGTTACTTTGACGACGCGCTCCTCGCCGACTTTCGCGCCGATAAGTTGCTCCTCAAAGTCGCCGATAAATTTATGCGCACCAATTTCAAGCGGTTGGTCTTTAGCCTCGCCGCCCGCAAATTTTTCGCCGTCAACCGTGCCCGTGTAATCCAATGTGATAAAATCGCCGTCGACAATGGCATCGCCTTCCGCCGCGTCGATTAAGTTCGCGTGATGTTGGCGCATCGCTTCAACTTGTTTGTCAACGTCTTCATCAGCGACGGGCTCAACAATTTTCTCCGCGTCAAGATTTTTATATTCGCCGAGCGTGGCTTTCGGATAGGGCGTAAAAGTCAGCGTGTAGACAAAATCCTTGCCCTCTTCATTCGTGACGACATCGGCTTTATTCTCGCTGACGGGTACCAAATTCAAAATCCGCAGAGCCTCACGCGTCGAATTCTGCAGGAGCATTTCGCTTGCCTCGTTGATAATCGCGTCCTTGCCGATACGCTGTTCAAGAATCGCCTGCGGAACTTTGCCCTTACGAAAACCGGGAATGCTTACGCGGTCGCCGAGTATTTTCGTAGCGCGTTTAATCGCCTTAGCAAATTCCGCCGCATCCTCCGTAACTGTCAGCTCAATTTTGTAATCGTCTATCTTCTTCTGGGTGAGTTTCAAAATTTTAACCTCCTCTTTCTTTGTGCAACGCCGATTATACTAACACAGCATTTTAAAAATTACAAGTTACTTTCATAAGCAAAAGCCGCTCGTAAAATCGTCGCCTCGTCGAGAGCTTTGCCGATAAGTTGGAAGCCAAGCGGAAGTTTATCGTTTGTGAAGCCGCAAGGAATCGAAACGCCCGGCAATCCCGCGATATTAACCGGCACCGTACAAATATCTTGCAAGTACATCGTCAGCGGGTCGGAAGTCATTTCGCCGAGCTTGAACGCGGCATTAGGCGTTGTCGGCGTCAAGATTAAATCGAGATTCTTAAAAGCGTCTGTGAAATCTTTTTGAATCAGCGTGCGAACTTTGAGAGCCTTAAGATAGTAAGCGTCGTAGTAGCCCGCGCTCAATGCGTAGTTGCCAATCATAATGCGACGTTTAACTTCCGCGCCGAATTTTTCCGTGCGGGTGTTCGTCATCATCTCGACAACGTCCGCGCCGTCAACGCGAGCACCATAACTTACACCGTCGTAACGTTCAAGATTAGTGGCGGCTTCGGCGGGCGCGATAAGATAGTAAGTCGAAATGGCGTATTCAGTATGCGGTAAACTCACGTCAACAATTTCCGCGCCGAGACTTTCAAATTTTTTCGCGACGTTATGAATTGCAGTTTCAACTTCCGCGTCGATACCTTTTACGAAATATTCCTTAGGCAAACCGATTTTTAATCCCTTAACATCAGCGACGAGAGCTTTTGTAAAGTCGGGAACCTGCGCGGCTGTCGAAGTCGAATCCATATCATCTTGCCCGCAAATCGCATTCAAAACTAAAGCGCAATCTGTTACGTCGCGAGTGAATGAACCGATTTGGTCAAGCGACGAGGCAAACGCAACTAATCCATAACGCGACACGCGTCCATAAGTCGGCTTGAATCCGACGACGCCACAAAAACTTGCCGGTTGACGAATTGAGCCGCCGGTATCAGAGCCTAAAGAAAAAATTGCCTCGCCGCCCGCGACTGCCGCCGCACTGCCGCCCGAACTTCCGCCGGGTACTCGTTCAAGATTATGCGGGTTGCGCGTCACGTGAAAGGCTGAATTTTCAGTCGAGCCGCCCATTGCAAATTCGTCGAGATTAGTTTTGCCAATCAAAATCGGATTCTGCGCGGAAAGTTTTTTGTAAGCGGTGGCGTCGTAAGGCGGAATGAAATTTTCCAAAATCTTTGAGGCGCAAGTCGTACGAATCCCCTTTGTGCAAATGTTATCCTTGACCGCGCAGGGAATGCCTTCAAGCGGAGCAATTTCTTCGCCGCGAGCAATTTTATCGTCAACAAGTTTAGCGTCAGCCGTCGCCTTGTCGCGAGTGATTGTAAGGTACGCGCCGATTTTATCTTCAACCTCATCGACACGCGCAAAAACATCGGCAGTTAATTCCGTCGCGGAAATTTTTTTAGCCGTCAAAAGCTCGTGCAATTCGTGAGCAGTTTTATCGTATAAAGCCATTGTCACACCTCCAATACTCGCGGAACTTTGAAATAACCATCCTCTTTAAGCGGCGCGTTCGACAGCGCAAGTTCTCTGTCAATCGACGGCTTAACTTCATCTGCGCGGAAAACATTTTGCATCGGGAGCGCGTAAGTTGTCGGCTCAATGTTCGTCGTGTCCAACGCCTGCAAGTTCTCCACGTACGTTAAAATTTTATTCAGCTGAAAGATAACGTCTTGCGCCTCTTCCTCGCGAATCCTCAGCCGTGACAAACTCGCTACCGTTTTAATGTCCTGTTCGCTTATCTTCATAAAATTCCCCTCCTAACGTCGTTGCTTAGAAAATTCGTTTAAAGCTAAAATCAATCGGTGCACGGGGTACGCCAAAACGATTTGCATTATCGCTATTAACCAGAAGTCCTCGCGTAAAAATTTTACCAAGTCGATTTGCCGCCCAAGTAAAAATAAAAAAGCTATCGTTATCGCGAAGTGAATCGCCAACGCGGGGATTGAACTTATCACGGGTAAAAGCGATTGGTCGCGGAAAAGGTTGACAGAAAATTTTCCAAAGATAATTCCAATCGTCATGTAACTGAACGTCGCCAATCCAAAGTAACCGCCCGACGTCGCGTCTTGTAGCAGCCCCGCCATAAATCCAAAGAATGCTCCCTTTTCGTGCCCGCGCAGAAATGCTATCGAAACCGTCATCAACAACATTAAATTTGCGCTGAACCCGTCGAAGTTCAGGAACGTCAGCAACGACGTTTGCAAGGCGTACAGCAAAATAAGAATCATCGCCCAGAGCCCGATAATTTTCACCGGCTTTCCTCCTCGACAGTTTCCTCCGTTTGTTCAGGGACGTAGCCCGCTTCTTGGAGTTGTTGCTGTTGCGCTTCCTGTATTTGTTGTTGTGCGTCTTGAATCTGTTGCTGAGCCGCTTGAAGTTTTGCCGCCGTCTCGTGAGGGTCAGTCTCAGTGCCGGGTGTCTGCAATGGCGGTTGAATCGGTTCAGGCGGAGCTTCTCGCGACGCTACGATTATCGCTACGTCCTCCAACTTTTGAAAGTCAACCGAAGTATCAATCACGCCGTATTTGAGCAAGCCGCCTTCCTCGTTATGAATCTCGATAATTTTGCCGACAACAAGCCCCTTTGGATAAACGCCGCCGAAACCCGACGTTACAACCATATCCTCAACTTGAACGTCAGAATCTTTAGGGATATTAACCATGCGCGGACAACTCGGATTTTTAATGTCGCCTTCAACTATGCCGGCAACTCGCGACTCCGGACGTTGAATAATCGTGCCGACTGATGAACGCGGATCAATCAACAGCTGAACTTTCGACGAATTTAAGCCAGCCTCCATGACGTGCCCGACTAATCCCATTTCCGTGACGACCGCCATATTATTTGCCACGCCGTCCAAAGTCCCGCGATTAATCATAATCACGCTCGACCAAGAAGCAAAATCGCGCCCGATAACGCTCGCCGCTACCAAATCAAATTGAATCGACGCCTGCTTATATCCTAACAAACTCCTCAGCCGCTGATTCTCCGACGCATATTCCGACGCCGTCAAATTCTGCGCCCGTAAAAGTTCGACTTCCTCGCGGAGCTGTTTATTTTGTTCGTGGAGGTTAGAAATTTCTTCGATAGTATCCCGCATAAGAATTATCTTATTGCCAACCCAAGAAAATGCGCGTTGGAAAGGTGCCATAAGCGTCATCGCGACGCCGTCGGTTGCATTCGTATTAAGTTTGCCGCGAGACACGAAGAATACACAACAAAACACGCTGATAAAAACAAAAATCAGCGCGACAATTTTCCTACCCGTTTTTTTTTCCTTGCGAACTTTATTACTCATTGTCTCAGTTTTTTAGATGGCATTATTACCCGCTTAAGAAGATTCATATTTTCCAGAGAACGCCCTGTGCCCTCGCCAACGCATGAAAGCGCGTCGTCAGCGACAATTACCGGCATTCCCGTTTCCTTAGCGATCAGCTTATCGAGATTGGCAAGCAACGCTCCGCCACCCGTCATCATTATCCCGTGATCCATAACGTCTGCGGCAAGTTCAGGCGGTGTCCGTTCAAGCGTCCCCTTAACCGCGTCGACAATTTTAAATATCGGGTCGCTTAATGCCTCGCGAACTTCGCTAGATTTAACCTCCACAGTTTTTGGCAAGCCGCTAAGTAAATCGCGCCCGCGTATCTGCATTGTCTTATCGCTTTTGGGCGTGATTATCGCCGTGCCAATGTTAATTTTAATTTCCTCAGCCGTACGCTCGCCAATCATAAGACTGTACACGCGCCGAATGTATTGGATAATCGACGAATCCATTTCATCGCCGCCGACGCGAATCGATTTGCTTACGACGATACCGCCTAAAGATATTACCGCAATTTCCGTCGTGCCGCCGCCAATGTCGACAACCATATTGCCCGTAGCCTCTTCGACGGGTAAACCTGCGCCGATTGCCGCCGCCATCGGTTCTTCAATCAGATAAGCCTCGCGCGCTCCCGCTTGAGTCGCCGCGTCGATAACTGCACGCTTTTCAACTTCCGTAACGCCGCTCGGAACGCCTACTACCACTCGCGGGCGCACGAATGATTTTGAATTCATAGCCTTGCGGATAAAATATCTGAGCATAGCCTGCGTAACGTCGAAGTCGGCAATAACGCCGTCCTTGAGCGGGCGCACCGCGATTATATTGCCGGGCGTGCGTCCAATCATCTGCTTTGCTTCTTCGCCGACTGCCAAAACGTCGCCCGTATCACTTTTTATCGCTACGACCGAAGGTTCACGCAGGACAATCCCACGACCTTTGACGTGCACGAGAGTATTCGCCGTGCCCAAGTCGATTCCCATGTCGTGCGAAAAGCCTCCAAAAATACCCCACATCTGAAAGATTGCTCCCTTCTTCGGAAAAAAATTTTTTGCCTGCGCTAAGCGAAGCTATTCTATCATACTTTTTACACTTTGCAATATTGACAAAAGCATTTGCTGTGATAAATTCTTGCATAATAATTTTTGAAAGGAGAATGCCAATGGCAATACTGGTTTGCGGCGGCGCGGGATATATCGGTTCGCACGCGGTTAGGCAACTTATTGCGGCGGGCGAGGAAGTTATTATCGTCGACAACTTAGCGACGGGACACAGAGCCGCGATTAATCCTGCCGTCAAATTTTACGAGCGCGACATCCGCGATAAGGACACGCTAAAAAAAATTTTTGCCGAGAATCAAATCGAGGCGGTATTTCATTTCGCGGCAAATTCTTTGGTCGGCGAGAGCGTCAAGCTTCCGCTGAAGTATTTTAATAACAACGTTTACGGAATGCAAATTTTATTGGAGGCAATGGTTGAGGCGGGCGTCGATAAAATTATTTTCAGCTCGACGGCGGCGGTTTACGGCGAGCCAGAAAAAATTCCGATTGATGAACTCGACGCGACGAATCCGACGAATCCTTACGGCGAATCGAAACTTATCATGGAAAAAATTATGCGTTGGGTAAGTGCGGCTCACGGCGTGCGCTACGTCAGCTTGAGATATTTCAATGCAAGCGGCGCGAGTGCGGACGGTTCAATCGGCGAAGATCATAATCCCGAAACGCATTTGATTCCGCTGATTTTGCAAGTTCCGCTCGGCAAGCGCGACCACATTACAATTTTCGGCACCGATTATCCGACGCCCGACGGCACTTGTCTGCGCGATTATATTCACGTCGTCGATTTGGCGGACGCTCACATTTGCGCGTTGAATTATCTGTGCGAGGGCGGCGCATCTGACATTTTCAATTTAGGAACGGGGCACGGTTTTTCTGTTAAGGAGATTATCGACGCGGCTCAAAAAGTTACCGGCTTAAAAATTAAAACTGAACTTGGTGCTCGCCGCGCAGGTGATCCAGCAAAGTTGATAGCTTCGGGCGATAAGGCAAGAAAAATTTTAGGTTGGACGCCGCGCTTTGATGACGTTGAAAAAATTATCGCCACCGCTTGGAAGTGGCATAAAACTCATCCGAATGGTTATAAGGAGGTTTGAATCGTGATTAAAATAATTCTCTCCGACATCGACGGCACATTTCTTAAAGTCGATAAGTCGACGCCCGAACTTCACGCTAAGGCGATTAAAGCCGTCATCGATAAGGGTTTGAAATTTGTATTCGTCTCTGCGCGGATGCCCGAAGCAATTTACCCGATAACCGACGCGCTCGGCATGGCTCATACGCCCGTTATCAGCTACAGCGGCGGGCTTGTGCTTACGGAGGATGAAGAAATTCTTTTTGACAAAAAAATATCCGCCGACGACGCTAGAGAAGTTTTGGCGGAAATGAATCGCACTTGGCAAGATATTTCTGTCAGCTATTACACCGGTCGCCGTTGGGTTGTCGAGAAAGTTGACGCCCGAATCCAACGCGAGAAAGAAAATACCGGCGCGCCTTTCGAGATTGGAAACTTTGACAAACTCTTAGCTGAAAATATTTTGCCGAATAAAATTTTTATCCGTTGCGAGCCGCCGATTTGCGAGGAGATGGAGCGCGAACTCGGTAAAAAATTTCCCGCGCTGAATGTCGTCCGCTCCGCACCTTATCTTTTGGAAATTATTGACAAGAGCGTTTCAAAGGCGACGGGCATTGAAGTTTTACTTAAACATTACGGCTTCACACTCGACGAGGCGATTGCTTTTGGCGACAATTATAATGATGTCGAAATGCTCAGTTACATTCCGCAAAGCGTGGTTATGGCGAATGCGCCCGACGAAGTAAAAAAATTAGCCGCCGCCGTCACCGATTCTAATGAAGACGGAGGCATTTATACTTACCTCGTCAAGCACGGGATTATCGATAAGTGCGCTTCTTAACAAAATCGTCGTAACTCATCGAACGCGTGTGTTGAGTGTGCGCCCATTCGTGTTCGTTGCGGTGTATGAATCCCAAAAAAATTATCGGTATCCAAGAATAAATGAACAGCGGATAAAACAGCAGATACCACCACGATTTCAACTTGGCGCGAACTTTCACGAGAATTATCATCGGCAAAACGTACTGCGCAACCATGATGACCATTAAAATTTGCGACGGCAGGACGGCATAAATATTTGTGTAAATCGTGCCCGTGAACAGCTGAATGTAACTCATCAAAAAGAAAAACGACGACAGCATTAAAAAATGCGGCTGCAACAGATACAGGCAACCGTCCAACATGCGAATATCTTTACGCTTGAAACCTTCGCGGAGCATTTTCGGGATAAATCGTTGCGCCACATCGAATTGCCCTTGCGCCCAACGTTTTCTCTGCGCCCAAGATTGTGCAAACGTCAACGGCTTTTCGTCGTAAACAATCGCGTCGTGCGCCCAAGTCGTCTTCAAACCTTCGGCAAGCGATTTCATCGTAAACTCCATGTCTTCCGTTAAACAGTTCGCACGCCAACCATATTTCCTAAGCACGTCGAGAGTAATGCACATTCCGGTTCCGCCGAGTACCGCTGATAAACCGAGATTTGTTTTCGCGCTGTGAACTAAAAAATCTATCACCCAAAAGGCTATCGCGAATGTTCCACTGACCCAAGTATCGTAAGGATTTTTGGCGTCGAGGAAGCCTTGAATAATTTTATCGCCCTTGCAAAGCCGATTGTTCATTTCCATTAAAAAATTCGGCGCAACCAAATTATCAGCGTCGAAAATCGCAACGGCGTCATAAACTTTACCAGACTTCTCCATCTCGAAAAGTTTCGCGAACATCCAATCCAGCGCGTAGCCTTTAGATTTTTTTTCCGCGTCAACGCGCCGACAAACTATCGCGCCCGCTCGTTCGGCGATTTCGGCGGTGTTATCAATGCAATTATCCGCGATGACAAAAATATCGTAGAGTTCCTTTGGATAGTCCAGCGATTTTAAATTTTTAATCAGCGGTTCGATAACTGCACTCTCGTTGTGAGCGGCGACAATCACAGCGAATTTTTTTTGCGGAATTTTAATCTTGACCTCGCGCCGCCGCCACATGCCGAAAAATCCTATCAGACATAAATAGAACGTGAACACGAACAACACGGCTTGAATCGGAACCATAATTACATCGAGCGGGTATGTGAACATTATTCGACCTGATTTCCAAAAAACATTTCATTATTGACGGAAAAGCCTTGCAGTGCTAAGATTAAATTGTTCAAAAATCAATCAAGCACGACGCAAGACTCTTTCCAAATTTAATTCTAAATGCTTACGCCGCGCTTGTCAAGGAAAGGCGAAAGTCATTATTTTTGGTGTCATCTACAAAATTACTAACAAGTTCAACGATAAAATTTACGTTGGACAAACAACGCGCACGGTTGAAGTTCGTTTCAAAGAACATAGATGTGCAGATTCTCATCTCGGAAATGCAATTCGTGAATACGGCGAAAAAAATTTTACGTTGGAAATTATCGAAGAATGCGAGACGCGCGAACAACTCAACGAACGAGAAATTTTTTGGATTGCTTATTTCAACTGCAAGCATCCGAACGGCTATAATCATACAGATGGTGGCGAAGGACTCATAGGTTGCTCAGATATGGCACGGCATCACATGTCTGAAGCACAAACAAAAAGATTTCAAAATCCTGACGAATATCCGTAGCGCAAACGGGACGGAAACATTCTAAGTCTACGAAAGAAAAAATTGCTAAGAGTCATATAGGTAAAAAACACTCTGACAAGATAAAAGCAAAAATTTCTGTAGCTAAAGCTAACGTTCCATTGATTAAACGAAGAAATTGGACTACTTACCCTGTACTCGAAGAAATTTTGCAAGAAAAACAAATTGCTTCCTCTATACTTGCAAAAGTTTTGGGTATAGCAGAACAAAATGTCTCTAAAAAAATGCGTGGTGAACAAAGAATATCACTTTCTCAACAGACATCGATTAAAGCATTTCTCGGAGTTGATATAACGCTTGAAGAATTATTTCGTAAAGCTTAATTTGCTCACATAAAAACTTTAAACCTTAGTTTGTTTATACGATAAAATGTGTACTGGAGGTGTTTGAATTGGAAAGTTCAACGTTTGTATATTTTTTGACGGCGTCGATTTTGTTGACGCTCGCGCCCGGTCCCGACATTTTATATTTGCTGACGAAAAGTTTATCCGACGGAGCAAAGGCGGGAATAATTTTGGCGTGCGGCTTAGTGAGCGGAATAGTTTTTCACACGACGCTTGTAATGGTTGGCGTGGCGGCGTTCATAAAATCTTCGGCGACGGCGATGCTACTGCTAAAAATTTTCGGCGCGGCTTATCTTTTATTCTTGGCGTTCGGAGCGTTAAAATCTGCGCGGGAGGGTAAGAGATTAGGGATTAGGGGACAGGGAACAGGGATTAGGGGGACGGCGGCACTTTATAAGCGCGGCGTCTTAATGAACGTCCTCAATCCAAAAGTCTTATTATTTTTCTTGGCGTTCCTGCCGCAGTTTATTGACGTTTCAGGGTCGAGTTTGCAAATTTTATTTTTGGGAATCGTGTTCGCCGCGCAGGCTCTGATAATTTTTTCAATCGTGGCGTTGTTCGCGGGGCGCGTGAGAAATTTAATCTTGAGCAAAAAAAATATCGGACAACTCCTGAACTACATCGAGGCAGCTGTCCTTACTATCATCGCGCTGACTTTACTATTTTTTTCCTGAATACGTCACGACGGGCAGACTTTCAATCAAATTCAATTCGGTATCAATCTGCGCGGCGGGCAAATAATTTTTCGTCTCAATCAAATTGCTGAGTTCGTTATCGGTCGAGAAATTATTATCGTCCTCTAGGAACCAAGCAACGTTCGACTTCGATTCGTAATATTTCTTACTTTCAACGCCGTGCTCATCAATCGTCGTGACAGTTTTATCGACGCCGCCTTGAACGCTGATTCGGCTCGTCCCGACCGCCAATATTAACGTCGTATCTTTAGTTGTATAACTGTCGCTGAGTGACCCCTTAGCGATTTTTATTTTGTCATTCGTTTTGTAATCAATAATCAAATCGTCGCCGGAATTTTCACTGCAGACGAAAACATCATTGCCATTGCCGCCGTACAAAGAATCGCTGTCTTTGCTCCCGTAAATCGTATCGTTGCCGTTCCCGCCGATAATATAGCTCGCGTGCGTGTTGCCGTAAATTTCCATGCCCTGTTCGACTTTTGAAGCGTCAACACTTACTACGCCGTCGCCATAATCCGAAGCCTTGAAAGTGTCCTGCCAATAATTCTTATAGACAGTAACTTTTGCATTGTTCTTGGAGCGGACGACTACCTCGCTACCGTTGTACGCGTTATGCAAGCCGATTTCATCGTAATAAGTTATCCCTGTCATGTCAGCGTTCTTTATCGTTATCGTGCCCTTGCTTTTGCCAACCGTCATCACAATGTTATCGCGACTGCGCTTAATCGTAGCCGTCGAATCCCTTATCTCGATTTTATCGTCCTGTTCGTAGCCGACAATAACATCGTTGCCGTCGCCGTCGTAGTAAATAAATGTGTCGGCACCCGCGCCGCCTTTGAGCGTGTCATTTTTGGTATTGCCCTCGATTGAATCATCGCCCGCGCCGCCGATTATGTTGCTCGCTTTTTCGTTGCCTTTGATGTAAATGTTTTGCGTTACTGCGGAAGCGTCTATCGTCGCAATCTTAGCCCCGTATTCCGTAACGTCAAAAGTTTTATCGCTGAAACTTGAGAAAAGAGTTATGGCAGTCTTCGCCGCGTTCATCTTGTAAGGCTCAGTATCTTCCTGCGGATAAGTGTGTTCGCCGCTCTTGTCAATGTAAGTGATTGTCTTATCGTTCGCGCCTTTGAGCGTAATTTTGCCGTTCCCGACCGTAAAGATAACATCAGAGCCGCTCGTCGTAACTTTAGCAGTACCGGAAATGCTTAACGTATCACTCTCGCTGAAGTTTTTGATAACGTCTTTGCCGTCGCCATTAGCATAAACAAAAACATTGCCGTTGCCGCTACTGGTGAGGGTGTCGTTACCTTTACCACCTTTGATGGAAATATTTTTACCGTTGGCAGTGATTATGTCGGCTTTCGTGCCGCCGGTTATCAACGCGTTGCTGTAACCGGAACCAAAGTTGAATTCGTAGCCGCTACCGTTGACTGTAACTTTTTT
>CAJOHN010000026.1 GCA_905234235.1 uncultured Selenomonadaceae bacterium
CAAATGCTTTGGCGTCTTCGATAGTTTTGGCTTGCCGCAAACGCCCGCCCGAAAACAATCTGTGCGACAAGAGCGATTTTCTCCGCGAACTCAAAGACGAATTGCGGAATGCGCTTGACAAATGGCAACAGGCAAATATTGCGCCGGTCGACATGGCTCAAGCGGCAATCGGTCCGGGCATTAGCGTCTATTCGCGCTACGAACGAATCACCGACATGAACGATAACGAGCTTACAGTTCGCGACGCTTTGAAAATCATTAACGCCGAGCTTGCAGAATTTTTCGGGACGCAGACGGGACGTTTGGACGCGGCAAGTCAATTTTGCGTTGCCCTGTTCACGCAGAACGCTTTCAACGAAATTTCTTTTGGTGAGGCAGATGTCTTGGCGCGAGCAAAAAATATTTCAGTCGGCGGGCTTGAAGATTCGGGCGCGGTAATTTCTGCGCGGGGACGTGTTCGATTAAGAGACCGTGACGAAATCCCTGCGGTTGACGAAAACAAACAGCTTGATAAAGCTTGGATTAAAACGCTCGTCGAATCGAATTGCGCATGGCTTTGGATTCAAAGTCTCGTGCTCATCTTTAAACGGGAAGGAATCAATGGCGCGGCGGAACTTTTGGCGAAGTTTGACGGCGACACCGAGTCATTGAAAAATTTGGCTTACCGGCTTTATAACATCTGCGAAAAAAAGAATTGGGCACGCGAAGGCACCGGCTACAACGAGCTTGTCGTTGAGTGGCAAGATATTTTAAGTAAGCGCGCCGAATTTATGCAAAGTAAAAAGCCCGTTCAAGGCGAATTATCTTTTGGGCAGGGGTGAAATCATGAACGGAAATTTAAAATCTTGGCGCGACGTAATGGAGCCTCATCCCGACGTTGCGTGCGGACGTTATAAGCAAGCGGAGTTCGCGGCGGATTTGGCGCAAGTCGTTCGCGGCGAGGGCAGTGTTGAATACACCGACCCTATAGAATTCTTTAGGCGGACATATTTAACAAGCGGCTTGAAAACTCTCTTGGTTGAGACGCTTAAAAGATTGGCTATCGGCGAGGGCGAGCCCGTCATCCAGTTAAAGACATCCTTTGGCGGCGGCAAAACTCACAGCTTGCTTGCGTTGTATCATTTATTCGGCGAGAAAATTCATGCGGAGCAATCTTCGGCTGTCAGAGAAATTTTGCAAGCCGCGCAAATTGAATCCTTACCCAAAGTTTACACGGCAGTAATCGTCGGGACGTGGACAAATCCTTTAAAGTCGACGTTATGGGGAGAAATTGCGGCGCAGTTGGCACGTTCTACAGGCAAGCCCGAACTTTATGAAATGATTCGCGAGAATGACGAGAAAAAAATTTCTCCCGGTGTCGATACACTCGAAAAAATTTTCAATGCGGCGAGTCCTTGCCTGATTTTGATTGATGAGATAGTTGCTTACGGTCGAAAACTTCAAGAGGGTGAAGTCAAAGGCGGCACCTTCGGCAACCTGTTGAGCTTTATTCAAGAGCTGACGGAAGCGGCTAAGCACAGCAAAACTGTAGTCGTCGTATCAATCCCCGAATCCGATGCGGAAGTCGGCGACGAATTGGGGCGGCGCGTCCTTAAGCAAGTCGAACATTACTTTGCACGCATTGAATTTGTCTGGGAAGCCGCTACACCCGTCGAAGGTTACGAAATTGTTCGCCGAAGGCTTTTCAAGATGTGCAACGACAATACAGCGCGTGAGGAAACTTGCTCGGCATTTTTTAGCATGTACGTCAACAACAAGAATGATTTTCCTAACGAGAGCCGACAAAGCAACTATCGCGAGAAATTACTTGCTTGCTATCCGATTCACCCGAAACTTTTCGATTATCTCTACGACAAGTGGACGAGCCTTGAGGGTTTTCAGAAAACTCGCGGTGTCCTGCGCTTGATGGCGAACGTGATTTATTTCCTCTGGTCACGGAACGACCAAAGCGCGTTGATTATGCCCGGAAATGTTCCGCTTGATTTTGCTTCTGTGCGTGCTGAATTGGCAAAGTATTTCAAAGGAAATTGGGACGCGATAATCAATTCAGAAGTCGACGGCGAAAATTCCAAACCTTATGAACTTGACAGTAACAATCCGCGTTTCGGCAGATTATTGGCGTCACGTAAAATTTCACGAACAATTTTCATGGGCACTGCGCCGAGTAGTAAAACCAACAATCTGCGCGGCATAGAAGAAAAAGAAATTCGACTTGGCACGATTCAGCCGCAGGATTTGGAAAACGTCTCCGCCTTCAACGACGCACTGACAAAACTTAAAGCGAACTTGTACTATCTTTATTCGCAAAATACTCGGCTTTGGTTCGGCGTCAATCCAACTCTCCGCAAAATTGTTGACGACAAACGCGAACAATTTTCGGATGACGATGTTGACTATGCGATTGAACAAAAACTTCGTACTTGGCGCACATCATCATGGGCGGCAGTTCACTTCTGCCCGAAGACCTCAGCTGATGTTGCCGACGAACAATCTGCGCGGCTGGTGATTTTGGCTCCAAAATATGCCTTCGACGATAAGCAAACCATAAATCCGGCATTAACCTTTGCAGAAAACATCTTGAACACTCGCGGAACAATTCCACGCAAGTATAAGAACACGTTGCTTTTCCTCGCGGCAGAAAGTAATAAACTATCCGTGTTAAAAAAAGCCGTCCGAGAATTTAAAGCTTGGTCTGAAGTTATAAGCGAAGCCGACCAACTCAATCTTGACAGAGTTCAACTCGTTGACGCCAAAAGTAATCTCAAATCAGCGCAAGACAATTTCGACATGAAAATTTCTCAAGCATACTGCCGGTTATTCGCGCCCGATAATTTATCCGATATGAGTATTTTGAGATGGAGATTGGTGGAAATCGACTGCACGACCGCAGAAAATATCACTGTTGCTTTCGATAAGTTAGAAAGCGATGAAATGTTGCTACACTCGCTTGGACACGAAAAACTTAAGAATCTGCTCGATAAGTTTATTTGGCGCGATAAGGATTCAATCAAGTTAAATCAGCTTGGGGAATATTTTTCGACGTATTATTATCTGCCGCGTCTCATCGACACAAATGTTTTGCTCAATACCGTAAGTCGTGGCGTAGCGTCGGAAACTTTTGCTTTGGCGGAAGATTTTCAAAACGGAAAGTATATCGAGTTGAAATTCGGCGATATTGCTTGCGGACAAATTCTGACGGAATATTTTTTGGTAAAGGCGGAAATCGCTAGGGAACAGCTTAATTTGGAGAAGCCTACACCCGAAATTGAAATTACCGACACTGATTCTGAGGTTGATTCAGATGAACCCACGCCATCGCCGCAATCAATTCCTTTGCCGACGCATTTTTCTATGGATGTGGAATTGAATACCCTTCGATATGCTAAAGATTTTAAAACTTACATTGAAGAAGTCGCGTCCTATCTTATGAATCTGCCGAACGTTGAAACTTCCATTCGTCTAGTTATTAACATTTCCATTCCCGAAGGCGTCCCGCTGGATTTAAAAGATATTGTTACGGAAAATTGTCAAAACTTGCGAATTGGGGCAGAATACTTTCACTTTGAATCGTAAATCGCTCGCGAATCGGCGGGCTTTTTTTATCGGCAGGATTTAGATAAATTTTGGCGAAAGTGGTTGCCGATACCGCATTGATATTGCGCAAGTTATGTTAAGATTTTAAGGGGACTCATTCGTTGCGTATTATCTGCCAAACTTAAGGAGGGGCGGAAATTGGAAAAAAGGGAGAGTTTATGGGAAGCATATCTGAGACGCGGCTTTAGTCGTCGGAGCTTTTTAAAGGGTTGCGTCGCGTTGACATCGCTGATGGGATTCAGTACGGATATGTTCTCGAAAGTCGTTGAGGCGGCGGAGACAAAGCCGTTGCCGGTAGTAATTTGGATTCACGGGCACGAGTGCACAGGTTGCGACGAATCGTTTATTCGTTCGGGCGCGCCGCTGGCGTCGGACGTTGTATTGTCGTCAATCGCGCTAGAGTACGACCATTTATTGAGCGCGGCGTGTGGAGCACCGTTCGAGGCACATCTTGACGAAACCATTGCCAAATACAATGGGCAATATATCCTTTGCGTCGAGGGCGCGGTTGCAACTAAGGACAGCGGCGTTTACTGCATGTCGGGCGGGCACACGTTCACACATCTTTTGGAGAAGGCGGCTAAGGGAGCGGCGGCGATTATCGCTTACGGTTCCTGCGCGGCTTACGGCGGCATTCAAGCGGCGAAACCTAATCCGACGGGTTCAGCCGGTATTGAGCGTTTTGTTGGCGGCAAACCTGTTGTCAAAGTTCCGGGCTGTCCGCCGATTCCAGAAGTCATGACGGGCGTTGTTATGCACGTTGCGTTGTTCGGGACATTGCCTCCGCTTGACGGCGACGGACGTCCCAAACAATTTTACGGCAACAGAATCCATGACACTTGTTATCGCCGTCCGTTCTTCGACGCGGGAATGTTCGCGGAGCAATTCGACGACGCGGGCGCAAAGGCTGGTTGGTGTCTTTATAAGCTAGGTTGTCGCGGTCCGGAAACTTATAACTCTTGCGGCAATTTACGTTGGTGGCAGGGCATGAGCTATCCGATTCAATCGGGCGCGCCGTGTATCGGTTGTTCCAATTCCAATTTCTGGGACGAAGATCCGTTTACAGACAGACTGCCCAAATACGGCAAGCTTGGCGACGTTGATAAAATTGGTGCGGCTCTTGGCGTGTTGACTGCGGCGGGTGTCGCGGGGCACGGCATAGCCAGTATCATTCAACGTAACAGCCGTGAGAACTTAATCGACGAGGAACATCACGAATAAACGAGGTGAAAATTTATGCAACACGTTGTAGTAGACCCTGTCACGAGGATTGAAGGGCACTTGCGTGCTGAGATAACTGTTGACGAGACGAACGGCACCGTTACCGACGCAATCAGTAGCGGGACGGCTTGGCGCGGCTTAGAACTTGTTATGCAAGGACGCGACCCTCGCGACGCTTGGGCTTACATTCAAAGAATTTGCGGCGTCTGTACGACGGCTCACGCGTTAGCTTCTGTCCGCGCAGTCGAGGACGCACTAGGCATTTCAATCCCGCTCAACGCAAATTATATCCGTAACATCATGGCGGCGACGCTTACTGTCCAAGACCATTTGATTCATTTTTATCATCTGCACGCGCTCGATTGGGTTAGTCCCGTTGAGGCTTTAAGTGCCGACCCCGTTAAAACTGCCGAGTTGCAAGTTGCGGTTTTGAATGCTTACAGGCTCAACTTGAAAGTTCCGGAAGAAGTCAACACCGAAGCTTATCCGCACGATTTCCCTGCCGCTACGCCGCAATATTTCGAGGGCATTAAGGCTAAAGTTCAAGCGATTGTCGCGAGTGGACAGCTTGGAATTTTCGCCGCGCAATGGTGGGATCATCCCGATTATAAACTTTTGCCGCCCGAAGTTCATTTGATGGCGGTTGCTCATTATCTTGAAATGCTCGACAAGCAACGCGAGATTATCACTCCGCACGTTGTTTTTGGCGGGAAGAATCCTCATCCGCATTATGCAGTTGGCGGCGTTCCCTGTTCAATCTCGATGACTGACGGCAATGCGCCCGTTAATACTGCGCGGCTTGCGATTGTCGACAGAGCTATCAATATGGCTCGCGACCTCGTCAACAATTATTATCTGCCCGACCTCGTGGCTATCGGCGCGATTTATGCTAAGGCGGGACGTGTCGACGGCGGCGGCTTATCGAAAACTCGTGTGCTTGCGTTCGGCGATTATCCGCTCACGGGTTACAAAGGCACTTCAAACGGCGGCGGCTACTTTGATAATCTGCTTGTGCGTTCAAATGGCGTCGTGGAAAATTTTGGAAACGGCGTTGCGAATGCTACTTTTACACCTGTCACTGCTGACGATTTGAAGGCTCCCGAAAACTTTACTGAGGGCGTCGAGCATTCTTGGTACGAATACCCCGATAACGCCGCCAAAGATTTACATCCTTGGGAAGGCGTCACTAAAGATAAATATACCGGACCGAAGACGGGCACCGCGACCATGTGGGAGACGCTCAACGAGGCTGGCAAATATTCTTGGCTTAAAACGCCCAAGTGGAAGGGCAAGCTCTGTGAAGTCGGACCTTTGGCGCATTACATTATCATCTACACCAAAGCGGCTAAAGGTTTGCTCCCCGACCCGACGTGGGCTGAACAACTTATGCTTAAACAAATCGAAGCGGTTACGGGCGTCGTAGGAGTTCCGCCTGAAGCTTGGATGCCGTCGATGTTGGGACGTACCGCTTGCCGTTGCCTTGACGCACAACTCGCCGCAGAAGTTAATAAATTTTTCTTCGACAAGCTTATTGCCAACATAAAAATGGGCGACACCGCGACGATGAATAACGAGAAATGGCTCCCTGAAACTTGGGCGACTGAATGCATGGGCGTCGGACTTTACGAGGCTCCTCGCGGCGGCTTAAGTCATTGGGTTTGTATTAAGGACGGCAAAATCAGTAACTATCAATGCATTGTTCCGACGACGTGGAACGCGTGCCCGCGCGACGACCAAGCCGGACATGGTGCTTATGAATTGGCGATGATGACGACGCACGTTGCCATTCCCGATAAACCGTTGGAAATCGCCAAAGTTATTCGTTCGTTCGACCCGTGCCTTGCCTGCGCGACACACATTTACAACGCTAAGGGGGAGGAGATTAACATTATTTCGACCGACCCCTACGGGAGGTGAGTGGCGATGGCGATTAAATCTGTCAAAGACGTTAAGCGCAAGGAATATTATCTGTTCAGCCCGTTCCTGAGAATTTTTCATTGGCTTATGGTTGTGATGATTCTTGTTCTGTTCGGCACGGGTTTGCTTATCACGAAGCCGATGAACGTTGCGGCAACTGAACCCGTCTTTACTAGCCTGTCAATGGATTTGGTTCGTGATATTCACTTCTTAGCGGCGTTTATTCTCTGCGCGGGTTTGATAATGCGTGTTTACGGTTTCATAATCAACAAGGGCGATAGATTATTCCCGCGTTTTTGGGAAGGACATTTCTACAGCGAGACCGTCGAGGTTGCGCTCCATTACATGTTGTTGAAATCTCATCACGCGCCGTTTCTGCGTAATCCGTTAGCTCGCGGCTCCTACGCTATGCTTTACGTTTTGCTTGCGATTGAAATTTTAACGGGCTTTGCAATGTATTTGGCGGCTAATCCCGCGTCAACTTTCGGAACGCTTTTCGGTTGGGTTAATGTACTTGTCGGCTCGGAGATGATGTCGCATTACATTCATCATTACGTTGCTTGGTTTATAATCCTGTTCGCGATTGGGCATTTCTACATGGTTGTCCGCGCAGAGTTCATGGAAGGCGAGAGCGAAGTTTCCAGCATGTTCTCCGGCAAAAAAGTTTTGGCTCACACTCCTAAGGACGCTAACGAACTCGACTAAAAATATTTGTGCGTGACTTTCAAACTTAAAAATTTTTGATATAATCGCCTCGAATTTATTTTGGAGGCGATTTTTATTTATGAAACTATTGCACACCGCCGACTGGCATCTCGGAAAAACTTTAAAAGGTCAATCGCTACTAGACGACCAAGTTTTTATCCTCGAACAAATTTTTGACATTATCGACGAACAGAAGCCCGATGCGATTTTAATTTGCGGCGACATTTACGACCGCGCAGTTCCTCCGGCAGACGCCGTCGAACTTTTTGATGAAACTTTAACGAAACTCGCAGAGAAAAAACTTCCGACGCTGATTATCGCAGGCAATCACGATAGCGCAACTCGTTTAAACTTCGGGAGCAAAATTTTTGAACGTCAAAATATTTTTATCGCGTCAAAAGACCTCGAAACGCCTGAAACAGTCATTCTGGAAGATAATTTCGGCGAAGTTTATTTCACGATGATTCCTTACTTTGATTTTGGCGATATTCAAGCGAAATTATCATCTGCGCAACAAAAAATTCCTTCAGGCAAAAGAAGTGTCGCGATTGCTCATGTTTTTTTGACAGGCGGCGTTGAATCGGAAGAATCTGAGCGAAAATTCGTTGGCGGAGCTTCAAATATCGACGCAAAAGTTTTTAAAGGCTTTGATTACGTCGCGTTGGGACATTTACATCGTCCGCAAAAAATTTCGGCTGAAAATATTCGTTACGCAGGTTCACCGCTTAAATACTCATTCGATGAGGCAAATCATAAAAAATCCGTTACGATTGTCAAATTGGACGCCAAAAATTTCGTTCGCGCCGAAAAAATCGATTTAAAACCGCGCAGAGATGTTATTGTGGTCGAAGAAAAGTTCAATGAGCTTAAAAATCGCCCGACTTGTAACGATTACGTGCAAATAATTCTGTCGGACGATGCTTACATCTACGAAACGGAGAATTTACGTGACGCATTCCCGAATTTTTTGGAAGTCAAGCGCAAGAGTCATCTAAAAAGCTACGACGACGAGCCTGCGAGAATTTTTCGTAGTGAAGACCCCGTTTCCGAACAATTTGCGAATTTTTTTGAGGAAGTTACGAGTTTTCCGCTTAATGATGATGAAAAATCAGCGTTTAAGAAGTTTCTGCTTGAAATTGAACGTGAAGAACGGGAGGTAATGAATTGAAACCGTTAAAACTCACGATGAAAGCGTTCGGCTCGTATATAAAGCCTGTTACACTGGATTTTGAAGAAAATCTGCGCGGCGAGAGAATTTTTTTGATACAAGGCGCGACAGGAGCCGGAAAAACTACGATTTTGGACGCGATTTGTTTTGCACTCTACGGAACGGCTTCAGGAGACGAACGCGATGCCGTAATGATGCGCTCGAAGGGAATTTCCGATAAAATTTTGACTGAAGTTGAATTTTCGTTCGCGCTCGGTGAAAAAACTTATATGGTATATAGAAATTTGAACTATAAAGGCGATAAAAAAGCAAAACTCACTTTCAACAACGCGATTATTGAGTCGAAAAGCACAAATGTTACGAATAGAATCAAAGAACTTATCGGATTCGACGCAAAACAGTTTAGGCAGGTCGTTTTGTTGCCGCAAGGCGAGTTCAAAAACTTTCTTTCTGCAAAAGCAGATGAACGCCAGACGGTTTTGGATGCGCTTTTTAATGCGAGGTTCTATAAATTAATCGAAGACAGGCTAAAAGACAAATCCGACGCCGCGCAAGAAGTTTTTGACGAATTGCAACGCAAAAAAGAGGCTTTGACGGCACAAATTCAAGATTTTAAATCAGATGAGGACGCGATTACAAAAATTTCAGCAGAATACGCCGCCGCACAGAAAAAATCAGCCGAGTTAAAGAAAATTTTCGATGAAACGCAACGGAATTACACAGAAGGCAAAATTTTGGCGGGAGAATTTGAGGAATTGGAACGTCGAGAAAAAAATCTGGTCGATGCGCAGAAAAATCTTGCTCAAGCTGAAAAAAATTTCATTGCCGCCAAAGCCGAATACGATTCGCGCGAAAGTGAACAATCTCAGCGCGAAAAAATTAAATACGACATTGATAAGCTCAAAGAAATAAAAAAAGCCCTTAACGAGCTGGAAAAAAAGCATCAAGCTCTGAACGATGCAGAAAAATCACTTCAAGAAACCAAAATCGCGTTGAAAAAACTGGAAGATGACGCGGTAAAGTTTGAAAAACGACTTGCAACACTTAAAAATCGCCGGAATGAATTGACAGGCTCTGAAAAAACTTTTGCTGAAGCTAAAATTACTTTGGATAGAGTTAGCGAGTGTGAAAATCTTTTGCGTGAAATTTCTCGGCTTGAAAGTGATTTAAAACGTGCGAGGCAAAAAATTTCTGTCGCCGAAAAAAATTTTAACGCCGCTCAAATTGAACTCGAACGCCTGCAAAAGCTCCAACGCGACGGAAGTGCGGCACTTTTGGCGAAAAATCTTCGTGACGGCGAGCCTTGTCCGGTTTGCGGGTCAAAAATTCATCCTAATGTTGATTTCAGCGACGTGATCATCCCTTCTGACGATGAAATTGCCGCCGCACAAAAAAAATCCGACCGTTTGAAGAAAATTTTCGACGATACCAAGATTGCAGCGGCTCAAATCGAAACTTCTATCTCGAATAAGCGCGACGAACTGAAAAAATATGACGGGATGCCAGATAATGCCACTGCGCAGAAAAATTTCGACTCCGCCAAGAAAAATGCCGATGAATTTGCCTATTGCGAAAAACAAATTGCCAAAGGCGAAAAATTTATTGCCGAAAATAAAATTCAGCTGGACGAGGCTCAAAAAAATCAAGCTTCGGCGTCAAATGAGCGTGCACGTTGTCTTGGAGAATTTCAGACGATGCAAAGCCAAATTCCGCAAAATTACTCAGAAAATCCTGAGCAGATCGATTTCGACATTGAAAAATTACAAAAAACTTTGCGAGAACTCGAAAGTGCTTGGAAAATTGCCGATAAAAAATTTCGTGATGCCGATAACAAAAAATCTTCTTGCGAAGGTATTTTTAAATCTGCGCAGGCGGCTCAACGAGAACTTTCCGATAAACTCGCAGATAAACAATCGCCAAACGTCGATTCGTTGAAAATCTTTGCCGATACAGCTCAAAAAAATTACGATTCGGCAATTAGAGAGGAAACTTCGCTCAAAAATGATTTGGGACGTTTAAAAAATATTTCGGCTCAAATTTCCGACCTCGACAAGAAAATTTCTGTTGCAGAAAAAGATTTAAGTTTGTGGAAGAAACTTTCTGACGCTGCAAACGGAAAAATTCGCGGAAACAAACTTTCATTCTCTCGATATTATTTGAGCGCGATGTTTGAGCAAGTTTTGACTGAAACTAATTATCTTCTCGATAAAATGAGCGGTAGACGCTATAATTTGAAAAGCAAATACGCTGGAAGCACAAAAAATTCGACTGCGGGGCTTAATTTGGAGATTTTTGACGATTATACGGGCGAAACTCGTCCGGTTGCAACTTTAAGCGGCGGAGAAAGTTTTTTAGCGTCGTTGAGTTTGGCATTGGGATTGGCGGCGGTTGTCCGCAATAAATTGGGTGGAATTAAACTCGAAACGGTCTTTATTGACGAAGGTTTTGGCAGTTTAGATAACGAAACGCTCGATTTTGCGATTTCAACGATTAATAATCTCGGTGACGGTTGGTTAGTTGGGATAATTTCGCATGTTGAAGAGCTAAAAAAACAAATACCCGTTCGACTCGAAGTAAAAACGAGCAAAACGGGTTCAAAAGCAGAATTTAAACGCGGATTATCGTGCGATTAAATTTTTCGCAAGACGAACAGCTTCGACGCCGTCTTTAGCGTAAGCGTCCGCGCCTGCAGAATCGGCGTATTCTTGCGTTAAAGCGGCTCCGCCAACCATAATTTTTGCGGAAGAGCCCGCCGCGTGCAAATCAGCGATAACCTTATCGATTTGAATCATCGTGGTTGTCATCAACGCACAAAGACCGACAATATCGGCGTCGTGTTCGAGGGCGGCGCGAACAATTTCCGCAGAATCAACGTCCTTGCCCAAATCGACGAGTTTAAAGCCGCTGTTAGCGATTAATGCGCCGACAATATTTTTCCCCAAGTCGTGAACGTCGCCCTTAACCGTCGCGATAATAAAAGTTCCTTGCGTTTTAGTTTCTTGCGCGGGGAAATTTTTTTTAAGTTCGTCGAAGGCAAGCCGCATAGTCTCCGCGCTCAATAAAACTTGCGGGAGAAAAATTTTTCCCGAGCCGAAGTCTTCGCCGAGTTCGTTCATTGCGGCAGTCAAAGCGCGTTCGGTAATTTCATTGGCAGAAAAATTTTCAGCGACGGCTTTTTGAATCAGCGCGGGAATTTCATCCTTATCACCCTCCTGAACGGCAATTTTAATCGCGGAAATGGTATCGCGAGAAATTTTTTTAATGACTTCATCGGTTTGAACGGAGAGCTTGCTGAAATTTAATCCGTTGGGGTCTTTAGCGAGCAACGCGGCGGCAGATTTTAAAACATTTTGCATAGAATCATCGTAAGGATTCATAATCGGCGCGTCGAGCCCGGCGGCTAAACACATCGCAAAAAAAGTTGAATTAATCAGCGGGCGATTGGGCAAGCCGAACGAGATATTGCTTAAGCCCATAGTCGTCGGCAAATTCAGTTCGCGATAAAGTTTCAACGTGTTTAAAACTTCGAGGCAAGCGTTTTTATCGGCGGAAATCGTCATAACCAACGCGTCCAATAAAAAATCGCCGTCGTCGAGTCCGAAATTTTTAGCGGCATCGATAATTTTCTTGGCAACGTCAACGCGTTCAACTGAAGTTTTCGGGACGCCCTTTTCAGTCAGCGGGAGAATTAAAATTGCCGCGCCGTATTTTTTAGCGAGCGGAAGAAATTTTTTTATTCTATCGGGTTCAAAGCTTACGGAGTTAATCAGCGCACGTCCCGGAAAATTTTTCAATCCCGCTTCCAAAGCTTCGGCGTCGCTTGTATCGATTGACAGCGGAGCGTCAGTGATTCGCGAAATTTCTTTAACGGCTTTCGCCATCATCTCTGCCTGATTAATTCCGCCGACGCCCATATTTACATCCAAAACTTGCGCGCCCGCTTTGACTTGATTAATCGCGTCTTTTTTCACGCCGAGCAAAGAGCCTTCGCGAATTTCAGCGGCTAACTTTTTTCTGCCGGTCGGATTGATTCGTTCGCCGATTAAAACGGTCGGCAAATTTTTATCGATAGCGACGGTTTTACTGCGGCTTGCCAACATTAACGGGCGATTAAATCTGCGCGGCGCGGGAGAAATATTTTTTACGTTGAGTGCCAACTCGCGGATATGGTCGGGCGTAGTTCCGCAACAACCGCCGAGATAAGTTGCGCCCGCTTCAACAAGTTTCGCGCCCCAACTTCCGAAAGTTTTTGCGTCCATCGGGAATTTAGTTTTGCCGTCTTCAAGATAGGGCATTCCGGCGTTCGGCTGAACACTTATCGGAACGCTACAATTTCCCGCCAAAATTTTCACGACAGGAACGAGTTGCTCCGGTCCAAGTGAACAATTCACGCCGATAACACTTGCGCCCATATTTTCGAGAATCACGGCGGCGGATTGCGGGTCGGTACCGGTTACAGTGCGCCCGTCCTCCGAGTAAGACAGCTGACAGATTATCGGCAAATTGCAAGCGTCCTTCGCGGCTAAAAGCGTCGCCCGCATTTCTTGAATGTCAATGCACGTCTCGATAATCAAAAAATCCGCGCCCGCTTCCGCCAACGCAGTTGCTTGTTCGTAAAAAATTTTATAAGCGTCGTCGAAATCCAAATCACCGAGCGGCGAAATAAATTTTCCTGTAGGACCGATGTCGCCCGCAACTTTAATGTTATCGCCCGCAACTTCCTTAGCGATTTTCACAGCGGCAAAATTCAATTCACGGACGCGATTTTCCAAGCCGTAATGAGCAAGCTTGAGCCTCGACGCGCCGAAAGTATTTGTCGTGATAATCGTCGAGCCCGCCTCGATATATGCACGGTGAATTTTTTTCACGACTTCCGGAGCCTCGACGTTCATAAATTCGGGGCAAGCACCAGCCTTAAGCCCGCCGGATTGGAGCATCGTTCCCATCGCTCCATCAAAAATTTCTATCATAAACTGCCTCCAAAAATTTTTCGCCATAATAAGCTTGCCAATTTTCTTTGTCAAGGCAGGAAATATCCTAAAGCGCGTGGAATTTAAAGCAAAATTTCTGCGGCGCAAGGGAGAAGAATTTTTAATGAGAATCGTAGTGCTGAAGTTCCCGTACGTTTCGCCTCGTTTTTGCGAGATGATTTGTTCGATGTCGGAGCGGCTTGAATATGAAATTGCGGGCGTTGTCTCTTTTGACTTGAACGAGAAATTTACTTCGTACCAAAATTACCCGATTTATCCGCTGAATGATATTGGGCGTTTGTCTTGGGACGTGGCGATTTACGGTTGCGAAGACGAAGATTTTAAAGACCTTCTCCCGCGTATCGTTGAGTTGGGCATTGGTAAACGAGAGCAGTTCAAAAATTTATTTTGGCTTCTTAAGCAGTTTATGATAAAAAAATATGAGGACTTCGACGAGCCGACGATTCAAGAAACGCTTAGGTATTGGCAAACGCATGAGCTTACCGTTTTTAATCAACATCTTGACGCCAACAAAATTACTCGCGATAAAGTTTTCTATGATAGCACTTGCGATTTGCCGTACATTTATTTTAAAACTGTTGACGGCGAGCCGCGCAGGATGTATTTCCCGAAGAATCGTTCCTTCTATACGCAAAACGGCGAGGCATTTGTTGTAGGCGTTTTAAACGAGCAACAGCCGACTTCGCCGCACCTTTACATAACGGACAATCATAAAATCTGCGCGGGTGACATTGTGATAGACGCGGGCGTTTGCGAGGGGAATTTCGCGCTGAGGTACGCCGACATCAGTTCAAAAATGTATCTGTTCGAGTCGGAGAAACAATGGCAAGCTCCGCTCCGTCAAACGTTCAAAGATTATGGCGATAAGGTAGAAATAATTCCGCGTTTCGTGTCAGATGTCACGGGCGGCGAAAATATTACGATTGATGACGCGTTGCCCGACCTGCGCGGGAAAAATATTTTCCTCAAAATGGATATAGAAGGTGCCGAGCCTCGTGCGTTGCGCGGCGCGAAAAGAATCCTTACCAATAACAAAGTCCGAGCGTCCATTTGCAGTTACCACAACGCCGACGACTTGATAAAAATAAAATCGATTCTC
Organism: uncultured Selenomonadaceae bacterium; assembly: GCA_905234235.1. Classification (GTDB taxonomy): domain Bacteria; phylum Bacillota; class Negativicutes; order Selenomonadales; family Selenomonadaceae; genus Quinella. The sequence continues at coordinate 14,696 of CAJOHN010000026.1, forward strand.
CAAAGTTACGGCTTCAAAACTTCGACGAGCGCGGGCTATATGGTTTTCATTTACGACACGAATATTTGGAACACGGCGGACTTCCGTAAGGGGATTGTTTACGCTGAAAACTAAACCTTGCGAAAGACTAAGCTAACTGTTATCATATGCAAAAAGAGGAGGCGGCGCAATGCGGAAGAGGAGCGGTTTTAACTGGTTTGCGTTGGTGATGTTCGCGATGATCGCTTACTTCTCGACGGTATTAATTTCTCAGCAAGTACATTTGTCGCATGTAAGCGAGAGCCAACGAATTGCCGATAAACGATTGGAAAAGGCTAAGGCGGTGAACGAAAAATTACGCAAGGAACTCGCCGAACTGCAGGACATCAACAACATTGAGCGATTGGCGCGGGAAGATTTGGGGCTTGCCAAAGAAGGCGAAATGCCCTATCAGGCGACGCGCCCATAAAAATTTTTTGGGAGGACAAAATTTTGGCAATGGAAGCAGGCAGCATTGTGGAAGGTAAAGTCACAAGAATCACGAACTTTGGAGCCTTCGTGGAGTTGGAGGAAGGCAAAGTCGGGCTGATTCACATTTCCGAAGTCGCCGACGTTTACGTTAATGACGTGCACGATTTCTTGAACGAGGGCGAAACGGTTAAAGTAAAAATCGTAAGTATCGACGGCAATAAAATGGCGTTGTCGTTGAAGCAGGCAAAGACCAAACCGCCGGAAAGTGACGGGCAATCTTTTAAGCAAAATCGGCACGGAGACTTTCGCAAGCCGCAAAGGCAACTGTCGGCGTCCTTTGAAGATAAACTGTCAAAATTCCTAAAAGACAGCGACGAGCGTTTGACAGATTTAAAACGGAAAACAGATTCAAAGCGCGGCGGTCGCGGTTCGAGACGTTCGGACTAAGCTGCCTCTTTTTTAACGCATTGATTAAAAAATTTATCGACACCTGCGCGGCAGAAAAAATTTTCGACGGAGTCCACAGAATTTTAATCGCGGTGTCGGGCGGCGCGGATTCATTGGCTTTGGCGGAGCTGTTGATTAGTTCGCGGCGGCGGTTCGTTTTGGAGCTTTGCATTGCGCACTTTGAACACGGATTAAGAGGGCAAGCCTCCCTCGACGACGCGGCTTTTGTTAAAAGTTTTGCTGACGAGCGCGGAGTTAAATTTATCGGCGGGCGCGGAGACGTTAAAAAATTTGCGGCGGATAAAAAAATTTCCATCGAGACGGCGGCAAGAATCCTGCGCTACGATTTTTTAAGCAAGCTTAACTTCGACGCGATAGCATTGGCGCACCACGCCGACGACCAAGCCGAAACAATTTTAATGCGGCTCCTGCGCGGCACAACTTCAACCGGCTTATCGGCTATGAAGTTCCGAACTTTCTCCGAATATGGCTTGCTGATTCGCCCGCTGTTAAGATTTAGAAAGTCTGAGCTTGAAAATTTTTGCCGTCAAAAAAATTTATCGCCGCGCATCGACGCCACTAACTTTGAACTCGACGCCACGCGCAATAAAATTAGATCGGAACTTATCCCGACGCTTGAAAATTTTAATCCAAATCTTATCGAGACGCTTTGCAGATTGGGCGAAGTCACAGCTGAAGAATCCGACTTTATCGCCGCGCAGGCTGATAAGATTTTCCCCGTCGTCGTCAAAGATAATTCAATCGTCCGCGCAGAATTTCTAAAACTCCACCCTGCGCTTCAACGCGTCGTCATAAAAAAATTTCTCGCGCAAGTCACGGGCTCGGCTAAAGATTTCGGCTTCGTGCATTTCGAGGGCATTCGCAAAGTTTTAATCAACGGCTTAACGGGTGTCGAGTTACCGAAAAATTTCCGCGCAGATTTAAAAAAGGGAAGACTTTCCATAACGAAAAACTTTTATTGAAAGGGTTGATTGCTTTGAAGAGCAAAGAAGATTACATCGAACGCGTACTGTACACCGAAGAGGAGATCGCCGCCCGCGCTAAGGAGATCAGTGCGCAAATCAGCGAAGATTACAAGGACATCGCCAAACCCCTGCTTACAGTCGGCATTCTCAACGGCGCAGTCATGTTTTACACTGACGTTGTGCGGCGGCTGACTATCCCTGTTCAATTCGATTTTCTTATCGCCTCCAGTTACGACGCAAATTCCCACACCAGCGGCAAAGTTAATATCCTCAAAAACCTCGACAACGACCCAAAAGGGCGCGATATTCTGCTCATCGAGGATATTATCGACTCCGGTACGACTATGAATTTCTTAATCGATTACTTCATGGACAAAAAGGCGAACAGCGTTAAAGTTTGCACTCTCCTCGATAAGCCGAGCCGCCGCAAAGTCGAAGTTAAAATCGATTACTGCGGCTTTGAAGTCCCCGATGAATTTATCGTCGGCTACGGGCTCGACTTCGCGCAACATTATCGCAACCTTCCTTATCTTGGGATTTTGAATCGCAGTGTTTACGGAGGTAAGTAAGGAGGAATTTTCCTTGCTGAATAAAATTTTTTCAATCCTTTGCATGGCGATTGGGATTTTGTTTTTCGCGAATTCGCAAGCCTGCGCGGCTGAGATAGTTATCGTCCTCGACGTGCCGACGGGTAGATTTTCCGAGCCGGAAAGTGTTTATCGCATGGTTGAAAAATCGATGGAAGATGTTTTGGGCGAATACAAAAGCTATGAAATTATTCCACCGAGCGAGACCGAAAATTACGTTCGACTTTATCGCGAGGAACATGATTTAATATTCAGCACGGGCGCAGAGGAGGATAAGGTAACGGAACGTTACTTCAAGAAAGCCGACATCGACAACATCTGTAAACATTTCAGAGGCAAGCATTTGATTTACATTCGATTGACGAATACTAAGCCACGTTTAGCCTTAGGGTTCGGTCTGCTGTACGCGAGTCAAAAAACTAATGTTGTTATGGACTATCGCATTTGGTCGAATCGTAAAAAAGATTTCACGTACATGAAACGTTTGACAGCAAAAGGAACTTCGACATCAATTTTAGACTATTCACCGAGCACAGCGAAATCCTTACGAGATGGCTTGAAAAAAGCTCTTCAAGAGATAACAGATGATGAGATTAAAATAAGAATGGCATTGGCGGAATAAAATACAAAGGAGCGTTTTGATTGAACAGTTTTTTGCGCAACGTCGGGTTTTATTTGCTGGTGATTTTTATTGCGATAACTGCCTACGATTATTTTTCTGTCAAGCCTAAGCCCGTTGAAGAAACCAGTTACTCGCAATTCCTTCAGCTGGTCGAAGAGGGCGAGGTCACTAAGGTTATCCTGTTAAAAAACACGATTCAAGCCACGAAAAAAGACGGCGGCGAGTTTTCGACGATAGCCCCCGACGAGCCGATTGGCGATACAACTCTTGTCGGCAAACTTGAAGCCAAAGGCGTAGAAATAACTGCGCAGAATCCAAAAGACCCGCCGTGGTGGATGACGCTCCTAACGTCTTTGTTGCCAATTTTACTGCTGGTTGCGTTTTGGTATTTCATGATAAGTCAAGCGCAAGGCGGCGGCGGTAAAGTTTTTTCGTTCGGCAAGAGTCGCGCAAAACTTATGGGCGGCGATAAGGTTAAAGTTAAATTCGATGACGTAGCGGGCGCGGACGAGGCTAAGGAAGAGCTCGCTGAAGTCGTCGAGTTCCTTAAGCACCCGAAAAAATTTAATGACTTAGGCGCGAGAATCCCTAAGGGCGTTTTACTCTTCGGACCGCCCGGCACCGGTAAAACTTTATTGGCAAAAGCAGTCGCGGGAGAAGCCGGCGTCGCATTTTTCTCGATAAGCGGTTCGGATTTTGTAGAAATGTTCGTAGGCGTCGGCGCGTCGCGAGTTCGTGATTTATTCGCGCAGGCTAAGAAAAATTCTCCGTGCATAATTTTTATCGACGAGATTGACGCGGTTGGTCGTCAACGCGGAGCGAATGTCGGTGGCGGGCACGACGAACGCGAACAAACTTTGAATCAGTTGCTTGTCGAAATGGACGGCTTCGCGCCCAACGAGGGCATTATCATAATCGCCGCAACAAACCGCCCCGATATTCTCGACCACGCGCTTTTGAGACCGGGACGCTTCGACAGACAAATTGTAGTTGACAAGCCCGACGTGACGGGACGCATTGCGATATTGAAAGTTCACACTAAGGGCAAGCCGATTGCTAAAGACGCTGACTTGGATATTTTAGCGCGAAGGACGCCGGGCTTTACTGGCGCGGATTTGGCTAATTTGGTTAATGAGGCGGCACTATTGGCGGCGCGACGCAATAAGCACGAGATTGGCATGACGGAGCTTGAAGAATCAATCGAACGAGTAATGGCTGGTCCCGAACGTAAATCAAAAGTCATGAGCGAAGACGAAAAGAAACTTACGGCTTATCACGAGGGCGGGCACGCGTTGGTTGGTATGATGTTAAAGCACGCCGACCCCGTCCACAAAGTCACGATAATTCCTCGCGGCAGGGCAGGCGGTTATACGCTTATGCTCCCTAAAGAGGACAGGAATTACGCCACGCGTTCGGAGTTGCTTGACAGATTAAAAGTTGCAATGGGCGGGCGCGTCGCTGAGGAAATTGTTCTCAACGAAATTTCGACGGGCGCATCTCAGGACATTCAACAGGCGAGTAAAATTGTCCGCGCAATGATTATGCAATACGGCATGAGTAACGTACTTGGACCGGTAGCTTACGGCGGCGACCCTGCGCAACAATATTATTTCGGGCAGACGCAGAAAAATTATTCGGAGGAAGTGGCGGGCGAAATTGATAAGGAAGTTCACAAGTACATGGAAGAGGCTTATGAATCTTGCCGCACGATACTGACTGATAACCGCGATAAGCTTGAAAAAATTGCGCAGGCTCTGATGGATAAAGAAACACTTTCCGCGCAGGAGCTTAAGGATATTGTCTTCGGCGAGGAGAAAACGGAATTTGAAAAGCCGTTCGTAAAAGACGATCCGCCCGAACTTGTATCAGTTGATTTGGTTAAACCTTCGGAGGATGAACAACCTAAAATTCCCGACGGCTCGACGCCGAACATAATCTAGAAATTTTCAAGGAGGTTGAAGAAATTTTAACCTCTTAATTTTTTGGGAGGGAGGAAAATTTTTTGCGCCACGAATATTTGAAGCTTGTTCCCGAAAATATAATCGTCACGTTCACGGACATTCATTTTTCTAAGCGACAAGGCGAGAGTATTACAGTGCACCTCGAACGCCCGAATGATAACGGCTTTGATATTGCTGAATATGTTTTGCCCGTCTGCTATTGTAAAAAATGCATGGGCTTCACAGAGGATGAGGAATACAAATTACGCCGCTTTGTCGAAAGGAACAGCCCGCTTATTTGGGAAATCGCTCGCGAGGATGGTGAAGTTATTGCCGATATTGTATGAGCTCTACGGCTACAAGATTTTTTTCTGGTCGAACGAAAATAACGAACCCGTTCATGTCCACGTTGCTAAAGGAAAACAATCTGCCAATGCTACAAAAATTTGGCTCCCCGCCGACAGCAACCCCGTTTTAGTTCATAACAAGAGCCGAATCCCGCAAAAAGATTTGACGCGCCTTCTAAAAGCTATCGCGCAAAATCGCGATTCAATCATTGCGCGTTGGTACGATTATTTTGGAAAATAATGGAGGAATTTTAATGAGCGAAATTGTATTGCATTACACCCGCGCAGGTCACGTAGAAAATATTCATCGCGGAGACGTTGCGGCGGTAAATTGTGCGGGCGAAGTCGTTGCGTCGATTGGGAATGCTTATTTGCCGATGTTTTGGCGCAGTGCCGCTAAACCGTTTCAAGCATTGGCATTCGTGAAAAACGGCGGGCTCGAAAAATACGGCATAACCGACGAAGAACTTGCTTTGTTGGTATCGAGTCACAGCGGCGAAGAAAATCACGTCGCGCTTGTCAGAGGAATTTTATCTAAGCTCGGACTTGATGAATCGGTTTTAGATTGCGGCGTCGTCAGACCAATGAGCGGCAAGGCGTTCAAAAAAATAATCGCGGCAGGAGAAAAAGTTTTGCCGGTTCACAATCCCTGCTCCGGTAAGCATTCGCAAATTATCGCATTGGCAATGATGCTCGGCATTCCGTACGAAGGTTACATTCGTCCGACTCACGAGGCGCAGAAAATTATTTTTAAGCATGTGGCGATGGCGTCGCGTATGCCCGAAGATAAATTGGAGATTGGGATTGACGGTTGCGGCGTGCCGGTTTTTTACTTGCCGATTTATAATATGTCGCTGGCTTATGCAAGACTTTCGACGCCGAACAAAGGAGATTGGGGCGATTACGAAGGCGCGGCAACTAAAATTCGTGACGCAATGAGTAAATATCCGCAAGTAATTTCCGGGACGGGCAGGATTGATTTGGTAGTTAGTGAGGTTACGGGCGGCAGGATTATCGCGAAGATTGGTTCGGACGCGGTTTATTGTCTGGCGGTTAAGGACGGCGACTTAGGTATCACGTTCAAGATTGAGGATGGAAGTTATGCGGCGGTTACTCCGATGACAATCGCTGTGCTGAAAAAATTTGACTTGCTGACTAAGGACGAGGCGGCGGAGCTCGATAAAATTTTCCCGCCCGTATTAAAAAATCATCGCGGCGAAATAATCGGCACGATTGAGGCGGTCTTTTAATTGGAGGTAATGACATGAGGATTATTCACACGGACAAAGCACCGGCGGCGATTGGCGCGTACAGTCAAGCGATTAAAGTCAACGGGCTTTTGTACACGTCGGGGCAAATTGCTATCGACCCGGTTGTCGGGAAAATTGTTGCGACGAACATTGAAGGACAAGCCGCGCAGTGTTGCAAAAATTTAGCGGCGATACTCGATGCGGCGGGCTACGATTTCAGCGAAGTTTTCAAGACGACGTGCTACCTTGCCGACATTGCCGATTTCAAGGCGTTCAATTCGGTTTACGAAAAATATTTCATCAGCAAACCTGCGCGGAGTTGCGTAGCGGTTAAGAATTTACCTGCCGGAGCTCTGTGCGAAATTGAACTGATAGCGGCAAAATGATTCGCGCTGAAAATTTACGTCACGTCTACAAAAGTTCATCGGGGAATAAGGTTGCGCTTGACGGCGTGACCTTTTCGATTGGCGCGGGCGAATTTGTTGCGATAATCGGCACGAACGGCTCCGGCAAGTCGACATTGGCAAAACATTTCAACGCGTTATTGCTCCCGACTGGCGGCAAAATTTTTATCGACGAACTCGACACCACGCAGGAAGAAAATATTTGGCGAATCAGAGAAAACGTCGGAATGGTTTTTCAAAATCCCGATAGCGAAATTGTTGCGGCAATTGTCGAGGATGATGTTGCGTTCGGCTTGGAAAATTTAGGGATTGAGCCCGCGCAGATTCGTGAGCGTGTTGATTTGGCACTTGACGCCGTCGACATGAACGATTATAAAAAATTTGCACCAAGCAAACTCAGCGGCGGACAAAAGCAACGAATCGCGATTGCGGGCGTGATAGCAATGCAAACAAAAATAATCGTATTCGACGAGCCGACCGCAATGCTTGACCCGTTAGGGCGGCGGGAAATTTTATCGATGGTAAAAAAACTTCACGCGCAGGGCAAAACGATAATTTACATAACGCATTTCATGGAAGAGGCGGCGGCGGCGCAAAGAGTATTCGTCATGGAGAACGGGAAAATAATTTTAGACGGGACGCCGCGAGAAATTTTTACGAACGTTAAAGAGATGAAACGACTGGGCTTTGATGTGCCCGTTGCCGTCGAACTCGCCGAACGTCTGAGAAAAAAGTTCAAACTCCCGCCAAAAATTTTAACAGCTGAAGAACTCGCGGAGGCGTTACGATGATTAGCGTTGATGACGTGAGTTATACTTACATGCGCGGCACGCCCTTTGAAAAGACTGCGCTGAAAAATATTTCATTCGACGCGGCGGAGGGCGAAGTTTTGGCGATTGCGGGGCACACCGGCTCCGGTAAGTCGACGTTGATTCAGATTATCGCGGGCTTGATTGACTTGCAAAGCGGCTCCGTCACGATTGATAATTTGCCCGTCGACGATAAAAAAATCCGACGCCTTGTCGGTATCGTCTTCCAATATCCTGAGCAACAACTTTTCGAGGAAACGGTTGAGAGAGACATTGCATTTGCTCCAAAAAATTTCGGCTTAAGCGAGGCTGAAATATCTGCGCGGGTTGAAGAGGCAATGCGGCAAGTCGGATTGGACGCGGCGTTGAAAAAAGTTTCGCCATTTGAATTATCGGGCGGGCAACGTCGTAAGGTGGCAATCGCGGGGATATTGGCACTCAAACCGAAATACTTAATCCTCGACGAACCAACCGCAGGACTTGACCCGCTCGCTAAAAGAAATTTGCTTAAAGAAATTTTCGGCGCGATAAAAAAGTCGGGCGTCACGATAATTTTAGTTTCGCACAACATGGAGGACATCGCGCGTTTTGCCAATCGGGTAATTGTATTGGCGCAGGGAGAAATTTTATTCAACGGCACGCCGCGTGAACTTTTTATGCAGAAAAAAATTTTAGTCCGCGCAGGTTTGGAGCCGCCGCCGATAACTCAACTCTGACGAACAAGCCTTAACACTCGACGAGGCGGAGAAGATTATTTTAAGACTTTGGAGGAATCAGAAATGCCCAAATTCAAACGGCTGATTGAGACATTATCCAAAAGATTTTATGCCGTCGAAAAAAATTTTGCTTCTCGCGAAACGGAAGAGACAGCAGAAATTTTTTACCGTTTGCGCTACGTGTTAGGCGGAATATTTCTTTTGTTGTGCGTTATATTTGAAGTGCACGGCTCGTCGATTGGTATTTACGGAAAATTTCTCGACCATCCCGAACTGCAATCGATAATTATCGGCGTCCCCAGACAAATCCGTTTCGATGAGTGGGGTGTCTTTACGCCGTTCGCTTTCTCGCAATACTTCACGGACTTTTCCATGATAAGCGACATTGTCCGCGCAGCTCCAACGAATATGTTCATGGCTTACGGGCAGGCGGTCTGGCACCCCGCGATGATTTTTCGTCCCGCGCTGATTGGATATCTTTTCCTCGACCAAGGTTCGGGGCTCGCGTTCTTTTGGATGGGCAGATTATTTCGTTTGAGTTCGCGAGAATAATTTTACAGGTCAACAAAAAACTTTGTGTGCTCTACGCAATTATGATTGCCTTCTCGCCGCTGGCGCAATGGTGGTGGTCGGTGAACTCAATCGCAGAAATTTTAGCGGCAGGGCAAGGTCTGGTCATTTGTTGGAAACTGTATTTGAGTGAGCAAAGCCGAAAAAGATTTTTGTACGCGGCGGGCTTTCTGTGGTGTGCAGGAATTTATGTTTTCGGAATATATCCCGCGTGGCAAGTTCCCTTCGGCTATGTATTTCTGTTTTGCCTAATCGCAGTCTCTATCGGGCAAGTGAATTTGTTTAACAGTCTGTGGCACGACAAAATTTTTTGGCTCGTCGGAGTGCTTTTGACGTTCGCGCCCATTGCTCACGCCGTATACTCTTCGTGGGATATGATAGAAATCATGCGAGCAACAGAATATCCCGGCAAGCGTTTTGAATTGGGCGGTTTGATGTCTCCGGTTTTTCAAATGGTTTATGGCGTCAGTTCACTTCTTCCTTTTTGCAACATTGAAAGTTCAGGAATAACTAACAACTGCGAGGCGGCAACTTTTTTCAGCATGGCTCCGCTCGGCTTGCTAATATTTTTTTACTCGACATTCAAGCGCGATAGTTTTGACCCGCTGATGACTTTGCTAGTCGTGCTGGGCGGCTTATTCATACTGTGGGAAAATTTTGGAGTGCCGGCTTGGCTCGCAAAGGTAACGTTGATGTACAGCGTGACGGGCAATCGCGCAAGAGTCGTTATCGATCTCATACAAATGCTGATTCTGTTTCGCGGACTCGGACTTATCGAACTTAATCTCTCGCGCCGTGAAAAAATTTTTTTGGCGGCTGTAATTTCAATCGTTGGTACGAGCTTGACTTTTGGTTTAATCAGCGATTGGATGAACGTAAAAAGAATTCTCGGTATGACGATTTTTGTCTTCCTTGCGATTTATTTGTTCACGAGTAAGTTGACAAATTTGCGCGTCGGGATTTTGTGCTTGATGATGCTTTTAATCGGCGCGACTGTCAATCCTGTGGCTCACGGTGTCGATTGCGTTTATGAAATTCCGGTCGGTAAAAAAATTGCTGAGATTGTCCGCGCAGATAAATCACTTTGGCTTGTTGAAAACGAAGACGTAAGCTTAAACGATTTCCCGATAATGTTCGGCGCGCCAACTGTAAACAGCGTTAATATGTATCCTCTGTTGGAACGCTGGAAAAAATTCGACCCGACCGGTTCCAAGTATTCGGCTTATAATTGTTATGCGTGCATATCGATAACTCTGACCGGTGGCAACACAGAATTTTCCAACATCGGGCTTGTGATAAAGATGTTACTTAATCCCAATGATTTGTCGAAATTAGACGTGCGATATATTCTCTCGCGCAATGACGGCTTGGAAAAATTTTCTACCGCCACCGTTAAAATAAAAAAGATTTATGAAGACGCGGGCACTTACATTTACAGAGTCAACTGACAAAATGGAGGGAAGTTTGATGTCAAAAATTGCTGTGCTGATTCCCTGCTACAACGAAAGCCAAACGATTGCTAAGG
>CAJOHN010000027.1 GCA_905234235.1 uncultured Selenomonadaceae bacterium
GCATCTCGGCACTTCCGGTTTCGCGGATGACTCCCGCGAGTGCGCCGGCGACGGAATTGGGGTTAGATTTGGCTGATACCTTTAGGATTTCCATGATTGTTCCTCCTCCCTTGTTCCTTTTTGATGTTGTAGTAGTTTTCTACTTGCTGCGGCTCCTTCTGCGTCTAAGTTGTCTGTCTTATTAATTCTGCATACTCAAATTAAATCCTTCACTTGCCACGCCGAATTTAGCATATATTTTATCACGGCAGGCAATACTTTATCGTTTTTCCTTAATCTGAATGCGTTCAATTTTTACGGCTTTATTTGTCGTGTCGTCGATGTGAATAAGCGCGGCACAATAAATGGCGGCTCCCTCCGCGACTTCAAATTTGCCCGGACGCCCCGTCAAAAATCTTTTAATCACGGGTTCAGCCGCCATGCCCAAGATTGAATTTTCCGCGCCGACCATTCCCAAATCGCTGATATAAGCCGTGCCCTTCGGCAAAATTTTTTCGTCCGCCGTTTGAACATGCGTATGAGTTCCGACAACCGCCGTTAATCGCCCGTCAAAATAATTGGCAAAGGCAAGTTTTTCACTTGTTGCCTCCGCGTGGAAGTCTGCCAAAATTATATCGCAGTGTTTTTTTAGGGAGTTCAAAAGTTTATCGCCGAGCCGAAACGGACAATCCAACGGAGGCATAAACGTTCTGCCCGCAAGATTTATCACGCCGATTTTTTTCTTGCCGACAGGGAAAATACAAAAGCCTCTGCCGGGCGAATCTTCGGGATAATTTGCGGGGCGAATCAGAAACGGTTCCTCGTCGATAATGCGCAAGACGTTTGAATTGTCCCAAATGTGATTGCCGCTGGTTACGACATCCGCGCCGCCTGTTATCAGTTCGTCGAAAATGTTTGGCGTCAAACCTTTGCCGTGCGCCGCATTCTCCCCGTTGACGACAACCATATCAATACTTTTTTTCTGCTTAAGTTCGGGCGTTTGTTCCATAAAAAAATATCTGCCGGTTCGCCCGACAACATCACCGACCATTAAAATCCGCAAAAAATTCGCTCCCTTCTCAGCGCGAATAAACTACGACACGTTCACGCTCGCGCACGCCGACCAATCGCCCTTCAACGCGCAGTTGCCGCATATTGTTCAAGCATTGTTCCAAATAATGTTCCTGCGCTATCAAATATTCCTCGTCGGGAAAATAATTATCGTCGTATTCCTCAACCAAGCGGTCGCCAAAATAATTGAACGCCAGCTCCGTTAGAAGCGACAACTCCCGACAAGTCAGCGTAGCCATATCCCGCCGAACATTCAAAAAGTACGTGCCGTAAACGCCCTCGACGTTAAGCTCAATCTTCGCGCCGCAAAGTCCTTCCAAGTGATGATAAGTCTCCAATGATTCTGCGACGTAAGTTAGAAATTCTTCAAAGTCGTCTTGCGTAAATTTTCCGTTCAATGCAAAGGAGAATTCAAGCGTCTCGCCTTTCGACTCGTAAGTCACTGATTGAACTGCAGGAAACACCACCAATATCGACGCCAGCAAGCGGCTTGCGTCGGGATTGGGTTTCTTTGTCTTCTTCAGAAAATCAAACACCGCTTTAACCTCCTTTTAAGATGAAAAGATTATAAGATCATAAGATGAAAAGGGTTCAGGGTTCAGGGTTCAGGGTTCAGGGGTCAGTAATCCCTGAACCCTAGTCCCTATCCACTTTTCATCTTTTAATCTAGCTTATTTAGCGTAGTCGACGACTCTGACCTCGCGAATTATCGTCGCCCGAACTTGCCCGGGATATTCCAAATCTTTCTCAATCTTTTTAACTATGTCATGGGCAAGCGTCACTGCCGCCGCGTCGTCAATCTTATCCGGCTTAACCATAACGCGAATCTCACGCCCCGCTTGAATCGCAAAGCAACGTTCGACGCCTTCAAAACTCTCGGCAATTTCTTCAAGCATTTTAAGCCGCTTAAGATACATTTCTAAACTTTCGCGACGTGCTCCGGGTCTCGCCGCCGATACTGCATCAGCCGCCGCTACCAATATCGCCTCAACCGAAGTCGCTTCAACGTCGCCATGATGTGACGCTATCGCATTGATGACAACTTTATTCTCGCGATAACGCTTTGCCAAGTCCGCGCCAATCGTCACGTGCGGTCCTTCGACTTCGTGATCAACTGCCTTGCCTATGTCGTGAAGAAGTCCCGCTCGTTTTGCCAAATTCACATCAACGCCAAGCTCACTTGCCATAAGCCCCGCTAACATCGCAACTTCGATTGAATGATCCAAGACGTTTTGCCCGTAACTTGTGCGATACTTCAGCCGCCCCAAAAGTTTGACAAGCTCAGGATGAATCCCGTGCACACCAACTTTAAAAGTTGCCTGTTCGCCCGCCTCTCTCATGCGGCTATCAACTTCGCGAGTCGCCTTGTCAACCATCTCCTCAATCCGCGCAGGATGAATCCTTCCGTCTGAAATTAATTTCTCCAATGCGACGCGGGCAATTTCACGTTTAACAGGGTCGAAACCCGATAAAATAACCGCTTCGGGCGTGTCGTCGATGATTAAATCAATGCCCGTCAAAGTTTCAAGCGTGCGAATGTTTCTGCCCTCGCGCCCGATAATCCGCCCTTTCATGTCGTCGCTTGGAAGTGCTACGACTGATACTGTTGTCTCCGCTACGTGATCCGCCGCGCAACGTTGAATCGCCGTGCTTAGAATGTCACGCGCCTTTTTGTCTGCCTCGTCTCTGATTTGCGCCTCATACTCTTTAATTCTGAGTGCCTTATCGTGCTTCAAACTTTCCTCAATCTCATTCAGTAAAATAGTTCGTGCTTCGTCCCTACTAAGCTCCGCAATGCGTTCAAGTTCGGCATCTTCTTTCTCCTGCATTGCGTCAAGTTGTGCCTGAGACTCGTTTAGCCGAGCCTCTTTCTTACTTAGAAGAATTTCCTTTTTTTCTAATGAATCCAGCTTTTTATCGAGGTTCTCTTCCTTCTGCACTACGCGCCGCTCTTGCCGAGAGAGTTCATTGCGTCGCTCCTTAGTGTCGCGGTCGAGTTCCTGCCGCATTCTATGAATTTCTTCCTTAGCTTCAAGTATGGCTTCTTTTTTTTCTGCGTTAGATTTTTCTCGCGCCTCGTCGACTAGCCGCCGCGCTTCTTCCTCCGCTGTGCCGATTTGTTTTTCAGCTGTACGTTTCCGCGTCGTATATCCGCCTAATGCGCCGAGAATTATTGCAATGATGACTGCTGCGATTGTTATGGCGATAACACTCACCCCCTATAAAAATTTTTTTACGAATACCAAAGTATTTTATAGATTGTCAAGCCATATGTCAAATGTTTTACCGCAAAAAAAAACCGCCACGAATGGCGGCAAATGGTAGCATTAAAATTAATCGAACAGAAATACCACGTTTAATTCTTTCAAAAATTTTGTCGCATGATTCTCAATCAAAACGCGATTGGAGTCGGGGATAGCCAAAACCGGATTGCTGTTGAAATTCTCCACTGCAACCGCCTTGACAACCAACGGATTAACGCCTGCGCGGTCGACGTGGTCTGGGTCGTCGATATAATCAGCCATGCCACGCGCAATTACTTCCTCAATGTCAAGATTTTTATGCCCGTAAATTTTCGTGCCGTTGGAATTTTTAATAACGGGGCTCATAACCGGCTGGAGATCCAAACCTCTGCAATCGACAACCAAACCCGTGTAATAACCTTCAGCCATCGCCGCGTATTCTTCGACGGATTTTTTTACGCGTTTTTGAGGCGTTGCCACCGGAGAATCGTAAGCAAGTTGAACATTCTGGACGGGCTGTTGATAAATAGAATTAGCCGCGACCTTTTGCAAAATGATTGAGTCAAGCGTCGGCACTGCCATTCTCGTGAGCGGCGACTTGTAAGGCGTTGTCGGCGTCGTCGGTGCTGAAGGAGTGTAACCTTCTTCCTCGACTGTTACCTTAGTGACTTCAAATCTGCGCTTGACGGGCGTCGCTGAATTGTACGGCATCGTTGACGGGTCGACATCAAGCACGGGTTCGGGGAACGGGTCGATTGCCGTTGATTTTTCAAAGACAGCTCCCGCCAATGAATCTGAAACTCCGAACAGCGGCACTTGCATTACTACCCGACAACCGCCGTCGCTTAAAAGTGTCTCTTCGATAACTTTTGCGCCCTTAATCGTCGCCGAGACGCGCAGTTGAACTACATCTCTTGTCGTCAACATTTTTTCGACGGTAGTTTCTCCGTCGACGCGCACACCGTTAATCAGTTCGCCCATCTTGCGATAAGCATCAGCCTTAGCCGCCTTAACAGCCATGCCTTTTGCCTGCGTGAAGTTGACAGCATCGGGCGGAGCAATTCCCTCGCCGATTACGGTTACGACTTGATTTTTCCAATCCACGCCTTCAACGTAACTTGCTTTGGGAGCCGCCGAACAACCTAAACTTGTCGCGAATAAAATCGCCGCCGTCGCGACTGCCGTTAAAAATTTTGGTACCTTCATCTCCATCACTCCTCCTTTTGCAAAAATTTATCACGCGTTTATTAAAGCCGCCTTAACCGTAAAAAATTTATTTTTTAATCCGCTCGCAAGCCTCAATCGTATTTTCTCTGCTGTTGAAGGAGGTTAATCTCAAATAGCCCTCGCCGCAAGGTCCGAAGCCCGCGCCCGGCGTCCCGATGATATGTTTTTCGTGCAGAAGTTTATCAAAGAAATCCCAGCTCGACGGAGTATCGGCAGGAGTCTTCAGCCAGATGTAAGGAGCATTAATTCCGCCGTAAGTCGTCAAGCCCGCCGCACTTAAACTCTCGCGAATAATCTTGGCGTTCTCGAGGTAATAATTAACGAGAGCTTTGACTTGCGCTTGTCCCTCGTCGGAATAAATCGCCGCCGCGCCGCGTTGAGTGATGTAGCTCGTGCCGTTGAATTTGGTAGTGTGACGACGCGCCCAAAGATTTTTAAAGGGAACGCGTTCGCCCGTCGAAGTGGTGCCCGTCAAGCCTTCGGGGATAACGATATAGCCGCAACGTGTACCGGTAAAGCCCGCCGTCTTGCTGAAGGAACGGAACTCAATTGCAACGTCACGTGCCCCTTCAATCTCGTAAATCGAACGCGGAACATTTTCTTCGGTAATGTAAGCGGCATAAGCGGCGTCGAAAAGAATCACGGCGTCGTTTTCTTTAGCGTAGGCAACCCAAGCCTCCAACGCAGGTTTATCAAGCGTCGTGCCGGTCGGATTGTTCGGCGAGCAAAGATAAACCATATCGACTTTCTCAGCGGGCGGCATCGGAGCAAAATTATTTTCGGCAGTGCACGGCAGATAAGTTACGCCCTCAAAATGTCCGTCGGCTTTCAAATTGCCGGTGCGTCCCGCCATGACGTTTGTATCGAGGTAAACGGGATAAACAGGGTCGGCGATAGCGATTTTGCTGTCGAGCGAGAAAATTTCTTGAATATTGCCGCAGTCGCATTTGGAACCGTCGCTGATAAAAATTTCGTCGGCACTGACTTCGAGCCCGCGACGTTTATAATTGAAGTCGGCAATTTTCTCGCGCAGGAACGAATAACCTTGTTCGGGACCGTAGCCGCGAAAAGTTTCGACGTTGCCCATTTCATCAGCGGCAGCCTTCATCGCGTCGATACAAACTTGCGGGAGCGGACGCGTTACGTCGCCGATACCAAGACGAATAATTTTTGCGTCGGGATTTTCTTTTTGGAACTTGGCGGCGCGTTTGCCGACTTCCGAGAAAAGATAACTGCCGGGGAGTTTCAAATAATTTTCGTTGACTTTCGCCATATGATAAAAACCTCCTTAAACGTAAATCGCCGCACGGTCGATTCCGCACGACGATTTTTGACAATCGCTCATCTAAGAGCGAAACCTTTTCTTTGATGGCGGAGCAGAGAGGACTCGAACCTCCGCGCCCTTCCGAGCCTAACGATTTAGCAAACCGTCCCCTTCACCGACTTGGGTACTGCTCCAAAAACTTACTTCAGAAACCTTGCGTAGGGTACCACAACTGCCGCCGCTTGTCAACACAAAAATTTAATCGTCCGACTCGACAGATTCAATGGCGTCACTAGGCTCAACCAAACCGAACATTACTTTAATCAGCGCGTTGCCATATCTTTCTATCATCATCATCCCGATAAAAACCACGAAAGCAATTTGCTCGTAAGTCGGGGGAACAAAATCATCATCGCCGCAGTAAATGGAAACCCTGTAAGAAATTTCCCCGTCGTCGAAATCAAAATCGAAGCCGCCAACTTTTAAGCCGTAATTCGCCCGAAGGAGGAACTCGCCAACTTTAACGCGTTCTTCCTCGTCAGCATTCAACGGGAGGATAGAATGGATGATGAGCCTGTCTTTGTACGCGTGGAAAAATACCGTGACATGCCCGAACTTTACATCGAGAGAATAAATCGCGCTCGCCACGTTGCGTTCGTCGAAGGGCTTATGCTTAAGTTTGTCCTTCTCGAAAAAATTCTCAACCGCCTCGCGAACCGCTTGGAGATTATTGTTTTGTCTTTCATCGTTTGCCATTGGAAATCCCTCCTCTTATTGGCACCCGATTTTACATTGTCAAAAATGAATTTTCAAGTTGCAAAAAGCCTGCGCAACATTAAAATATGATTAAAAATTTTGGGAGGGGAAAATTTTGCTGAGTAAGCGGCGACTTTTACGCGTTCGATTATTTTTTGAGGGCGCGGCAGTCGGAATATTTACGGGCGCGATAGTAGCGGCGTTGAGATTTTTGCTCGACGAGGCGGATATTTATCGCCCGATAATTTTTGCGCACGTCGACAGCTTAGGGAGAATTTTATTGGCAATCGGCGTGATGATTTTATTGGCGGCGATTTTATCAAGGGCAGTAAGTTTCGACGGGCAAGTTGGCGGGAGCGGCATACCGCAGATAAAAGGAATTTTGCAGGGACGAACTCAGATGATTAAGCCGTTCAGATTATTGGCGGTAAAATTTTTCGCGACGGTTTTGGGAATCGGGGCGGGCTTATCATTGGGCAGAGCGGGAATCAGCGTACAGTTCGGCGCGGCAGTCGGGAATCTGTTCACGAAAATAATTTACGCGGGGAATCGACATCATGAAGCGGTTGAGGGAAATTTTTTATTAACGGCGGGGGCAGGCGCGGGTTTGGCGGCAATTTTTAACGCGCCGCTCGCGGGAGTGATTTTCTGCATTGAAGAGCTCCGCAAAAGATTTTCGCAAGAAATTTTAATCGCGGCGATAACTGCGGCAGTCAGCGCGTCATTCGTCGTAAAGATTGTATTCGGCGTGCGCCCCGTATTCGAGACGATAACCACGACGCCGCTTAACATCCCGACGGTAAAAACTTTGCCGACTTTAGAAATGGTAACGAGTTTATCGGCGGCTCCGCTGAAATTTGCCGCGCTGTTTATTTTGCTCGGAATAATTTGCGGGGTAGCGGGCGCATTTTTTTCTAAGGCGTTAATCTTCGCACTCGACACTTACGACCGATTAAAAATTTTCGGCGTGAAAAGATTTGCAATCCCGTTGCTGTTGGCAATTCCAATCGGCATGGAACTTCCGCAGGTTTTAGGTTGCGGAAATGTTTTAGTCGACGAACTTTTAATCACGCGCCCGATGCTGAGTTTGTTGGTGATTTTATTGGCGGGGAAAATTTTATTCACGCTGATAAGTTTTGGGACGAATGCGCCAGGCGGATTATTTTTGCCGGTACTGGTGATAGGCGCGTTGATTGGAAATATTTTTGCGCGGGCGGGCAACGGGATAAATTTTTTCACGGCGGATTGGACGACGTTGTTTATAATTTTTGGGATGGCGGCATTTTTCGCGGCGGTTGTCAAAGCACCGGTGACGGGCAGCATTTTAATTTTGGAATTGACTGGGCAGTTCTCGCACTTAATCGGATTAATCGTGGTATCGGGCACGGCTCTTTTAATTTCTGATTTATGCGGGGGCGAGCCGATATTTTCTGCGTTGCTTGAACGTTCGCAGAATAAAAAAACGCCCTCCGACTTGGAGAGCAAATAAAAAATTCCGCGCAGATTATTTTATCTGAGCCGCCGCTGAAGATTTTGTAAAAGTTCGCCGCGCAGATTTTCATCGGGGATTTTATCGACAACGGGATTGAACGCCGCCTCGACGATTAACCGTTCCGCCTCCGACTTATCAAGCCCGCGACTCATCAGATAAAAAATTTTTTCATCATCGAGCCGCCCGATACTTACTGCGTGATGTCCGTCGACTTCATCCTCTGCGGCAAGCATTAACGGTACCGAACGATTGCGCGTGCCTTCCGATAAAATTATTACTTCCTCCAACTCGTGACCCGTCGAACCTTTTGCGCCCCGCTGAAAGTCTAACGTCCCGCGAAAAATTTTGTCGCACTTATCAACCAAAGCCCCGCGCACGTTCATATTCGCCGAAGTTCTTTTGCCGCGCTGTCGAATCACATAATTAAAATCCAAACGCCGTTCGCCGTCGCCGAAATAAACCGCTTCCAAATCAGCCGCCGAATCGTCGCCGCGCAATTCAATTTCAACGTCCGCAGAATAATCGCCGCTCCCAACGTCTGCTGAAATAAATTCTACCCGCGCAGATTCCCCGACAGTAATTTTTATCCGGCGCGCAACATTTTTATCAGCAATATTAACGTCGACAAAAATTTTCGTCTCGCCGTCGGGCACGTCAATAATTTTTTCTTCAACCTGCGCGGAAGTTTTAACGTCATTGACGCCGAGCCATCGCCACGTTCGCAAGGGTATTTCACTAAAAATTTTTTCGCCCACGATTACTCCCTCCATTCTAAAAAAGTTTATAACGCCGGCTTTGATTAGTCAATAAAAATCGGCGGCTGATAAATAAAATCGTTAAAATTGACAAGCTCCGAGCGCGAAGGTAAAATACATTACATTAATTACATTGGAGGAGATATTTACATGAAGGATACAGTCAAAAAAGTTGCGCTTGCCTACAGCGGCGGGCTCGATACGTCGGTTATAATTCCTTGGCTCAAAGAAAATTACGGTTGTGAAGTCATTGCAGTTTGCGCGGATGTCGGGCAGGGCGATGAGCTTAACGTCGTTCACGATAAAGCCTTAAAGTCGGGCGCGTCGAAAGTTTTTATTGCCGACCTCACCAAAGATTTTATCGAGAATTACATTTTCCCGACGCTTAAAGCCGGTGCCACTTACGAGGAAAAATATTTATTGGGAACGTCGTTTGCGCGTCCGATTATCGCCAAGAAACTCGTAGAGGTTGCGCTTGCCGAAGGTTGCGATGCAGTTGCTCACGGCGCGACCGGTAAAGGTAATGACCAAGTTCGTTTCGAGTTGACGGTTAAGGCTCTCGCGCCCGAATTGAAGATTATCGCTCCTTGGAGAGAATGGGAACTCGATAGCCGCGAGGCTGAGATTGAATACGCCAAAGCGCACGACATTCCGATTGCCACCGCCAATAAAACTTACAGCATGGACAGAAATATTTGGCACCTCTCGCACGAAGGCTCCGACCTTGAAAATCCTTGGAACGCGCCCAATAATGAAATGTTCCTTATCAGCAAAGCCCCCGAAGACGCGCCCGATATTCCCGAAGAAGTTTTTGTCGGCTTTGAAAAGGGCATTCCTGTTGCCGTCAACGGCGAGAAACTCGACGCGGTTGAACTTGTTACGCGGCTGAATGAAATCGGCGCACGCAACGGCGTTGGTATCGTCGACATCTGCGAGAATCGTCTCGTCGGCATGAAAAGTCGCGGCGTCTACGAAAATCCTGCGGGCTCCATTCTCTACTACGCGCACCGCGAACTGGAATATCTTTGCCTCGACCGTGCGACGTTCCATTTCAAACAGCACGTTGCGGTTAAGTATGGCGAACTTGTTTATGATGGCATGTGGTTCAGTCCGTTGCGCGAGGCTTTGGCGGCATTCGTCGATGAAACTCAAAAGACTGTTACGGGCACGGTTCGCCTTAAACTTTACAAGGGCAACATTATTTCGGCGGGGAGCAAGTCGCCTTATTCTCTGTACAGCCAAGAGTTCGTGACGTTTGAACATGACGACGTTTACAATCAAGCGGATGCGACGGGCTTTATAAATCTGTTTGGCTTGCCGCTGAAAGTTCGTGCATTGGTAAATAAAAAATGAGCGAGAAACTTTGGGGCGGACGCTTTGAAAAATCTACCGACGAGATGATTAACGAGTTCCAAGCGTCGATTAACTTCGATAAGCGCATGTACCGCGAGGATATTCAAGGCTCGATTGCACACGCGAAAATGTTAGCGGCTCAAAAAATTATTTCCGATGACGACGCCGAGAAAATCTGCGCGGGCTTGGAAAATATCTTGAAAAAAATTGACGCGGGCGAATTTAATTTCAGTGTCGCGCTGGAAGATATTCACATGAACGTTGAAAAATCTTTGACGGATTTAATCGGTGCGGCGGGCGGCAGACTTCATACGGCACGCAGTCGCAATGATCAAGTCGCGCTCGATACTCATCTTTATATGCGCCGTCAAGTCCGCGAAGTTCAAAAATTGATTCTCGAATTGCAAACCGCGTTGGTTAATGCCGCTGAAAAAAATTCCGACGTGATTTTTCCGGGCTACACTCATTTACAACGCGCCCAACCGATTTTATTTGCTCACCACTTGCTGGCGTATTTCTGCATGTTGCAACGGGATTTCGCACGCTTTGAAGGCGTTTACGCCCGCGCAGATATTATGCCATTGGGAGCGGGAGCTTTGGCGGGCACGACTTTTAACATCGACAGAAATTTTGTTGCTCGCGAATTGGAGTTCAAAGAAATTTATTCCAACAGCCTCGACGCCGTCAGCGACAGGGATTATCTTTTGGAATTTTTATCTGCCGCGTCGATTTTGATGATTCACTTGTCGAGGTTCAGCGAGGAAATTATTTTATGGTGCAGTCGCGAGTTTAGTTTCATTGAATTGGACGACGCGCATTGTACCGGCTCTTCGATGATGCCGCAGAAAAAAAATCCCGACGTTCCGGAATTGGTTCGCGGGAAGGCGGGGCGAGTTATCGGGCATTTAATGGCGTTGCTGACGACGGTTAAAGCGTTGCCGCTCGCTTACAACAAAGATTTGCAGGAAGATAAGGAAGGTGTTTTCGACGCGCTCGACACCGTGAAATTTTCTTTAGCGGTTTTCGCGCAGATTGTCGACGGCATGAAGATTAACAAAAAAAATATGCGCCGCGCAGTCGAGGAAGATTTTTCTAACGCCACCGACCTTGCCGATTATCTTGTCAAGAAAAATTTGCCGTTCCGCCAAGCGCACGAAGTCGCGGGCAAACTCGTTCACTATTGCATTGAGAAAAATATTTACCTCAAAGACTTGACGCTCGCCGAATTTAAAAATTTCTCGCCGCTGTTTGAAGCCGATATTCACGACGCGATTAAGCCGGAAACTTGTGTGGCGGCTCGCAATTCACAGGGCGGCACGTCTTATCAGCAAGTCGAACTTCAAATCTGCGCGGCTAAAGAATGGCTTAACAATCGCTGAAAAAACTTTTTAATCCTGTGACACGCAGGATTTTTTTTTATCGTGAAAAATCTAACCCTATACTAAAAAATCAGGAGATGTTTTGATGAAAGAATTAATGTTGGGCAACAAGGCGTTGGCGCGCGGCTTATGGGAGGCGGGCGTTGCGTTCGTATCGAGTTATCCCGGTACGCCCTCGACGGAAATAACGGAGGAAGCCGTCAAGTTCAACGAAATTTATTGCGAATGGGCACCCAATGAAAAGGTCGCAATGGAGTCAGCGTTCGGGGCGTCATTGGCGGGCAAAAGAGCTTTCTGCGGACAAAAACACGTCGGCTTGAACGTCGCGGCAGATCCGTTGTTCACGCTGAGTTACACGGGAATTAATGCGGGCTTGGTAATTGTTGTGGCGGACGACGCGGGAATGCATTCCTCGCAAAATGAGCAGGACAGTCGCCATTACGCAATAGCCGCTAAAGTTCCGATGTTGGAGCCGGCGGATTCGGCTGAGGCTTTGAACTTCGCCAAGCTTGCCTATGAAATTTCTGAGCAATTCGATACGCCGGTTATAATCAAAATGTGCACGCGGGTTGCGCACAGTCAATCGGTCGTCGAAACTTCCGAGCGCGTCGAACATTCCAAAACTTACGAAAAAAATATCGCCAAGTACGTGATGATGCCGGGTAACGCTAAAAAACGTCACCCAATAGTTGAAGAGCGCACAAAAAAATTAATCGAATACGCGGAGACGACGCCGATTAATCGCGTGGAATTTTTAACGGACGAGTTGGGGATAATCACGTCGTCGACAAGTTATCAATACGTCAAGGAAGTTTTCGGCGAGGGCGCGAGCGTCTTGAAACTCGGCATGATAAATCCGTTGCCCGTCGAGCTGATAAAAAATTTTGCGTCGCGAGTAAAAAAATTAGTCGTCGTCGAGGAGCTTGACCCGATAATTGAGAATCATGTAAAATCGCTTGGACTTGCAGTCGAGGGCTCGGAACTTTTACCGCGAATCGACGAGTTCAGCCAGAATTTAGTTGCGGAGAGATTAGGGGTCAGGGGTCAGGGATCAGGTGTCAGTTTGGAAGACGCGATACCGCCACGACCGCCGGTTATGTGCGCGGGCTGTCCGCATAGAGGATTATTCTACTCGTTGAAAAAAAGAAAATGCACAGTGCTTGGCGACATCGGCTGTTACACTTTGGGAGCAGTGCCGCCGCTTTCGACGATTGAACTTACACTTTGCATGGGCGCGAGTATCGGCGCGACGCACGGCTTTAATAAAATGCTCGGCAAGGACAGTGAATCAAAAACCGTTGCGGTTATCGGCGATTCAACTTTTATGCATTCGGGCATGACGGGACTTGCCAACGTCGCTTACAATCAATCTAATTCGACGGTAATAATTTTGGACAACTCGATAACGGGCATGACGGGACATCAACAGAATCCGTCGACGGGCTTAAATATCAAGGGCGACCCTGCAGGCAAGATTGATTTGGAGGCGTTATGTCGGGCGATGGGGATTAAGCGCGTGCGTGTCGTCGACCCGTACAACTTAAAAGAGTGCGACGTTGCGATTAAAGAGGAACTTGCCGCGCAGGAGCCAAGCGTTATAATTTCGCGGAGACCGTGCGCCCTGCTTAAGACCGTCAAGCATAAGCCGCCCCTTTACGTCGATAAAAATAAATGTATCGGTTGCAAGTCGTGTATGAAAATCGGTTGCCCGGCAATCAGCATGAAGGACGGCAAGGCGGTTGTCGACCAAACTCAATGCGTCGGTTGCGAAGTTTGCAGTCAACTTTGTCCTAAAAAAGCTTTTGCGAGGGAGGCTTGAACTGTGGAGACTAAAAATATTATAATCGTTGGCGTCGGCGGGCAAGGCTCCTTGCTTGCGAGTAAAATTCTCGGACATTTGCTTTTGAATGAGGGCTTCGACGTTAAAGTTTCGGAAGTTCACGGCATGAGTCAGCGCGGCGGTTCCGTTATAACTTACGTTCGTTTCGGCGACAAAGTTTATTCCCCCGTCGTCGACAAAGGGCAAGCGGATTTTATCGTGTCGTTTGAAATATTGGAGACGGCGCGTTGGTTGTCGTATCTTAAAGCCGACGGGCAAATCGTCACGAACACACAACAGATTGATCCTATGCCGGTAATCACGGGCGCGGCGACTTATCCGGAGAATCTCGTTGAAAAAATTCGTGCGCAAGGAATCAAAATCGACGCAATGGATTGTTTGACGTTGGCAAGACAGGCAGGCTCGCAAAAGGCGGTTAATATCGTCTTGCTCGGAAGATTATCGCATTACTTTGACATATCGGAAACGGCGTGGCAAAATTCGTTAAGGGCGAATGTCCCGCCGAAGTTCCTTGATATAAATCAACGGGCTTTTGAGCTCGGCAAGAAGTTTGTTTGAAAGAGGTTTTATGTATGGCGAATTATTTTCAGGAAGAAATTGAATGCATGCCTGTCGAAAAGATAAAGGCGTTGCAAAATGAACTGTTGCCCGCGCAGGTTCGCTACGTGTGGGAGAACGTCGAGTATTATCGCAATAAGATGAAAGCGCATGGCGTCACGCCCGACGACATCAAATCGATTGACGACTTGCATAAGCTCCCGTTTATGTCGAAGGCTGATTTGCGCGACGCGTACCCTTACGGCTTATTGGCGGTTCCGCTCAGTGAATGCGTTCGTATTCAATCGACATCGGGCACGACGGGCAAGCGTGTTGTTGCCTTCTACACGCAGGGCGACATCGACATTTGGGAAGACTGCACGGCGCGAGCAATTTGCGCGGCTGGCGGTACTAAAGATGACGTTTGCCAAGTTTCTTACGGCTACGGATTATTTACGGGCGGTCCCGGTCTCGACGGCGGCTCGCATAAAGTTGGTTGCTTGACGATACCGACGAGCTCCGGCAATACCGAGCGGCAGATTATGTTTATTATGGATTTGCACGCGACGATACTTTGTTGCACGCCCAGCTACGCGGCTTATATCGGCGAGACGCTTAAGGAAATGGGTTATAAGCCCGAAGACATTCCGTTGAAGGCGGGGATATTCGGCGCGGAGGCTTGGTCAGAAGAAATGCGCCGCGACATCGAAAAAACGTTGGGCATTAAAGCTTACGATATTTACGGCTTAACGGAAATTAGCGGTCCCGGCGTTTCGTTTGAATGCTCTGAACAGCGCGGTATGCACATTAACGAAGACCATTTCCTTGCCGAAATTATCGACCCCAATACGGGAGAGGTTTTGCCCGAAGGTACGCAAGGCGAATTGGTTTTCACTGCCCTTGATAAAAAAGCCTTCCCGCTGATTCGCTACCGTACCCGCGACATTTGCACGTTGACAAGAGAAAAATGTTCGTGTGGCAGAACTCACGTCCGCATGACTAAGCCTAAAGGTCGTTCGGATGATATGCTGATTATTCGCGGCGTCAACGTCTTCCCAAGCCAGATTGAAACCGTCCTAATGAACAACGGCTACGCGGCGAATTATCAGATTATCGTTGGGCGCGTCAACAATACTGACACGTTCGAGGTTAAAGTCGAGATGACGCCCGATATGTTTACCGATAACGTCGGCGAAGTTCAAGCGCGCAGGAAAGTTTTGGAAGACGGCTTACGTTCAATGCTCGGCATTAAGGCTAAAGTTACGCTCGTCGCGCCGAAAACTATCACGCGTTCTGAAGGCAAAGCTGTCCGCGTCATCGACACCAGAAAAATTTAAAGGAGGCGTCAAGTTATGAGCGTCAATCAAGTTTCGGTTTTCCTTGAGAATAAGCCCGGCACGCTAAACAATCTTACTGAAATCCTCGCGGCGCATAATATCAATATCCGCGCATTGAGCCTCGCCGAAACCAGCGAATTTGGTATCGTGCGCATGTTGGTTAATGACGTTTTCGAGGCTACCAACGTCCTCAAGGAAAATAATTTTGTCGCGATTATTACGCCCGTCCTCGCCTACGCCATTGAAGATAAAGCCGGCTACCTTAACAATCTTCTTAAGCATTTCAGCGCGGCGAGTGTCAATATCGAGTATATGTACGCCTTCGCGGGCAAGGAACGCGCTTATATGATTTTCCGCGTCAACGACACCAAAAAGGCGGAAGCTCTTCTCCAAAGCAAAGGTTTGAAATCTTTAACGCAAGAAGAAATTGCCGCAGTCTAAAATTGATTTAACGTTTAGGAGTTAGGAGTTATTTTGTAATTCCTAATTCCTATTTGTTTTATTTACGGGAGGTGATTTTTTGACTAAATACGAACTCAACATTGACGGTAAAAATTTTTTCAGCTTATTCGATGATACGGATTTAATTTTTGGCGGCTGCACACTCAAAAAAGTGATAATTACTCCGGAAACAAATCATTGGGAAATAAATCTTGGCATGGAAAAAAATTTCGACAAAAATATTTTGCACGCCGCCGAAGATTTTTTACGCCAAAAGTATTTCGCTGAAATCAAAATTAATTCCGAAGTTTCTATCGCTGACGAGGTTGCTGTTACCGAAAAAAAATCCGCGCGGAATAATTCTACGCCTAAAAAAGTTTCGAGTAAAAAAATTCCCGAAACCATTACCAAAATCAGCGACATCAAGGAAAATGAGTTTGTTACGATTATCGGCGAGGTCGGTAGCGGCGACATGAACGGCGTTAAACTCCGCGATTCTAAAAACGGAACAGTTATCGTTTCTTTTTGCATAACTGATGATACCGACGGCATTTCCTGTAAAAAATTCTTCCCAGAAGGTAAAAAAGCCGACGCACAAACTTTTTCCGAACAAATTAAAGCAGGTTCCACCGTTAAAATTTCCGCTAACTCAAAATATGACGATTACGCTAAGGAAATTGTTTTGTTCATTAATAAGTTGGAAACTTTGGAACAAAAGCCAGCTCGCATGGATAATTCCGATAAAAAACGCGTCGAATTGCACGTGCATACCACAATGAGCGCAATGGACGCCGTTATTCCCGTCGAAAAATTAATTCAAACCGCCGCCGATTGGAATTGGAATGCCGTCGCTATCACGGATCACGGAGTCATTCAAGCCTTCCCGAACGCCGCGCAGACTGCAGAAAAACTCGCTAAGCAGGGCAAAAAAATTAAAATTATTTACGGCATGGAAGGTTACCTCGTCGGCGACGATTGGAAGCAAAAATTCGCCAACCACGTTATTATCCTCGCCAAAAATAAGCGCGGGCTCGAAAACCTTTACAAACTTATTTCTATCAGCCAAATTAAATTCATGTATTACCGTCCGCGCATTCCCAAAAATCTTTTGAGCGAACTCCGCGACGGATTGATTATCGGCTCTGCTTGCGAGGCGGGTGAATTAATTCGCGCTATCGTTGCGGGCAAATCTGACGCCGAGCTTGAAAACATTGCAAATTTCTATGACTATCTGGAGATTCAGCCCATTCATAACAATGATTTTCTCGTTCGTAGCGAAGATTTTCCCAATATTAACAGCGACGATGACTTAAAAAATATCAATTTGAAAGTCGCCGCGCTCGCCGAAAAATTAAATAAGCCGCTCGTCGCAACCACCGACGCCCATTTTCTCAACCCTGAAGATTCGATTTGCCGCGCAGTTTTAATGCACAGTAAAGGCTACACCGACGCCGATAAGCAACCGCCGCTTTACTTGCGCACGACGGAGGAAATGTTTAAGGAATTTGATTACCTCGACGAAAAAACCGCTTATGACGCGATTATCACTAATCCAAATAAAATCGCCGACTCCGTAGAATTTTTAAAGCCAATCCCCGACGGCTTATATTCTCCGCAAGTGGCGGGTGCGGAAGAGGAAATTCGCGAAACTTCCTACGCCAAAGCCAAAAAACTTTACGGAGAAAATTTGCCGCCGCTAGTCGAGGCGCGTTTGGAACAGGAACTTAAGCCGATTATCGCGCACGGATTTGCGGGACTTTATCTTATCGCTCAACGTCTCGTAAAAAAATCCAACGACGACGGTTATCTTGTCGGCTCGCGAGGAAGTGTCGGCTCATCATTCGTCGCGACGCTCACGGGTATCACAGAAGTTAATCCGTTGCCGCCGCATTATCGTTGCCCCAAGTGTCAGTACAGTAAATTTTTCACGGCGGGCGAAGTTGGTTGCGGCTACGACCTTGAAAATAAAAATTGCCCTGTCTGCGGGCACAAGCTGATTAAGGATGGGCATGATATTCCGTTCGCAGTTTTCTTGGGCTTCGACGGCGATAAAGTTCCGGATATTGATTTGAATTTTTCCGGCGAATATCAAGCTACCGCGCACAAGTACACCGAAGTTCTTTTCGGCAAGCATAACGTCTACCGCGCAGGTACAATCTCAACCGTCGCCGAGAAAACTTCCTTTGGTTTCGTTAAGAAATATTTCGACGATAAAAACCAAAAGAAACACGGCTCATTTATCGCGAAAATTGCGGAGGGTTGTCAAGGAGTTAAGCGCACGACGGGGCAACATCCTGCGGGAATTATGGTTGTGCCGCGCGATATGGATATTCATTACTTCACGCCCATTCAATACCCCGCCGATAACAAAGACGCCACAACTACCACGACGCATTTTGATTATCACTCGATAAGCTCGCGGCTCGTTAAGCTCGACATTCTTGGACACGTTGATCCGACGATGATTAGAATGCTGGAAAATTTGACGCACAGAGACCCGAAAACTATTCCGCTCGACGATAAGCCGACGCTAAGTTTATTCAATTCGACGGAGGCACTTGGCTTGACATCTCAACAGCTCGGCACAAAGTCCGGGACGTTCGGCTTGCCGGAATTCAGAACAAGTTTTACGCGCCAGATGATTGACGATACAAAGCCCGATTGTTTCAGCGACTTGGTAAGAATTTCGGGCTTTTCGCACGGCACCGACGTTTGGCTCGGTAACGCGCAAGATTTAATTCGTCAAGGCACTTGCACATTGAAGAACGCTATTTCCGCTCGCGATGATATTATGATGTATCTGATTCATCACGGCGTTGACGCGCTCAAATCTTTTAAAACTATGGAAGGCGTCCGCAAGGGCAAGGGCATTAAATCTGATGTTGTCGAAGATTTGAAGGCGCACGATGTGCCCGATTGGTACATTGATTCTTGCCAAAAGATTAAGTACTTGTTCCCGCGAGCCCACGCTACCGCTTACGTCATGATGGCTTATCGGATTGCTTATTGCAAAGTTCATTATCCGCTGGCTTATTACGCGGCGTATTTTTCAAAGCGCACAGAAGAATTTGATGCTAACGAGATTATCAAAGGGCAACAGCACGTTAAGAGCAAGTTGGACGAGTTGGAGGATTTATCGGAAGAGCGCAAGCTTGACGTTAAGGAGGGCGATAAGCTTGCCGATTATCAAGTTGTTTACGAATATTTTCTGCGCGGCTACACTTTTGAGCGGGCTAATCTTTACAATTCGGCGGCGGAGGATTTTATTATCAAGAAAAACGGCTTGCTTATGTCGCTTAGTTCGATAGCGGGCGTCAGCGAGGCGGCGGCTAAAAGTATCGTAACTGCTCGCGAGGACGGCAAATTTTCATCCGTCGAAGATTTAAAAAAACGCGCAGGACTTAATAAAACCGTTATCGCCGCTCTCAAGGCGCACGGTTGCCTACGCGATTTGCAAGAAACTAACCAGATGACTTTATTTTAATCACGAGGAGGCGAACTTATGATACGGGAGGCTGATTTCAACAACTACATTCAAAACCGTTTGGAAGCTGTAGAAATTTTTTCAGAGACGCAAAGCACTCAAAACGTTGAAATAAATACCGCACTCAAAACCGCGTCGAAAAATCAGATAGGCAATGAAGGTTATCCAGACCATATCGCGCTTGTCGGAGATTTTGTTTTGGTTATGGAGGATAAATCAGACCGCTTGAAACTTATTCTGCGCGAAGACGGCAAAATTTCTCAGAGCGTCGACGCCACACAAAATTACGCTCTCAACGGCGCACTTTTCTACGCCAATAAAATTCTCGACGGCACGCGCTACAAAAAAGTTTTCGCGTTCGGCAACGTCGGCGACAGAAAACATCACATCATCAAACCGATTTTCATTGACGGCGACAAAAATATCAAAGAACTCCCCGAAGTCGACACGTTCAAAAATTTTACGGCGGAGAATATCGAGGCTTACTATCGGCGCATGGTTTTGGGCGAGGAGTCGGCGGAGGAAATCGAACTTAAAAAAATTCTACGCCGCGCAGAAATTCTTCATGAACATTTGCGCAATTACGGACAGCTCGGCGAGGACGAAAAACCTTTAGTAGTCTCGGCTATCTTGCTCGCACTCGCTGAGGGGAAAAATTTCAACGTCGCGCAACTCACCGGCGATAAAATCAAAACCGACGGCGCAAAAATCTTTGAACACGTCGAAAATCATCTTAAACGCGCCAATGTTCGCCCCGAAGTTAAAAAGGAGCGCGTCCTCAGCCAGTTCAGATTGATTAAAGACCGCCCAATTCTTAACGAAGTCAATAAAAATCTCGGCAAGACGCCGCTCAAATTTTTTACCGAATTCATTTCCGATAAAATTTTCGACGCAGTGATTAATAATTCGACGGAAGATTATCTAGGCAGATTTTACGGCGAATTCATCAGCTACAGCGGTGGCGACGGACAATCTTTGGGCGTCGTGCTAACTCCGCGCCACATCACCGAACTTTTTTGCGATTTAGTCGACCTCAAGCCTGATGATGTCGTCTTTGATCCGTGTTGCGGTACGGGAAGTTTTTTAA
Organism: uncultured Selenomonadaceae bacterium; assembly: GCA_905234235.1. Taxonomy (GTDB): domain Bacteria; phylum Bacillota; class Negativicutes; order Selenomonadales; family Selenomonadaceae; genus Quinella. Next base: position 20,246 of record CAJOHN010000027.1, read on the forward strand.
TCGCCGCAATGAGCCGCATGTTGAGTAACGCCGATGAGTTTCAACGTAAAGATATTAAGCAGAAACAAATTCACGGCATAGAGGCTCGCGAAGATATGTTTTCAATCGCTACAACGAATATGATTCTGCGCGGCGACGGACAAAGTAATTTACTCTGCGGCGATTTTTTCAGTCACGACGCCGATAAACTTCAACTCAACGGCGCGACTGTCGGTTTTATGAATCCGCCGTACTCGCAAGCCAAAAATGCCGCGACCGCTCATTTATCTGAACTGCGATTTATAAATCATTTGCTTGATTCAATCACTCGCGGCGGACGTGTCGCCGTTATCGTGCCGGTCTCCGCCATGATTGGCAAAACTAAAGACGATAAGCGCGTTAAGGACGAAATTTTACGCCGCCATACCCTCGAAGGCGTTATCAGCCTCAACAAAAATACTTTTTACCGTATCGGAACGGTGCCTTGCATTGCGATTTTCACGGCGGGCGAACCTCATCATAAAAATAAGCTCGTCAAGTTCATTAACTTTGAAGATGACGGCTTCGAGGTCAAAAAGCATGTCGGGCTTGTCGAGACTGAACGCGCTAAGGATAAGAAATTTTATCTGCTGGACTGCTGGCACGGCAAAATTAAAGACGCGCCGTCAAAATTCATGGTTGAGACGACGATTGAGCCGCAAGACGAATGGCTCCACTCCTTTTATTACTACAATGACGAATTGCCCGCCGATATTGATTTTAAAAACACCGTCGCCGATTATCTCACGTTTGAATTCAATGTGATTGCTCACGGGCGCGAATACCTCTTTCCGCGTAAAAAAAAACGCAAGCCGCTGACTGAACCGCCGCCGCTTAGCTCTAAAATTTGGCGTTCATTCCGTTTACTTGATTACTTTGATTTTGTCAAAGGCGACCAAAAAGATATGACACTTCTCAATGAAGGCGATGTGCCGATTGTTTCAGCCAAAAACAACAATAATGGCTACAAAATGTTCGTCAACGCCGACGATAAGAAAATTTTCAAAGGGAATTTCTTGACGATAAATAACAACGGCGACGGCGGCGCAGGCATTGCTTATTATCAACCCGCAGATGTCTTGCTCGACAATCACGTTACAGCTTTATTGCCGAAGATTGAAATGTCGCACGAAACGATGATTTTTATTTCGAGATGCATAACAAATCAGCGCGAGAAATTTGGTTTCGGATACACTTTGAGCAACAAGCGACTGAATATTTTCCGCGTGATGTTGCCAGTGACTGACGACGGCGAGCCCGATTATGAATACATGGAAAATTACATTTGCGCTATCGAAGAAGAAAGTTACAAGAGTATCGCGACTTTCGTTTCAATCGCTGACGCCGCGCAGGTTGTGCCGCCCAATAGAAAAACTTGGCGACCGTTTTTTATCAGCGATTTATTCAAGCTTGAAACGGGCAAATCAAAAGGTTTAAATCATCTTGTACAAGACGAGAGCGGCATTCCGTATCTTGGCGCGACGAACAGAAATAACGGCGTCTTGACTTTCGTTAAGCCCGTCGAAAATCTGATTCAACGCGGCAACTGCATAGCGTTTATTCGGAACGGCGAAGGCTCAATCGGCTATTCCGTCTACAAGCGCGAAGATTTCATTGCCACGAGCGATATAACATGCGGCTACGCTGATTTTCTCAACGAATATGTCGGAATGTTCATAACGACGATAGCCGATAAAGTTCGCGGCAAATATAATTTCAATTACAAACGGAGC
>CAJOHN010000028.1 GCA_905234235.1 uncultured Selenomonadaceae bacterium
TGCGGCTACGCTGATTTTCTCAACGAATATGTCGGAATGTTCATAACGACGATAGCCGATAAAGTTCGCGGCAAATATAATTTCAATTACAAACGGAGCGACACCAGACTTAAGCGCGAAAAATTAATGCTCCCCATCAATGATGACGGCGAGCCGGATTTTGATTATATGGAAGCGTTCACGAAAAATCTTGTCGCTGAGCAATACCGCAAGTATCTTGCTTACATTGGAGAAGATTAATTTAATGCGTCGAAAACCTCCAGCGCACGTTTAATCACGTCGTCGATGTCGTAGTAACGATATTCCGCAAGCCGCCCGACTGCTGTGATATTTTGGAACTTGGCAAGCTCGGCGGAATATTTTTCGTAAGCCGCCTGCGCCTCGTCCGTGAAAATCGGATAGTAAGGTTCGTTTTGCCCGCCAACGTATTCTTGCGGGTATTCCTTTAAAATCGTCGTGCGTGAAGTCTGCGCGGGATGAATCTGTTTAAACTCGGTGATTCGCGTGAAGTCGTAATTATTCGGGTAGTTTACAGTCGGAGCCGCTTGGAAATTTTCTACGTCGATAGTCTCGAACTTCATATCAACACTGCGATAAGGAAGCTCGCCGAATTTTTTATCGAACAACTCATCAAGTTGCCCCGTGTAAATCAGCCGCCGCTTAAATTTTTTCCTGAACAAATAAGTTTGCTCGCCGCGCAGTTCCATAACTTCTTTAAAGTCCGTGTTCAGCAGGAGCTTGATATTTTTATGCGCCAACATATTTTTAACAAGGGCTGTATAGCCGCGCTTGGGCAAGGCTTGGAAACGGTCGTTAAAATATCTGTCATCGCGCCCGACGAAAATCGGTACACGCGCCGTAACCGCACCGGAAATTTTATCGGGCAACAAGTTCCATTGCTTCTCGGTGTAGTGCAGGAAAATTTTTTCGTAAACAAAATCCGCCAGAAATTGCAAGTCAGTATCGGCGGATTTTTTAAGTTCAAGAATCGGGACTTTCTTGCCGTAATCAAAATTCCTAAGCAACGCCGCCTCTAACTTATCAGCCAAGCTCGACGGAAAAACTTCGCGCAATGTATTCAGATTAAACGGAATGGGCACGGGCTTGCCGTCGATAACCGCCTTAACTCGATGATGATAAATTTGCCAATCAGTAAAGCGCGATAAATATTCCCAAATCTGCGCGTCGTCGGTGTGGAAAAGGTGCGGTCCGTACTTGTGAATCAAAATGCCGTTGCCGTCGACTTCATCATAACAATTCCCCGCGACGTGTTGGCGACGTTCAATCACTAAAACTTTTTTCCCGCTCGCCGCAAATCGTTCCGCCAATACCGCGCCAGCCATTCCCGCGCCGATTATCACTACATCAAACATTCAATCGCCTCCTTGCATGAACTCGCAAACCTTATCGACTTGTTCAGCGAACGTGCCGCCGAATTTACCTTCAAAAAACGCGCCGCCGATTGTGAACATCTGCGCGGAAATTTTTTTCAACTCGTCTAAACGCTCGAAACTGTTCACACTGCCCGCGATACATACGGGAGCTTTCACGCCCGCGACAAAATTTTTATTCAAAGCCGAAGCGTCGCCGGTGTATCGGTAGCCGAGCAAGTCAAGCCCGTAAACGCCCTTACTTAAACAGTACTGAGCCTCGTCAAGCATTTCCTCAAGCGTCCCCTCCAAAATCGACGGACGCCCCGTTATCTTCCCGACGAACGGCATATACTTAATCCCATTTTCCTTGCAGAAGGCGTTGACTGAATCGAAAAACTTTGTGCCCATTAAAAAATCGCAACGACATTCAGCGGCAATTTTCGCGCCGTTAAGTCCTTCGTGCTCGCTGTAAGCAACAACTTCAAGAAACGTCGTCTTGCCGAATTCCTTCATACGGGCGTAAAGTTTTTTCATATCGTCAAGCGGCAACGGCTCTTCTTTGAAGCCCCAACATTTTGCTTTGGTATTTTTACATTGCTCAAAAATTTCGCGGGCATTCTCGGCTGTGCGGTCGTTGTGCGTCAACATGACAATCAGTTCGGGGAAATTTTTCATAACGCGGGCACTCCTTCTTGCAAAATTAATTCGTCGGGGATTAAATCGTAATCGTACATAACTTCGGAATGATTGTTCAGAATTAATTCCTTGCGCAAAATTTTATCGGTCGCCCGCTCGATGACGTTCCGATAAATTTTCGACACGCGGTAATATTTTTCGCCTTCGCGTTGGAAGTGATGCCCTTCCTCCACCAATTCATACCGATAAGGAAATTGACTTTCGCTCCGAAGTTCGCCGTAAAGTCTTTCGTCCGCGCACCACAATTTTAACTGAACATCTTGCTCCGTTTCGTTTTTAAATCTGTAGTCAATGTAATTGTAGCTGATTGAAGTGCCGCTACTGAATGGAATTCTTTTACCGTGATCGGGGGCGAGGGCGTCCGAATGATGATGAAACTCCACGACAGTCAGCGGGCTGTGGAGAACCATATAGTGAATCGTATTACCGAGATTGCATAAGCCGCCGCCGAGACCAGGAATTAATTTGCCTTTTATGATGACGCGCCCATCTTTGTAGCCCTTAGCCTTAGTCGTCTTGCCGACAGTCAGCCAGAATGAAAAAATTTCGCCGGGATGAATCACAAGCCCGTTAAGTTTGGCGCAGGCGAGTTCGATATTGACGGCTTTATTTTCTTGGAGGACAGGGTCGATACCTTTGCCGCGCTTAATTAATCCGCAGTTATAATCGGTAATGACGTTGGGCAAAGCGTCGGCGCGAATTTCTTTAGCGATTTTATCGTTGCTGAGAAAGTTTTTAACGTGGCGTTTGAAAATTTCTTTCTGGAGGGAAATGGCGTAGCAAGTCGGGTTTATCTCGCAGAAAAGAATTTTCTTGTTCCAAAACATTCAAGTTGCCTCCTCTTTAAGAATGTCGCCGAGCCGATTTTTATAAGAACTCAGCGAGTAAAGTTTAAGAATAATTTTTTCCAAGCGACGGCGAATCCCGATGTTCGTTTCTTCGTAAGCCGTGACGTATTTAACTAAAATGTTCGCAATGCCCGCCTTGTTCGCGCCGAGTATGTCGGTAAAAATTTGGTCGCCGATAAAAATTGCCTCGTTCCTTTTAATGCCGAGCAATTCGACGGCTTGCAGGTAAGCGGCGGGATTTGGTTTTTCGGCGTCGCAGATATAAAGCGTGTCGATATTTTTTATGAAACGTTTAACGCGGGCTTCGTCGTTGTTCGTGAGGAGCAAAGTTTTCAGAGCGGCGGCTTGAATATTTTTAAACAGCGCGTCGACTTCGGGCGTAGAATCTTCGCCGTGCGGTACGAGCGTCATATCAATATCAAAAATAACTGCGCGGAATCCCTTGCGGAAAATTTTTTCGTAGTCGATGACAAAAACGCTGTTGATATATTCGTACGGATAAAATCTGCTAAACATGAGCACCTCTGTAAAATTTTTTGTAAGCTAAACTTTAGGAAATATAAAGCAAGCGAATTACATTGTCAAGGCGGCGAAATTTTTTCGGCAAAAGATTTGAGAAAAGCCCGCGCAGTTTGTATAATGATAAAAATTTTTGGAGGGCGCGGCAATGGCAGAGAAAATCAGCTTAAGGAAGCAGAAGAAATTCCAAGCGCGGCAAACAATTTTAACCGCCGCCGCTCAACAATTTAAACTGCACGGATTCGCAAGCACATCAATCGCGGGGATAATGCAAACGGCAGGCTTGGGCGTCGGCACGTTTTATAATTACTTCGGCTCTAAGGAGGAAGTTTTGCTGACGTTGGCTAAAAATCTGCGCGAAAAAATTACGGAAGAAATTTCTGCGGCTAACGAAGAATCATCGGTGGAACTTTTGGAGCGGTGTTGCGTGTGCACGGCGAAGTTAATCGACGAAAACAGATTTATCTTGCCGTTGTTCATAAGCGCGAGCGAACATTCCGATAAGCCCGAACAAATTTCAAAGAGTTTATCGCCGGGCTTCAGAGAATTATTCGAGGCTATAATTCTGCGCGGACAAAAGAGCGGCGAATTTCGTTCGGACGTGCCGACAAATATAATCAGCGAAATAATTCACTCGATTTATCAAACGACGGCGTTCAGCAGATTAGAAATTCCGTTTCAAGAAAATATCCGTCTCAAAGTAAAAATTTTGCTTGACGGGATAAGGGAGAAAAATTTTTTATGATAAGCGTAACGAAATTACTTTTTGCGGATGAATATTTCGGCGACACTTTGCGCTACACCAAAGACGCGCACAAAATGACTAACGGCACGGCGGCGGGTATCGGACCGGTAGTTGTATGGAACTCGACGCGCACTTGTAATTTGAAATGTCGACATTGCTACATGGATTCGGATTCGCGCAAATATCAAAATGAACTCACGAGTTCCGAAGCTAAAAAATTTATCGACGATCTTGCCGAGTTCAAAGTTCCGGTGCTTTTATTTTCGGGCGGCGAGCCGTTGATTCGCAAAGATTTTTTTGAACTGGCGGCTTATGCGGCTGAAAAAAATATTCGCCCGACGCTCTCGACGAACGGCACGCTGATAACTCGTGAAGTCGCGCAGGAGATTAAAAATATCGGCGTGGGCTACGTTGGCATATCGCTTGACGGTTTGGCGGCTGTCAATGATAAGTTTCGTGGTGTCGACGGAGCTTTTAACTTGGCAATGCGCGGCATAGAAAATTGCGTGGCGGTCGGGCAACGAGTCGGCTTACGTTTCACGATTAATCATCACAACTTCGAGGAGTTGGATAAAATTTTTGACTTCATCGAGGCGGAGAAAATTAATCGCGTATGTTTTTATCACTTGGTTTATTCGGGGCGCGGCAGTCAAATGCTTGATGAAGATGTTACGCCTGAAGAGTCGCGGCAAGCTATGGATACGATTATCCGCCGCACTAAAGATTTTGAAACTCGCGGACTCAAAAAAGAAATTTTGACGGTTGATAATCATTGCGATGGCGTTTATATGTATTTGAAAGCCCTCGCCGAAGGTGACAACTCGACCGCCGCGCAGATTAAAAAATTTATCGGCATGAACGGTGGAAATCGTTCGGGCATTGCGTTCGGCGAAGTTGATCCGCTCGGCTACGTCCACCCCGACCAATTTACTCAGCATCATACTTTTGGCAACGTCCGCAAAAAAAAATTCGGCGACATCTGGACTGATTTAAGCAATCCGATTCTCGCCGGTCTTAAAAATCGTAAGCCGCTGTTGAAAGGGCGTTGTGCCAAATGCAAATTCCTCGACGCTTGCAACGGAAATTTTAGGACGCGTGCGGAGGCAGTCACAGGAGATTTTTGGGCGTCCGACCCGTCATGTTATTTGACTGATAAGGAAATTTTTTGATAGAATGTTCGCGCCAAAGGAGGCTTTTCTATGGACATTGACATCAGCAAAATTAAATTCAATCAGCACGGTTTAGTTCCGGCGATTGTGCAGGAGGAAAGTGGGCAAGTCCTTATGCTCGCCTACATGAACGAAGAATCTCTTAAGAAAACGGTTGAGACGGGTTACACGCATTTTTACAGCCGCAGTCGCAAAACGCTTTGGAAGAAGGGCGAGACCAGCGGCAACGTTCAGCAAGTCAAAGCTCTGTACTACGATTGCGACGGCGATGCGCTCCTCGTTAAAGTTCATCAAACGGGCGTCGCTTGCCACACGGGAACTTATTCTTGCTTCAGCGGGCGCAGGCTCGACGAAAATAAAAATCTCCCCGCCGTCATCGAACAGCCGCCGGAAGATTTATCGCTCGTCCTCTACGAACTTTACTCCGTTATCAAAGACCGGCAACGCCACCCCGTCGAAGGCTCCTACACCAATTATCTTTTCAACATGGGGCACGATAAAATTCTTAAGAAAGTCGGCGAGGAGGCTGTCGAAACAATTATCGCGTCGAAAAATAACAACGTCGAGCAGATTTTGTATGAGATGGGCGACCTCTGGTATCATTGCTTAGTTTTATTGGCGTGGCACGGTATCAAGCCCGAAGATTTGTTCGCGGAGTTGGTAAGTCGTCGTAAGGGCGGCAATTATCACAAGTTCACCGGCAAAACGGGCGAGCGTCCTGCTGATTAACATGAAAAAAATTTTCCTAATCGCGCTGATAATTATCGGGCTCGGCTTCTACCATTCGCAAGCGCAAACCGTCGACGAAATTACCGCCATCTCCGAAGGACCAAAAATCCTCGTGCTTAACTATCATCAAGTCGCTGACACGAATAATCCTCTTGCCGTCCACGTCAGCGATTTCGATACGCAGATGAAATTTCTCGCGGACAGCGGCTGTATCACGATAACGCCCGATGAACTTTACGCGGGCATTAACGGCGAGATTGAATTGCCGCCTAAGCCCGTGCTGATAACTTTCGATGACGGCTATATCGATAACTACACCAACGCTTTCCCGATTCTTAAAAAGTACAAATTGCGGGCGACGATTTTTGTAATCCCCGCGTTCACGAGTGTTTATCCCGGTTACATGACGTGGGAGCAACTTAAAGAAATGGAGTCGAAAGGCATAGCGATTGAATCGCACACGCTTAATCACACTAAGCTTGAGGAATTGCCCGACGATGAGATTCGCAACGAACTTTTGAACTCGAAAAATTTGCTTGAAGAACAGCTTGGTCACCCGATAGAATTTCTTGCCTACCCGACGGGCACTTACAACTTGCATATCGCGGGCATTGCTCAGGACGTGGGTTATAAAGGCGCGTTCACGATTAAATACGGCGTCGTCGACAAGGGCAGTAATTTTTTCGCATTGGAACGCGTCCCTATTTTCAACACGGCGCAAAATACTATGAAAGATTTTTATGAGCGTATCGCTTGGCGACAGAGCTTTGAAGAATTCGGTTGGATTAAGAAATGATTCGCCCGATTCGATAACCTAAAAATTTAGCAAAATCCCTGAAGATTGCTCCGACGCAGTCTAAGGGATTTTTTTTTGCCAATATGGAAAGTTTCATCAAGACAAATTTTTTACCCGCGCTCTCCGCCGAGCCAAAAGTTTCTCGAATCCAACTTTCTTGCGCGTGAAATTTTCCAATCTGAACGTAGCGACGAAACTCCTGCACCGCCGTGTAATTGTGACTGTGATAAACCTGCGCGGACGCCGCGTAATAAATTTTCAGCCCGCGCAGAAGCATTTTAGCCGCAACATACATATCCTCGCAAAGCGGAACATTTGACGGGAAGCCGCCGACACTTTGCAACGCCTCAACCCGATAAGCCGCAAAAGAATTCGACGCGAACGCCGTTTTAAGTCCGAAAATTTTTCTGTCGTCGAAGGAACGCAATTGACTTTCCGACGGATAATTGAACGCCCGCAAAATCGCCGCCTCGTTCGTTGCATTTTTATGCGGAAGTTGTCGCCCGTATGATAAGCTGACAGATTTATCCGCGTCGAAAATTTTTACCAGCCTCGCAAGTGATTCGTCGTCGTGGAGCAAAACGTCTTGAGTTAAAAAAATTATCACGTCGAGCGGCAAAATTTTTTCTAAAGCAAGTTGTCGCGTCGCCCCGTGATTGAAATTTTTTCTTGGTATCGTCAACACTTCAAACCCAAAACTTTTGGCGAGTTCCGCTGTCCCGTCCGTTGATTCCGAGTCTACAATTAATTTTTTAGTCGGCAAAGTCTGCGCGGCAAGCTGAGTAAGCAACGTTTTGAATTGTTCGCCCGCATTGAGCGTCGGTATTATCAAGCCGCATTTCATCAACTCAATCCTTTCTGGTTGCCTTCATCGCCAATTTGTTTTTGTACATATCGGCATCCGCCCGCTTGAAAACTTCTTCCGCGCAGGTGTCGACGCCCGCTTGATAATAAGCAACACCAACCGCCGCCGAAACTTTCTCCCAAGCCTCAAGCGTCTTATCCGTTTTGAATTTTTCAATCATGCCTCTCAGCACGGTAACAAGTTCCTCGCAACGAGCAAAATTCTCGCCGTCAAGCACCGCGACAAATTCATCGCCGCCGACACGATAAACATTTTCCTCGCCGAACACCGAACAGGCAAGCTTACCCGCGTTAATCAGATAAATATTGCCGTACTCGTGCCCGTAAGTGTCATTGACTTTCTTAAGAAAATTAACGTCAATCATAATGATAGCAAATTCAGCCGTGCCCGCGCCAATCGCCGCGTCGAACTCGTTAGTTTTCTCGACGTAAGCAGTTTTATTCCGAAGCCCCGTCAACGCGTCCTTATGCGCCAACTCGTTCATGACTGCAACTTGTATCTGAGCCCGTTTAAAATTTTCAAAGTAATGCATACTGTCGGCGGTCGTCTTGAGAAATGCGGCGTACAGATTTTCAATTTCGTCGTGCGTCTTTATGTTCAATTCTCTCATACGCTCAACATTGGACTCGCGAGCCTCCACGCTGTCGTAAGAAAAATTTTTCGCACAGTAAGCCATAGTGTTGACGGGCAAGATAATATTATTTTCAATGAACGATAAGCCGAGCACGAAGATAAAAATAACCGCGCCGGAGAAAATCGCGATGACTTTGGAAATAAACGTCCTGCCGTAATCGGAAATCAAATCCATAGAAAAATCAATGCCTGCGTAGCAAACGCATTGCCCTTGATAATTGTAGACGGGCTTATAAATCGTCAGCAGATAGCCGTAAGTGTCGTCGGTGATAATCGGCTTGATTGGTCTGCCCGCGAGTAAATCGTCCAAAAGAGGCTCAAAGGATTCGTCAAATTCTTGAATATCTCCGGGCGGCGACGCTTCAACCGTAGCCGTATCCAAATCAAAGACGACGTGGCAACCATCCTCCATAATCTTGTAAACGTAAATAAATTTTATATCAGAATTGCTGGCGCGGATTTTGTAAAGCATATTTTCAACTTCATTGTAACCTTCCGCCTGATGACCGAGCTGAAGATATTCATCGACGCGATTAGGATTTATTTCGTTGACAGCCATTGTAATTATCCCGTCGGCAATTCTAATGCGTTCCTTTACGGCAGAGTCTTGATAAATTTTGTAGCTGATAGCGCAGATTGAAACGGCGACGATAAGCGTAATCGACATAAGATTAATAATCATCTTGGTGCGGAGCGACGATATAAAACTATTTTTAGTGCTCATAGCCTTGCGCATTTCGTCGGGAATGGGAGCTTGCATTTTGCCCATCAAGCGGAAATCTTTTTTTATGTCGAGCGGAATTATTTTGAGCAGGAAAAACGCCGCGAGAATCGCCAAACCTTTGTCGAGCATTTCGATTGAAAAATTATTTAGGTAATGCTGAACGAAATTTCCCAACGAGTCAAAGGAATTTACAGGCTTTAACATTTCCTCGATAAGCGCGCCGAAAAAAGCAGTTATCAGAGCCGTCGCGGGGATTGTCATGATGACTTTGGAAAATTTTTCGTAGTAACCTTTGTTGGCGAGGAACGCTGAAATTATTGCGACGAGAATACTGACGAAGCCAAAATACATTTCCTCGATGTCAAATTTCGCGGCAAACAAATTTGTAAAAAATCCCACAGCGATGCCCGGCACGTAGCCGCCGATAACAGCGATAAAACCCGTGCCAACCGTGTCGAAGTAGATTGGGAGATTGAAACCTTTTACCAAAGCCGAACATACGACGTTTAAAACTATTCCCGCCGCGCAGATTCCCGCGAGTCTGACAAAAGATTTATCCGGGTTAATCATGAAACTCTTGCCTCACAAAAATTTTTGGGCGATTATATCACGAAAGTTTTCCCGTGAACAGCAAGCAACGTTGCCAAAAATCTGCGTGGGCGTTATGATTAGGAAAAACATTGAAGGAGAATCTCGCATGAAAAAAATAATCGCGGTGGACGGACCTGCAGGCGCGGGCAAAAGTACCGTTTCAAAAATCGTGGCGGCGCGTCTGGGCTATACTTATATTGACACGGGCGCGATGTATCGTGCAGTCGCGTTGAAAGTTTTGCAAAGCGGAAAGTCAGCAGAGGACGTTACGGAAAATATTGATATAAAACTTGACGAGGCGGCGCGAATATTTTTAGAGGGGCGCGAAGTCACCAAAGAAATTCGTACGCCCGAAGTTAGTCGCGGAGCTTCCGAGGTTGCCAAGTTTGGTTTCGTCAGAAAAAAATTAACGGAACTTCAACGGGCAATGGCGGCGCGTGGTTCAGTGATAATGGACGGGCGCGACATCGGGACGCAAGTTTTACCGAACGCCGACTTGAAAATTTTTTTGACGGCAACGGTCGAGGAACGGGCGCGCAGAAGATTCTTGGAACTCAAAGAAAAAAATTTGGCGGCGGACTTTGAACAGATAAAAAAAGAAATAATCCTGCGCGATAAACAAGACACGGAACGGGAAATTGCGCCGTTGGCTCAAGCGGAAGACGCGATACTTTTGGATTCGACAAACTTGACGATTGAGGAAGTCGTCGATAAAATTTTGGAGCTCGCTGAATAATGTTTTACAAAATTTTTAAAGTGCTGTGCCGCTTTTGGTTCGGGATGATTCTTGGTACGCGAGTTATCGGCTTGGAAAATATTCCGGCAAGCGGCGCGTTTATCTTGGCGGCGAATCACGTTAGTAATTGGGATCCGCCGTTTCTCGGAACTTTTATGGAGCGCGAAGTTTGTTACATGGGCAAGGAAGAACTTTTTAAAAATCCCGTCATGGCTTGGGTTTGTCGGAACTTGCACGTTTTCCCCGTCAAGCGGGGTGCCGCCGATAAGACCGCCATTAAAACCGCGATTAAAATCCTCAAGGACGGCAAATGTCTTGGGATTTTTCCGGAAGGAACGCGCTCGAAAACCGGCAAGCTCGGTAAGGCAGAGGCGGGCGTCAGTCTAATCGCCGCGATGACTAAGGCGCAGATTATCCCCGCCGCAATCGTCGACACCGAGAAAATTTTTTCTAAGGAGAAATTCCTGCCGCGCCTCGCCGTCGTCTACGGTAAGCCAATGAAATTCACGGGCTCGACTAAGGATAAAGAAGCTCTAGCAAATTTCGCGCAAGAAATTATGAATGAAATCGCTAGGCTCAAAGCCGGCGTAATTTAATTTTTAGGAGGAGTTTTTATGACTCAACAGGAAGTTATCAAAACTTTTATGACGAGCTTGAACAACACAACGTTAAAGGGCGGCAAAGCTCTCGACGAGGCGATTAAAAACAGTTCAAGCTTCAAGAATTTTGCGGCTGTCAAGAGTAAGTTTCTTGCCGATATAAAAGCCGCGAAGAATTGGCACACGTTTTTAGTTGAGAAGTGCGGGATTATTCTCGACAACGCAGATACCGGCGCGATAAGCGGTTCGGACGCGGGCGGCTCCAAAGCTAAATCCGCTACCGACATTCTGCCTTCAACCGGCGACGCGAAATATCCTACGGGCAAATCTTTTACAGTCGACGGCTTGACGATTTACGGCATCCCAAAAGAAAAAAATTTAACTGCCGACCAAAAGTATGTCATTCGCGGATTGTACAGTTGGTGGATTCGTGACGCACTCGCGCTGATTAAAGAGAGTTACGGATTTTCGTTCACCGACGTTGATACGACTAATGCGCGCCTCAAAATGAAATTCGTTGACGAGCCGGATAGCGGGACTTTTGCTTACGTTGCTTACGACACTATCGACGACAATAAAACTTATGAGTCGCGAGTTTTGTGCGTGAACATGGCGCAGTTCCAAAACATGTCCGCCGATAATCGGCACGGCTCCACCGGCACTGCGGCTTTGGACAGAGTTTTAGTTCACGAACTCGTTCACGGTATCATGGCAAGCAACGTCAATTATGCTGGAAGTTTGCCCCAATTTTTAGTTGAGGGCGGCTCTGCAGAATTGATTCACGGGCTCGACGATGAAAATTACGATGAAATTGTCAGCTACGCCAAAGACCCCTCTATCTTTGAAAACATTTTGACGACCAACGAATTTGAAGACCCACCTTACGAAATTTACACGGGCGGCTATATGTTTATGCGCTACTTCGCCAAGCAAGCCGCGACCGATACAAAATTTGATTACGATACTCGGCGCGCAACAATTTCCGTCGGCGGCAACGGCGGCTTTGCTACGAATTATCACGATACAGTTACCATGAACGGCGGCGCAGGTTCCGATACCCTAACCAACAGCGGCTCCAAAGTTTTAATCTCGGCGGGCGCGGGCAACGATTCTATCAAAACTTATTCCGATTCTGTAACTGTTAATGGCGATGACGGCGGCGATTTTATTCTTAACGAAGGCTCCAAAGTTACATTGTACGGCGGCAAGGGCAGTGATTTACTCCAAAACGTCGGCGATAAAACTTTTCTTGACGGCGGCGAAGATAACGACTTCCTCATCAACAACGGCGGCGACAGCGTTAAAGCCGAAGGCGGCGCGGGCAATGACTTCATCAGCAATAACGTTGTGGATTACGAAAAGGGCAAAACTCTCAAAGCCGGCGGCGAGACTACAAACGGAGCTACTCTCAATGCAGAGGACGGAAAAATTTATAAAGTTGACGTGCTTGGCGGCGGAGCTTCGAGTTTATCGGGCGGCGCAGGCACGGATACAATTTACAACTACGCGAGCCAAGCTTTTGTTTACGGCGACGCTGATGACGATTCGCTTGTCAATTACGGCTTTAATGTTGTCGTGAATGGCGGCGAGGGTAACGATTTTATTCTTAACACTGCTAATGAAGTGGAACTTTATGATGATACGGTTTCTGTTACGGGTTATAAATCTTCGTTAATCGGCGGCGACGGGAATGATACCATTTCCAATACAAGCGGAGCAGTCAGCATTTACGGCGGCACGGGTGTTGATTCAGTCAGAAACGACGGGCAAAAGGCGCGTATTTCACTCGGTGCGGGCGACGATTTTGCTATTAATTATGCTGATTCGGTTATTGCCAAAGGCGAGGCGAACAATGACGAGCTGATTAATTTTGGCGACAGTGTTACTTTGAACGGCGGCGCGGGTAATGACGACCTCAGCAATTATGGCGATTATGGCTCTGCGTTAGGCGAAAAGGGCAACGATACCATTTACAACAGCGGCGAGGCTATAACCGTCAACGGCGGCGAGGGTAACGATTATCTCATCAATGACGGCGTGAACTCTTCTATCGTCGACGGTAAGAATAATGATACCATTGAAAACTACGGCGAACACGTGACTTTATCGGGCGGCGTGGGCAATGATTCGATTAAGAATGACGGCGGCAGATATGTCACGTATGAAATCGGCAAGAGCGACGGCAAGGATATTGTCGAAGGCTTCGGCGAAACTGATACAGTAAAAATCACGACAAAGGGCAATTACAATGTTAAATCCAGCGGCAATGACGTTATCATTAAAGTTGGTTCTGCGACGTTGACGCTAAAAGGCGTAGCGGGACAAGATATTTCCGTCATCGAAAAGAACGGCAAAGAATATACTTGGGAGACGGCGGCGGGCAATGTTGCTTGGTTCATGGAGGATGATAATAATTTCTCTGATAATCAGCTCAGCGAACTCGTCGAAACGAAAACTTATCTTCCGCCCGCGCAGGTTGATTCTGTTGCTTTTGTTAAGGAAAACAATTTCATCACGTACAGCAACAAAAAATAAATCTGCGCGGAGTAATTGACAAAAAAAGAAATAACTATCATAATCCCTATAAAGTTTTACTAAAATTTTTACAGGGAGATGGTGCGCTGTGGCGACGCAACAGGATGTTATCAAAAGCTTTATGCAGACCTTGAACAACACTACGCTAAAGGGCGGCGAGGCTCTCAACGAGGCGATCAGAGTCAGTTCGGGCTACAGGAGTAATTTGGGCTTCAAGAATTTTGCGGCTGTTAAGAAAAAATTCCTTGCCGATATGAAAGCCGCGAAGAATTGGCACACGTTTTTAGTTGAGAAGTGCGGGATTATTCTCGACAACGCAGACACCGGCGCGATAAGCGGCTCGGACGCGGGCGGCACAACAAAAACCGCTACCGACATTCTGCCTTCGACGGGCACCGCGCAATATCCCGAAAACCAACGGTCTTTTACTATCGACGGCTTAACGATTTACGGGATTCCAGCCAGAGGACGTTTGACAGCCGATCAACAGTACGTCGTTCAAGGGCTTTACAGTTGGTGGATTCGGGATGCGCTCTCGTTGATTAAGGAAAGCTACGGTTTTTCTTTTGAGGATAACGGTACGACTAATGCGCGCCTTAAACTCGAATTCATCAACGACCCCGATAACGACGCTTTGGCTTATGTTTCTTACGACAACATTGACGGCGACACAGCAAAGGTTTATGAGTCGCGAGCTTTGTACGTGAACATGGCGCACTTACAGAACATGTCCGCAAATAGTAATCACGGCACAACCGACGGCTTGGCTTTGGACAGAGTTTTGATTCATGAACTTGTTCACAGTATCATGGCGAGTAATGTCGATTACTTTAACAATCTGCCCGACTTCTTAAGGGAGGGCGGCTCCGCTGATTTGATTCACGGGCTTGACGATATAAATTACGACGAAATTGTCAGCTACGCCAAAGACCCTTCTATCTTTGAAAACATTTTGAAGGCTAAGCCCCTCAGCGACCCGACGGATGAAATTTTTACGGGCGGCTACATTTTCATGCGCTACTACGCCAAGCAAGCTTCAACCTACACAAAATTTGATTACGATGTTCGCCATGCAACCGTTTCCGTCGAGGACAGCGTCGGCGGCTTTGCTACGAATTATCACGATACAGTTACTATGCTCGGCGGCGCGAGAGATGATACTCTTACCAACAGCGGCTTTAGAGTTTCGATTTACGGCGGACAAGGTAACGACACCATTAAAACTTACACCGCAACGGTTACGGTCGAAGGAGGCGAGGGCAACGATTTCATTCTCAACGAGGGCAACAGAGTTACAATCTACGGCGGCAACGGCAACGATTCAATAACCAACGAAGGCAACAGAGTAAGCATTTTGGGCGATGCCGGTACCGATGAAATTTCCAACTTCGGCTCTTCAGTTAGTGTTGACGGCGGCGAAGGCGGCGATTTAATCCAAAATAGTTTTGCGGATTATAAGAAGGGCAAAAGTATTAAGTCCGGCGCGACAACGACAAATGGTGCTACTCTCAAGGCGGCTGACGGCGAATCTTACAAAGTTACTTTGAGCGGTGGTAGTGCCTCGAGTTTATCGGGCGGCGCAGGTGTTGATAGCGTTTTCAACGGCGCAAGCAACGCTACCATTTATGGCAATGCCGACGGCGACTCCATTACCAACTACGGCTTTAATGCTGTCGTGGACGGCGGCGAGGGTAACGATTACATCCTCAACACTTCCAACACCTCCGCTTTTGGCGACGATACTATTATCACCACAGGTTACAAGGCTAAACTTTACGGCGGTGAGGGCAACGATTCGATTGAGAATTATTCGGAGCGAGTTTCTATTTACGGCGGCGCGGGTGATGATTCTGTCAGGAATTACGGCGGAACAGTCAGCCTCAGCGGCGGCGAAGATAATGACGCGCTCCTTAACTTTGGCGAAAAAGTTACCTTGAACGGCAATGCGGGCGACGACGAACTCAATAATTATGGCAACTTCAGCTTTGTTTTGGGTGAAAACGGCAACGATACCCTTTACAACAGCGGCGAAGGCGCGAGCCTAAGCGGCGGCTTAGGAACCGATTATCTCATCAATGACGGCGTAAATTCTTCCGTTATCGGCGGCAGGGGCAATGATACTATTGAAAATTACGGCGACCACGTAACTTTGGCGGGCGGTAAGGGCAATGATTCCATTATCAACACCGGCGAATATGTCGCTTACGAATTTGGCGAGGACAACGGCAAAGATACGGTCGTCGGCTTCCACGATAATGATACGGTTAAAATCACGACGGAAAGCGAGTACAGTATCAGAGCCAGCGGCAATGATGTCATTGTTCAAATCGACACGGCAACAATGCGGCTCGTAGACGCGGCGGGACAACTTATTTCCGTCATCGAAAGTAACGGCAGAGAATATCAAACGCGGGCTCCTTATTACAATACCGCTTGGTTCTTGGACGATGATAATAATTTCTCAGATAACCAACTCAGCGAACTCGTTGAAAGCAAGGATTATCTGCCTAACGTTCAACTCGACACTTCCAATAATTTGTTCAAAGAAACTCAGCTGATAACTTACAGCAACAAGAAATAAATCTGCGCGGAAGAATGTTCACCTCTCATGTGATATAATTTACGTGGGAGGTGTTTTTTTGCTTAACATAAAAATTTTCGGGATTGTGCAAGGCGTCGGCTTCCGTCCGTTCGTGAAAAATCTTGCTGACGCTCATAAAATCTGCGGCTCGGTCGCCAATAAAGGCTCTTACGTCGAAATTTTTGCCAGCGGTTCAGATTCTGACTTGAAAAATTTTTTGGACGCCCTGCAAACTCAAAATCCTCCGCGCTCAGCGATTCTAAAGGTTGATGTTAATCATCTGCCCGATAAAAATTTCGCAGACTTCCAAATTATAGAAAGCGTTCACGAAGCTGGAGATATTTTTGTTTCGCCGGACATTGCCATTTGCGAAAAATGCGCCGCTGAACTCTTCGACCCGACTAATCGCCGCTATCTTCATCCGTTTATTAACTGTACGGCTTGCGGTCCGCGCCTTACCATACTAAAAAATATGCCTTACGACCGCGAAAGAACTTCCATGAGCGATTTTCCCATGTGCGACGCCTGCAAAGCCGAATATTTCGATAAAAATTCGCGTAGATTCGACGCCCAACCCATTTGCTGTAACGATTGCGGCTGTGAAGTTTACATTATCGGGAAAAATTTGCGCGGACACGACGCAATTAAATTTTCCAGAAAAATTTTGGCGAACGGCGGCATTGTCGCGATTAAAGGTATCGGCGGATTCCATCTGGCTTGCGACGCGCGGAATTTTTCCACAGTTCAACGCCTCCGCAACTCAAAAACTCGTCCGACTAAGCCTTTTGCCGTCATGTTTAGGAATATCGAAGCCGTTAAGCGCGAATGTCACCTTTCCGCCGTTGAAAAAATTTTCCTCGACAGCCCGCAGAAACCGATTGTCTTGTTAGAAAAAAAATTACCAAGTTCAATCGCCGAAAACGTCGCGCCGAACATAAATAAGCTGGGAGTTTTATTGCCTTATACGCCGCTACATTTGCTTATCTTCGACTTCCCCGACGACATTAAAAATTCCCCCGAAGTTTTAGTCATGACGAGCGGCAACCCCTCCGGCGTCCCGATAACCGTTGACGACGACGACGCGATTAAAAATCTTGAGTGCGACGCGATACTCAGCCACAACAGAAAAATTCTCCTCCGCGCAGATGATTCCGTCATGGATTTTATCGATAATCGCCCGTCGATGATTCGGCGCAGTCGCGGCTACGCTCCGCTCCCCATTTTTTTTGACGGCACCAATAAAAAATCTGTCCTCGCGATTGGCGGCGAACTCAAGAATACTTTTTGCCTCGCGAAAAATAATTTGCTGTACGTCTCGCCGTATATCGGAGACGTCAGCGACTTGCGAACCGTTGAGGTTTTGAAAAAATCTATTGAACGCATGGGAAATTTGCTCGAAATTAAGCCCGAAATTATTGCCTGCGATTTGCACCCGCGCTATCAAACGACAATTTTAGCAGAAAAAATTTCTACCAAGTTTCAAATCCCGCTGATAAAAATTCAACATCACTACGCGCACATTTTGAGTTGCATGGCGGAAAATAATTTTCACGGCGAAGTTATCGGCGTCGCGTTCGACGGCACGGGCTACGGCGACGATAAAACTATTTGGGGCGGCGAATTTTTTATCTGCGACGTTAAAAATTATGAGCGCGTCGATTCGATAAAAAGTTTCGTGCAGGCGGGCGGCGATAAATCTGCGCGGGAAGGCTGGCGAATCGCGCTTAGTTTTATAAAAGATTTGGACGTGGCGCGCGAATTAAATTTGGCTGACGAAAAAAATCTGCGCGGCGTGAAGTTTTTACTCGACAAGAATATTAACTGCGTGCGTTCAACAAGCGTCGGGAGATTATTTGACGCGGTGGCGGCTGTGCTTGGAATTTGCAAAGTTTCGACTTACGAGGGCGAAGCGGCAATGAAACTTCAAGCGTGCGCCGAGCGTTCGGATAAAAAATTCCGCGCAGATTTCCGGAACACGGACGAAAT
The DNA here is from genome assembly GCA_905234235.1 of uncultured Selenomonadaceae bacterium. Lineage (GTDB taxonomy): Bacteria > Bacillota > Negativicutes > Selenomonadales > Selenomonadaceae > Quinella. The sequence goes on from CAJOHN010000028.1 coordinate 18,126, forward strand.
TTTTGCGGAGATTTTGACGCGGCGATTGAACGGCGAAAATATTTTAGACCTTGCCAGATTTTTCCACGAGAGTTTAGCCGAAATGACCGCGCAGATTTGCGAGGAACTCAGCCTTAAAAGTAAAATAAAAACCGTCGCATTGAGCGGCGGAGTATTTCAAAATTCATTGTTGAGTTCGTTGACGTTCGACAATTTAAATCGGTGCGGCTTGAAAGTTTTGCGCCACGAACTGATTCCACCAAACGACGGCGGCATTTGCTTAGGACAAGCCGTCAACGCTCTGCAAAATTAATTTCGCATTCAAACATTCTGTGCCACGTATTCGACACGGTAAAATTTTTCCAACGCGGCAAGTTTTTAGCGGCGAAGTTTTTCATAAGGAGATTTTCGCGGCTGACGATTTCTGATTCGTATTCGCCGAGATTCAGATAGATTTGCAAGCCGTCGGGGAGTTTGGAAAGTTCGTCGGCGATTTGCGTGCGAACGTTAGCTTGAAAAGCCCAGTCGTCGAGGTAGCGCGTGGCGAGGAGTCGGTCTTTAGAGGCGCGACTCATTTTTTTTGCGAGAATGCCCGCGCCCAACGCGAATCCGGAAGTATTGGTAGCGGTATTCCAGCCGGCGTAACTTTGCAACTTGAAAAGCAAATTCTTATCGCGGAGGTGCGTCATCAAAAAATTATCGGAGCCGTTGGCGAAAGTAATATCGGCGACACCGACGGGCAAATTTTTATTAACGGCGTCCTCAACCAATGTCGCGAAGTATTCGGCGTTGCGATTGAGATATTTTTGTTGTTTAGCGGTTAGAATTTGCGGCGGGAAGGAATTATGCGTGTGAAAAGTTTTGCCTTTGCGGTCGGTGTTTGCCAGTAAAACTAAATCAGCTTTTTTCGGATTGGAAGTCGGTAAGCCGCCCGCGATAAAAATTTCGTCGCTGATTGAATCGGCAATTTGTTCGTCGGAGTAAGCAGGAACAGTTTTTGCGCCCTTGCCGCGATTAAATTCAACGTACACGGCGGGGAATTCATGGGTAATATCGTTGACGGCGCGGGTAAGCAGAAGCATAGCGTATTCGTCAATGCCGACGTGCGATTGCGCCTTAGTTTTTGGGATGTCAAGTTCTTTGATGTGGTTCGTGAGGATAACATTTTCGCGATGAGTTTGGCTGAGCGGAGAATTATCGTCGCGCCCGATGATAAAGCAGTTGATAAAGTTTTCGTTGGTTAAGTCGAGCAATTTTTTGGTGGCGAGAAGATTTTTAAGGCGGCGGGCAAAATAATCGTCAAGAATTTCGTCGGGAATATTTTTTTCAAGCGTGTCGAGATAAATTTTTTCCTCTTTACTTAGTTCGGAAGTCTCTTGCTTATCGAGGAGGCGCGTGAGTTGAAAAATATCCGCGCCGTATTGCCCGTAATAGTCCGGTTCTTCAATGTCGCCGGGCGTTCCGGATTGAGGCGTCCTCATAAGCGAGCCGAACGCATAAATTTGCAGGGACGGATTATTTTGGCGGAGAGTTTTAAAATTTTCAACGCGGGCATCCAGAATTTCGACGGGAATTTGATGACTGCGCGAGGGAATTAATCCGCCGTAAAGCAAAGCGTCGGAGGCAACGACTGCGACTTTAGCCTTGCGAGCATTTTCGTTAAACCAAATCCAAAGTTCGTCGGGCTGAGTCAAAAGTTCAATGGGCGGGGAAATAATTTTGTAACCGAGCTGAGAAACGACTTCGACGGGCTGTTGGAAGCAAACGGGTCTGTCGTCGTGTGGTATGAATAAAATTTTTTCGGCGGAAACCTGCGCGGAACTCGTTAAGATTAACAAAGCGATAAAAAAAATTCTCAACATTAAAAGACCTCCAAAAAAAGTTTTGAGTAAGGATAGCAGAGAAAAAATATTTTGACAACGCGGCAGGTAAAAGTTAAGGTAGCATAGAATTTTAGTAAGGAATTTTTACGACTTGGAATACACGGCTTTACATAAAATTTTTTGCGGAAGGAGCTTGGTAAAGTGGATGTGAAACTCGTCAACCCGATAATCGACGCATTCATGGAAGTTATGCCGCAGGTAGGTTTCCCGATGCCTAAGCGGTTAAGAGTTTATTTGCAGGATAGAAACGTTATAAGCAACGGCGTCACGCTCACGGTCGGCTTTACGAATCAAATGCAGGGCAAAGTAATTTATAACATGACGGAGGACACGGCAAAATATATCGCGTCGACAATGATGATGGGCGTGCCCGTTACGAAATTCGGCGAACTGGTACAGAGTGCTCTCCGCGAAATGTCTAACATGCTCACTGCGCGTGCGGCGACGAATTTTTCCAAAATGGGTATGGAGGAAGTCGACATCACCACGCCCGAATTGATAATCGAGGAAGACCGCACGATTAAAATCAGCGACACCCATTATCTTAACGTCGAAATGGATTTGGGCGGGCATAAAGTGGACATCGCTCTTTTCGTCGAGAATTATGCCTGATTTCTCTCGGAGAAGGAGGCGTTATCAATGAAGAAAATTTTAATCGTTGACGATATGATTGTCCCGTTGATGATGACAGAAAATATGCTGGCGGGACAATATGAAACTTTCTGCGCCTCCTCCGCCAAAGAGGCAATGGAAATTTATCGCAAGGAAAAGCCCGATATGATTCTGTCCGATTTCAGAATGCCGGGCATGACGGGCTACGATTTGCAGATTGAACTGCAAAACGAGTTCCATAAAAAAATTCCGTTTATGTTCATGACGGCGGACAGGAGTGACGAAGTCGAGAGCAAAGGTTTCGATAACGGCGCGATGGATTTTATTCGCAAGCCTTTCAAGCCCGAAGTTTTATTGCGGCGCGTTGCGAACATTCTACATACCGTCGACGAGATCCAAGATTTGAAAAAAACTTCGACGACCGACGCGCTTACCGGGCTTTTCAATAAAGGTTCGTCGGAAGAGGAGCTTAAGAAAGTTTGCAAGAAGTCTGTCGGCTCATTGATGATGATTGACCTCGACAGCTTTAAACTCGTCAACGACATTCACGGGCACGCAATGGGCGATAAAATTCTGATTGCCTTCGCGGATATTTTGCGGGCGACTATGCGCTCGACGGATTTAATCGGGCGTATGGGCGGCGATGAATTTGTTGCTTTTTGTCACGGCGTCCACGAGGAAAGTGCCATTGCCGCCAAAACCCAATTCATCAACGAGAAAATTACCGAAGCCGCTAAAAAATTGATGGGCGAGGATATGAACATTCCGCTTGGCGCGTCAATCGGTTGCGTATTGGTTCCGCAAGCCGGCACGGATTTTGTGGCTCTTTATATCGTCAAGCAGAACGGCAAGCACGGCTATAACATTTTCAGCGAGGACAGCGCGGCGGAAAAGGTTGAGACGGTCGTGACGCTCGCGCAGATTGAGATGATTCTCAGCGAACGCAACAAAGAGCCCGGCGCATATGTCATTCCGTTTGAAAGTTTCCGCATTATCTACAGATTTCTTAAGCGAACCCGCGCAGGTTACGGCAAAACGATTTGCATTGTACTTCTTGCGCTTAAACGTAGCGGCGACGACGAAAAAATTTCTCGTAAGCAGGCGGGCGAAAAATTTATCGAGTGCTTACATGATACTTTGCGGCGCGGCGATGTAATTTCGCAAAACGGCTCCAATCAATTCCTCGTCTTGCTCACCAATACCGACGGGCATCACGACGTTACCCGCGCAATCAGTCGCGTCGTCGAAAATTGGGGCAAGCTACCAGAAAGCAAAAATTTCTACTTCACGCACGAGTGGGCAGTTATGGACGCCTGAAATATTCAACAAAAAAAAAAAGGCGGTGGACTCTTCCGAGCTCATCGCCTTAATTTTTTTTTATCGTCTACGTCTTAGGTTTTAATCTTATCTGAATAGCGTTTAATTTCATACCCCCCCCGTAATAATTTCTTCGCCGTTTTTTGCCCAAGCTGTCCATTCCCCGTCGAACTTGTGCACGCGATACAGAATATCGAATTCTTTTGCGCCCGCCTTGTCGAGTTATCGCTTTGGACTTGCCGGTCGTGCCTGCCATCTGCCCGTTCGTGACTTCCTCCGACCAGCCTTCCTTCTCGTTGTAGTAGACGGCGTAGTGTAAACTAAATGGCTCGGTAAAGTCGCGTTTAATGGTTTCAATACTCATCTGCGGATTGGTTTTGTCTTTTGTCCAGCCTTTGTCATCGTTGTAATAAAGCGTGTGCCGTGTCTCCTGAAACGATTCGGAAAAATCTATCTTAATCGCCTGAATGTCTAGCTGTTGGTCAACGGGATTGCTTAAAAAATTTTCGTTTTTCCACGCGCCCCAACCATTCTTGCCCACATGCGTTTGATAAGTGAGCAACGGACGATTTTGATTCTCTTGCGTTTCAAGCATAACAATGCGATGGCAAAAATCTTTTAAGGAAGAAACCCAAAGATGGCGTTGATTAGGAACCGGATACTTTTCACACCAATAATCAACGTAATTGTCGATAGTAGCTTCAACGTAAGGATTACCTTCACATTCATCAATTTGTTCACCGAAATAATCAGCCACAAATTCTTTCCAATATTCATTTGAGCCTAGCATGCACACTCCTACACTTCGATTCGCATACATAAAACTCTTTGAAGCGTCGACTATGTAATAATTATTAAAGTTAAACGCCTCGTTAAGTAAACATTGATGAGGTATTGTAGCATCTTTCTGGCGATTGAGCATGATAAACTTTGTACTTGGCTTACAAAATATCATCCAATGAGATAAAGTTCCAAGTGTAGAGGCAATTTCATCCGCGCCCATGATAATGGAAATTTGCTCCTCTATGCTAAGTTTTTCCATTGAAATTGCTTCAAAGCCTCGCTCAACGAAAAAATCTTCAAAATATTTTTCATTAAAACAACGTACACTGCCTTTTCCGTCATCTTTAGTATCTTCAAATTCTGTACGCGTTAAATACAATTTTTTGTGATTGCTTGACGTAACTCTTGATCTTATTGCTTGATATGGAAGTAAAAATTCCTTAGTAAAACTAAAAAGACTGTATTGTGATTGATCGGGCACCGTGACAAAACGACATTGCATGGGCTTATTAACATAAACGATTCGTTCTTTGTCAATACCCATTAATTGGAAAAATTCATCAAAATAAGAATGATATCCGCCATGACTTGTCGTAATGAATAAAATTTTTGACTTCAAGTCGGGATTTTGTACGACATACCATAAACGATTCCAGCTCTCCATGATGAAATGTCCAAAATGCCCCATCAAGGCTCCACCATAAATTACATCCTCATCTAGTTGAGTTAATTCTTTACGGTCAACAACATATGAAGACTTGACGCAACCCCAGGGATTGAACCATTTGGGAGCGGGTTGTTCTATCCTATAGACGCCCGCGACAAAATTAAAATCCTTATCACAAACGCCGCCCTCATATGCTCCATTAGCTGGGCGGGCAGGCAAAACAATCCCCTGTTCAATAACCTTAACTTCAAGCTTCCTGTCGGAAAATCTTTTCTTGGATAATTCTCTTTGCCACGCATCGACGTTCTGAACATACAATCTCTTAGTTTCCGCCATAAACGAATACCTCTGTTTAACAAAAATTTTCGTAAGAATAGCAAGACGATTTTACATTGTCAAGTTACCAAGAAAAAAAGACGGTGAACTCTTCCGAGCCCATCGCCTTAATTTTTTTGTCAAGCATACTTGGCGATAATTTCGTCAAGCGTAACAGCTTCGGCGTAGTAGTGACCTTGCACGTTGGTTATCGGGAAAGTTTTTATCATGTCTCGAATCGTAGCGTCCTCCACGCCTTTAAGACAAACTTTTGTTCCCAACTCCGCCGCCAACTCTGATAAGTGCCGCACGATTTGTACATTGCCCGGCTCTTTTATATTCAAGATGTATTGCCGCTCAAGCTTAATGAAATTCGGAGCCAAGTCGCGCAAGAAATCAATCGACGCTACGCCCGAACCAAAATCATCAATCAAACAAAGTATCCCCTTGCGCTTGAGGGCTCGGACTATCCGCCGTAAAATATCCGGCTCGATTAGTCGGCAACTCTGCGTCAGCTCGAAGCAAAGATTTTTTAACGGAAAACCTACCGCCGCAGAAATTTTATCTATCTCCTCGAAGAGTAAATCGTCGACAATCTGCGCGGGCGATATGTTCACGTTCAACATAACGTCGGGCTTTGTCGCTAAAAGTTTCAAGCCGTCCTCCATTGCGCGGCGCAGTATCCAATAGCCTAACTCTTCAAATAAATAATCGCGCTCCAAGACCGGTACATAAGCCGAAGGAGGCACGTCTCCAAAACGTTCGCTGTGCCAACATAACAACGCCTCCATCGAAGTAAGTTTCTCCGTCTTGGCGTCGAATACCGGCTGATAGCGTAAAGAAAAATTCCGGCAGTCCAATAAAATGTCGTCGCGCACTTCGTCCAATAACTCAAGCGTTTCGTGAGTGTTCTTGCCGATCGCGCCGTTGTAATTAACCAGCTTGCCGTTGTGATAAAATTTCGAGTCGCTGTAAGCAAAATTCAACGCCGCATTAACCGAACGTTCATCGTAATTGCCGCCCGAAAAATTAATCATGAACATTCTCCACCGATAATCCTGCCTGCGCGGCTCTGCGAAGTTTCTCGTACTTAACGGCAACCTCCTCCGGCGAAAGACTTTCCGTCAAAAATGCAAACTTCGCGCCGTTCATGCGATAAACTGTGCCCTCTTGCCCGACCGCCTCTTGCAATAGCCAAGCCGCTTCCTGCAGAACAGAATTGCCAAACGTGTAACCGTGCTCGGCGTTAATGTTGTCCATTTTGTTAATGCCGCACAATACGGCGACGCAATTCCGATTAAGCTCAATGGCGGCGGCAATGTCTCGCGAAAAACCATACTGATTCCGCAAAAGCGTAACAGGGTCGATACTCTCAATCAAGCCCTCGTTAATCATAATCCCGCCGATAATGTCGGGCTTGCCGTCAACGTCAAGAATCGTCGCGCCGATATAACGGAGCATTGCGTAAGTGCCGTCCTTAAGTCGCGTCCGATAGGTTAAATCATAACTTTTTGTCTCGCCGTCAATCAGAGCTTTCATCGTGCGCGTGTAGGCAAAACGATCTTCGGGATGAATATAATCAGCCCAAAGTTTGTAATCGCCTTGAACGTATTCGCCCGATAAACCAAAAAGTTCAACGGCAACCGGACTGTAACGAGTAATTTTGCCATTAACGTCGTAAACGGAAACATAACTTCCGCGACCAAGAATCGTGAAGGCGTCAAACAAATTGTCAAGAAATTTGCGATGCTCAGAGTTGGTTGTCATGGTATCACTCCGTTAAACGTCGATAGCAGGAACTTTAGCGCGGACAACAATCATAACGACAGCAAGGCAGGCAATCGCGACGCCTAAGCCGAGCCAACCGTTTTGCGTGAAGCCGTCAACCAGATAGCCGACGACACAACACGCCGAGACTGTCAAGACGTAGGGAACTTGCGTTGAGACGTGGTCGATATGATGACATTGCGCGCCAGCCGAAGCAAGGAT
>CAJOHN010000029.1:0-35846 GCA_905234235.1 uncultured Selenomonadaceae bacterium
AAAAACGGCGTCACCTGCCGGGAATTTTTGGCGTGAAATTTTTTGAAAATTTTTTTATCAGCAGGCAGGAACATAAAAACAGGCGGCGAATAGCATGATTTAGAGAGTTGCCCGCGAAGGGTGACGGTCGTTAATAATAACTTGTACAAGAGATAGGAGAGGGTCACTAATGACAGAAGCAACCGCAACCATCGAAAACAAAACTGGTATTCATGCGCGCCCCGCATCGCAGTTCGTGCAGAAAGCGTCCTCGTTCAAATCCAAAGTTCAGCTCAAAGCTAAGGGCAAAACCGTCGACGCCAAAAGCATTCTCATGATCATGAGCATGGGCTTGGTCAAAGGCACCGAAGTTACCATCGTTGCTGACGGTCCCGACGAAGCAGACGCCGTTGCTGCTCTCAAGAAAATGATCGACGACAAGTTCGGCGAAGATTAATTCAGCGCGTTTATCGTCACTTCAGGGGAGGAGGTTAATTGTATTTTTCCGCCTCCCCTTTTGTGTAACACTTTGGAGGAGAAAACATGGCAAAGAAAATCAAAGGCAAAGGCGTAATCTCCGGCATCGCTATCGGTAACATTCTGCTCGCCGGTCAAAACTTGGACAGCTACCTCGTCGCTTATAAACCCAGCTCTAAAAAAACCGAAAAGAAAAAAGCGGCGGAAGCTCTTATCGCCGTCGCAGAGAATCTTAAAAAGAGCATCGACGAATTCCTTGCTAAAGACCTCAAAGAGCAAGCCGGTATCCTCGACGCACACCGCATGATGGTCGAAGACCCCGCAATGAGCGGCGCGATTGATGAGCAAATCGACATCAGCGGCTCGGCTCCCAAAGCCGTCATCGACGCTTACGAGTCTCAGGCGCAAATCTTCGAGACTATGGACGACGAATACTTCCGCGGACGTGCAGTCGATATGCGCGACGTCGGTAAACGTATCGCCAAGCACCTCCTCGGCATTAAAGAACCCGAAATCGCCGGCAAAGTCATCGTCGCGGGCAAAGACATTGAGCCTTCCGTTATCGCTGGACTTCCTACCGATAAAATCGCGGGCGTTATTCTCGGCGTCGGCTCCACTACCGCTCATGCCGTCATCATTGCGAAAACCCGTGCTATCCCGACAGTCGTTGGCGTTGGCGACGGAATTCAACATATCGCGGACGGCGACCCCGTTATCCTTGACGGCTCCACCGGTGAAATTTTGATTCGTCCCAGCGAAAAAGAACGCGACAGTTACGCTGAGAAAATTAAGAAGCAGGAAGAACTTAAAGCTTACTACGCTCAACTCAAAGATAAACCCGCTATTACCACCGACGGCAAAGAAGTTGAACTCGTCGCAAATATCGGTTCGCCTGCTGACGCTAAAGCGGCTGTCGAAGACTACGGCGCAACCGGCGTCGGACTCTTCCGTTCCGAATTTGTCTTCATGGGCAAAACCGACGTTCCGAAGGAAGAAGACCAATTCAAACAGTACAAAGCGGCTGTCGAACACTGCGCGGCTGTCACTCACGGCGAAGGTCTCTGCGTTATCCGTACAATGGACATCGGCGGCGACAAACCCCTGCCCTATATCCAAGTCGGCAAGGAAGAAAATCCGTTCTTGGGTTATCGCGCTATTCGTATCAGCCTCCGTCGTAAAGATTTGTTTATGCCTCAGCTCAGAGCTATTCTCCGCGCAGGCGTCTACGGCAAAGCGGCTATCATGTTCCCGATGGTTATCAACGTCGACGAATTCCTCGCGGCTAAACAATTCGTTGAAGACGCAAAAGCAGAGCTCACTCAGGAAGGCGTAAAATTCTCCGACACCGTCCAAGTCGGTATCATGGTTGAAACTCCGGCGGCGGCGGTTATGGCTCCGATTCTTGCTAAATACGTCGACTTCTTCTCAATCGGCACCAATGACCTCGTTCAGTATACGCTGGCTGTCGACAGAGGCAACGCGCAAATTTCTTATCTGTATAACCACTTCAACCCGGCAGTCCTCCGCCTTATCAAGCGCACGATTGAATCCGCTAACAAGGAAGGCAAATGGGCTGGTATGTGCGGCGAGATGGCTTCCGACCCGAACGCGGCAATTATCTTGATGGCTATGGGCATTAAAGAATTGTCGATGAGCGCGCCCTCCATTCCGCGTGTCAAAGAACGCATTCGCAATATCACACTCGCCAGAGCAAAAGAAATTCTCGCAGAAGTCATGGAAATGGAAGACGGCGACAAGATTAAAGATTATCTTGCCTCACTCGAATAAAATTTATCCGCCCTGCGCGGCACAGTAAATAAAAAAGCTCCCGTCGAAGTTTGGCGGGAGTTTTTCGTTGCCAAAATTTTCCTTGACTGCTAGAATTGGCTAAAAAATTTTTGGAGGAGATTTTATGGGAAGAATAGCCGTTGAAATAATTCCGCACGACGCGGCGAGCTTACAAGCTGACATCGACGTTATAAAAAAATATCCGCAAGTCGATTGCGTGAACATCCCCGACTTGATGAGTTTCGCGTTGCGTCCGTATCAAGCCGCCGAATTTACTCAGCCCGCACTCCCGACGATTCCGCACGTCCGCGCAATGGACATTGACTTATCGAAACCGCTCCCCATGCGCGACGACTTTATCAAGTTCGGCGTCAAGGAAGTTTTGATAATCGCGGGCGACCCGCCTAAAGATTTAACGCGCACCGTTTACCCGACCGAGACAATCGATGTGATTCACAAATTCCGCGAAGAACTCCCCGACGTTAAAGTTTATGCGGGCGTCGACCAATATCGCAGCGGCATTCGCGAGGAACTTTATCGCGTCGAACGTAAGGCGCAAGCGGGCGCGGCTGGATTTTTTACTCAGCCTTTCTTCGACTTGAGATTTTTAGAAATGTACGCCGATCTTCTCGACGGGCACGAAGTTTATTGGGGCGTGTCGCCGGTTTTGAGCAATCGTTCCAAAAGTTATTGGGAGATAAAAGACAAAGCCGTCTTCCCGAAAAGTTTCCAGCCGACTATGGATTGGAATATCGACTTCGCCAAAAAAGTTATCGAGTTCATCAAGACTTCAAGCGGCGGGCTTTACTTCATGCCGATAACCATTGACATTGCGGACTTGCTCCCGAAAGTTTTCGACTAAACAATCAGACAGGCGAAACTTAAAAATAAAACTGTGGCGGTGTACATCAAGCGAATCGCGCCGAGTATGTGCACCGCTTCTAAAATTTCATTCGGATCGCCCATGTAAGCGCGGAAATGCGGTTCGCCAAAATAATAATTCGTGCCGCCAAGTCGGATATTCAACGCGCCCGCAACCGTCGCCTCCGCCCAACCGCCGTTCGGACTGGGATGTTTCTGAGCGTCGCGTTTCATCATCTTGAAAGCATTCCTGTAATCCAAACGTAAAATCATCGCCGCGCAGATAAATAAAAATCCCGTCAGCCGCGCAGGTATAAAATTCGCAACGTCATCAAGCCGAGCCGCCACACGTCCGAAGTAAAAATATTTATCGTTCTTATAGCCGAGCATTGAATCCATAGTGTTGACTGCGCGGTAGGCAACGGCAAGCGGCAAACCTCCAATCGCGAAGTAAAACAGCGGCGAAATAATCCCGTCAACCGTATTCTCGGCAACCGTCTCGACTGTAGCGCGGGCAATTTCTGCCTCGTTAAGATTAGCGGTGTCGCGCCCGACTATCCAACCAACTTTCTCGCGGGCAAGCATTAGATTTTCCCGTTCCAATAAAAAATAAATCTCGTAACCGGCTTCGGCAAGACTGCGCGGAGAAATCATAAAACTCAATACCAACGCTTGAATAAAAATCTGCGCGGCAAGGCTCGGAATATCATTCGCCCAAATTTCTATCGCGAAACCAACAATCAAACTTACAATCACGACGACGCTAACTAAAATTGCGCCCTTGAAAATTTTAATCGGCGGGCTGTCGAGTTCACGGCGTAAAAACTTTTCAAGCAGAGAAATTAAATTGCCCATCAAAACGACGGGATGAAATTTACTGCGCGGGTCGCCGATTAACGCGTCAATCAGGAAGGCGACGACTGCAATTATCATCGGACTCATTGAATCAAACTCCGTTAAAATTTTTGTAAAAAATATTCTTGCGGCGACGCGATTTTCCTGCGAAGGAGGCTTGCACTTGAAAAATATAATCGTGAACGCGGACGACTTCGGGCGGCATGAACTTATTAATCGCGCTGTCGAACGTGCGTTCAATGCGGGTTGCTTAAAGTCGGCAACGCTCATGGCGGGCGGCATCGCCTTCGACGACGCTGTTAAACTCACAAAAAAAATTCGCGGCTTGGGCGTCGGGATTCACTTCACGCTCGCGAACGGCAATCCTATCCTGCCGCCCAATGAAATTCCCACGCTCGTTACTGCGGACGGAATCTTTCACGGCGATTATGTAAAATTTCTCAAGCGTTATCTCAGCGGGAAAATTTCTCTCGACGAAGTCCGCGCCGAACTCGACGCCCAACTCAATAAAATTCTCCGCGCAGGTTTGACTTTAACTCACGTCGACAGCCACCAACATTTACACCACGTGCCGGGCATTACGGAAATTATTTTGGAACTGGCGGCGGCTGAAAATATCTCTGCAATGCGCGTGGCTGATACTAAACTTTTCGACGGCGCACTTAAAAATTTTGGGCAATTCATCGGGCGATTGGGTTTAGGCTCATTGGCAAAGTTCGCGGCTCATCAAGCCCATAAAAAAAATTTCGCTACTCCCGAACACTTCGCGGGCATTGTCGCGGGCGAATCGGTTAGCGAAAATTTTATGGTTAAGCTGATTGATAATCTGCGCGGCGGCACGACGGAAGTTATGCTACATCCCGGCGTTGACAATAAAATCTTGCAAAACTTCTGCCAATGGGAACATAATTTTGAGGAAGAGCTCGCCGCCGTGACTTCGCCAAAAGTTTTGAACGCGCTCGCCGCTAAAAATATTTCCGTGATAAATTTTGCAGACTTGAGGTTGATGAAATGACTCGTGAACGCATGTTGGAAATTGTCCGCTTCTGTCTTGTCGGCGGCGTATCGTTTTTAATGGATTACGGTTTGCTGTACGCGCTTACCGAATTTGCAGGCGTCTACTATCTGTATTCGTCGGCGATTTCATTCAGCATAACGGTTGTGTTCAATTATTGGCTGTGCGTCATCTACGTCTTCAAAGGCGTGGGCAAACAATCTGCGCGGCAAGCAATAATTTTTTTCGGCACGGGTGTGGTCGGCTTGGGACTTAATCAGCTGTGCATGTGGTTTTTCGTAGCGGTAGCGGGCTTGCATTATATGTTGGCGAAAATCGGCGCGACTATCATCGTTACCATTTGGAACTACATAACCAAACGTAAGGCTGTTCGCGGCTGATTATTTTGCCAATGCCCAATTCTTTCCGCTGTGCACGTCGACAATCAACGGCACCAAAAGCTTTACGACATTCTCCATCGTCTCGCGTAGAATTTTTTCAACGTCGGCAAGCTCAGAGTTCTTAGCCTCCAAAACAAGTTCGTCGTGCACTTGGATAATTATTCTGCTCTCGAACCCGCGCAGGTTTTCTTCCGTCTGAATCATCGCCAACTTAATAACATCAGCCGCAGAACCTTGAATCGGCGTATTCATTGCCATGCGTTGCGCCGCCGTCCGTTCGTTGAAATTGTTACTGTTAATCGCGGGCAAAAATCTCCGCCGCCCGAACATCGTCGTAACATAGCCGTGCAAATGAGCTTGCGCAACCGTCGCGTCCAAAAAATCTTTGACGTTGGGATAACGCTCGAAGTAAAGCGCAATGTATTCGCTCGCCTCCTCGCGGCTGATATGCAAATCCCGCGACAAACCATAAGCACTGATGCCGTAAACAATGCCGAAATTAACCGCCTTAGCCTTATGTCGCAAGTCGGGTGTCACCGCCTCAATCGGCACCTCGAAAACTTCAGCCGCCGTCCGTGCGTGAATATCTTGCCCCTTGATGAAAGCGTCGATTAAATTTTCATCGCCCGACATGTGCGCCAAAAGCCTCAGCTCAATCTGCGAATAATCAGCGGACAAAATGCAATCGTAACCTTCGCCGGGCTTGAAAAACGCTCGAATCTCGCGCCCTTCTTCCGTTCGGATTGGAATGTTTTGGAGATTCGGGTCGGAGCTTGAAAGTCTGCCCGTCGCCGTCACCGTCTGATTAAAATTCGTATGCACGCGCCCATCTTTATCGATTAATTTGCCGAGCCCGTCGAGGTACGTAGATTTTAATTTCGTCAAGGCGCGGTACTTTAAAATCTCCGGAACAATCGGATGACGCCACTTAAGTTCCTCCAAAACTTCGGCGTTGGTAGAGTAGCCGCTTTTAGTTTTTTTGACGGGCGGGAGTTTAAGCTTGACAAAAAGAACATCGGCGAGTTGTTGCGACGAATTGAGATTGAAAGTTTCGCCCGCCATTTCGTAAATATCATTCCGCAAGGCGTTGATTTGTTTCGACATTTCGGCGGATTTCTTTTTGAGGCTCGCCTTATCGACGGCAACTCCGCGCTCCTCCATCCGCGCCAAAATTTTAGTCAGCGGCAATTCCATTTCCAGATAAAGCCTCGTCAAATCGGCGTCGGCTAATTTTTTTTCGTAGAGGTCGGCAAGTTTCTCCAGCGCAACGGCATTCGTTTCAATGGAATTATCGGACATTTGCAAGCCGTCAAATTCAAACGGCAAAAGATTTTCGCAGGAATAATTTGCCCATTCGGGATAAAGCAGGTAAGCGGCAAGTTCCATATCAAAAATTTTTTCAAGCTCGGCAACGTTGAAAGCGCGCAGATAATTTTTCAAGCCGCTCAAAATAATCTTGCCCTTGAACTCGTCGAAAACTTTCTGCAAATCTGCGCGGGTCGCCGTATAAACTCCGCCGTCGAAAATTTTAATCACAAATTCATCGAAGTTATGCCGGGCGACGGTTAAAGTTTCAGCCTCGTAAATTTTTTCAAAGTCAATAGCTTGAGCCTTAGGCGTGAATAAAAATTTTTTCGTGGCGTTGTAGAAAAGATTATCCCTGTCGAATAAGTCATGAATTTTTTTGCGGACATTCTGCAGGGCGTAACGATGACAAAATCTATCGACGCGGACGAGGTCGGGATTAATCGCGAACTTTTCTTCCTTAAAAGAAACACCCGGAACTTTGCAAACAATCTGCGCGAGTTGCTTACTGAGAATCGCTTGGTTAGCAAATTTTTCCAGAGCCTCGCGTATTTTTTTTGATGAAATTTTATCACGGTGGAGAATAACACCTTCAACCGTGCCATACTTTTGAACGAGCGTAGCAGCAATTTTTTCGCCGATACCTTTGACGCCGGGGATATTATCGGATTGGTCGCCGCGCAAACCTTTATAATCGACAAGCAACGCCGGTGCGAAACCGTATTCGTCGACAAATTTTTTTTCATCGTAAACCTCGACGCTGGAGGATTTCGTAAGCAAAACTTTAGTCGTCGCGTTAATCAGCTGGAGCGCGTCGCGGTCGCCCGTCAAAATCTCCACAGAAAAATTTTTACAAGCCTGCGTCGCCAACGTCCCGATAATATCATCCGCCTCGAAGCCCTCAACCGCGCAGGGCGTAATGCCGAGAACTTCGATAAATTCTTTAAGCAACGGGAGCTGGACGAGAAGTTCGACGGGCATAGTCTGACGATTGGCTTTGTATTCGGGAAAAATTTTACTGCGGAAAGTTTTCTTGGAAACGTCAAGCGCAATCACCGCGAGGTCGGGAGATTGTTCGCGCAGGATTCTAAGGATAATATTCGCGAAGCCGACAACCGCACCGGTAGGCTCGCCCTTAGGAGTAGTGAGCGACGGCATGGCGTAAAATGCCCGATAAAAAATACTGCTCCCGTCGATGATTAGAAATTTTTTCACGCGCTCGCCGCCTCTCCGGATTCAATTTTATTATCAGCGTCTTTAATTTCTTCGGGTTGCGGCTTATCGTCGGGCTTAGTTTCTTCGGGTTGCGGCTTATCGTCGGGCTTAGTTTCTTCGGGTTGCGGCTTATCATCGGGCTTGGTGTCTTCGGGCTGAGATTTATCGTCAGGTTTAGTTGTTTCAGGTTTAGGCTTATCAGGTTTGGGTTTATCGGGCTTAGTCGGCTTATCGATTACCGGCAAGGATTTGAATCTAAAAATTTTCCCGCCGTCTGCACTACTCTGTAAGCCGCCCTCGATATTGAATAAAATAGGCACATCATCGGCGTTGCAATAAAGTTGGTCTTTGCGTTCGTAGCAAATGACTTTACCAAACTTACTCTTGAGCGTCGACTCCGCCTTATTCCATTCGAGTTTGAGCCGTAAAATTTTTGCAATGGGCACGACGGGCATATAAGTTATCCCCTCGCGCAGAACGGCTTTAGCAAAAAATCTGGTGTTATTGGCGTCGGTCGGTTGAGTGAGTTCGCCGTTAATCTCGACGTTGTAAGGCTTGCCGATAAAAGTTGGTTCGCCGTCGGACGCCTCGATTTTTTGGGAAATATCGTAATCGCTCTCGAATGCCAACACGCCGAACGGTTCAATCCATTTCTTAACGTCGCTGATATTAATTTCTTGCCAGCCGTAGCCGTCGGGGTAAATGTAATAAACCACGTCGCCTTCGGGGGTTTTTTCAACGACGATACGATTATAAGTTATCTCGACGGGCGTCCCGACTTCGACGGCGTCAAAAAGCTCCTCAACGTCGCGCTCGTTCATGCGTATGCAACCGTTTGAAACGTAATTTCCGATACTTTCGGGGCGATTGGTGCCGTGAATGCCGTAATTGCCCCAAATCTGCATCCAACGATAGCCAAGCGGATTATCCGGTCCGGAAGGAATTTCGTATTCGGGGTCGGAAGGGTCTATCCACGAGGGATTAACGGCTTTCTCCGTGATTTGGAAATAACCGGTCGGCGTCGGCGTACTGACTTTGCCCAAGCCCAGATGATACACCGCAACTTTAACATCGCCGTCGTAAAACAGCATGAGGCGGCTCGCAGAATTGATTAAGATTTTTTTCTGAGCCGCCTGCGCGGGAGCGACCAGCAAACTTAGGATAAAAATGATTGCCGTAAAAAATTTCAACGCGCTCATCTTGATACATCTTCCTTTCTTAAAAAGATTTTGCGCCAATATATCAGTTCAATCTGAAAAACTTATCAAAAAAAACTTCGCGTCGAACTCTGTCGAAACGAAGTTTCCTGTTTATCGAATGAATTGCTCGATAGCTTTGTTGAGGCGTTCAATCTCGGCACTGTCACCGGTCTTAACCGCGTCAACTATGCAGTGTTCAATGTGGTCTTTTAAAATGATTCGCCCGACGGCTTTAATGGCGGCGTCGACGGCAGAAAGTTGAATCAAAACTTCGCTGCAATCGCGCCCGTCCTCAATCATTTTTTTTGTCGATTCAAGGTGCCCGATAAGCCGCGCCATACGATTTAATACCGCCTTTGTCTGCGTATGCGTGTGGCTGTGACGAATTACCGTGCCGTCTTCAAGAATATGTTCGTGCATAAACTCCTCCAATTTTTTTATGGAAATTTTATTTTATCTGATTGACGGCGTCAAGGAAATTTGTTAAATTTGCGGCGAGGTGATTGGCATGGCAAAAATAAATGCCGGCAAACTTAAAGAGATGGCTCGCGAATTGAAGAACGAGGATAAACCACAAAGCAGCGTTAAAAAACTCGGCGACGCAATCAAAACCGAAGCTAAGAAAAAAATTTCGGCGAGCGACGGCAAACTTTCCGGACGTAAAAATTAAAACAAAAAAAGCGGTCTCAATTTCTGAGGTCGCTTTTTGATTTGTAAATCACACGTTGAAACGGAAATAAGTAACGTCGCCGTCCTGCATGATGTAATCCTTGCCTTCCAGACGAACGAGCCCTTTATCGCGGGCGGCATTAACCGAGCCAAGCTTAATCAAATCGTCGTAGTTGACAATCTCGGCGCGAATAAAGCCGCGTTCAATGTCGCTGTGAATTTTGCCCGCCGCCTTGACCGCAGGAGTCCCTTTAACAATCGTCCAAGCACGACATTCATCCGCGCCCGCCGTCAAAAAAGTCATCAACCCTAACAAATCGAACGCTGCATGAATTAATCTGTCCAACCCCGAACTTTCCAATCCCAAGTCCGATAAAAATTCCTTAGCCTCGTCAGCGTCGAGTTCCGCAATTTCTGATTCAACCTTCGCGCAGATGACGACGACTTGCGCCCCCTCCTGCGCGGCGAGTTCCCGAACTTTCTTGACGTAATTATTTTCCGCCGATAAATCTTCCTCCGCAACGTTTGCTATGTACAGCGTCGGCTTCAACGTCAATAAATTTGCGTCGCGAATTGTTAAAAGCTCCTCCTCCGTCAAATTTAAACTCCGCGCAGGTTTTGCCTCGTCCAAAGAATTTTTTACACGCTCCAAAATTTCTGCCTCTGCCTTAGCTTCTTTGCTCCCCGACTTCAAAAGTTTGGCGACTTTCGCGAGCCGCTTATCTACAACGTCCAAATCAGCAAGGCAAAGCTCCGTTTGAATCGTATCAATATCTCGGAGCGGGTCAATCGTGTCGGCGACGTGCGTAATATTTTCGTCCTCAAAACAGCGCACGACGTGAGCAATCGCATCGACGTGGCGGATATGTTCAAGAAATTTATTGCCGAGCCCCTCGCCCTTCGACGCACCCTTAACAAGCCCCGCAATGTCGACGAAACGAACACTAGCCGGAGTAGTTTTTTTGGAGCTGTAAAGTTTGGTAAGGACTTCGAGGCGATTATCCGGCACGGCTACCACGCCAACATTCGGCTCAATCGTGCAGAAAGGATAATTCGCCGCCTCCGCGCCCGCCTTAGTTATCGCATTAAAAAGCGTCGACTTACCGACGTTCGGCAAACCGACGATACCAACTTCCAAATTACTCATCAGAAATTCCTCCAAAATTATTTTCTTGAAGTCTAAAGCAGGGAAATTTTTCTGTCAAGCCGAAAGCTACGCGCAAGCATTTTAATCAGACGTTAGAATTTAACTCGGAGGTTGTTCGACATTGTTAAAGGAAATTTTTATCGGCGAAAGCAAATCAAAAGCGATTATCCTTCATGCGGCGTTGATTGCGCTGAGCTTCGCCTTTGTATACATGTTTTCCTATTCGACGAGTCCTCTTTATGATATGCTCGGTGGCGATTCCTCTATATTCCAAGTCATCGGGAAATATTGGGCGCAAGGTTATCTGCCTTATGTGGATTTGTTTGATCACAAAGGTCCATTGCTGTTTTTAATCAACGCAATCGGTTACGCGATTTATCCTCGTGCAGGGATCATGGTGCCGCAGATAATTTTTCTGTACCTGTCATGCTTGTTTATTTGGCGGGCAATGGAGCTTTATTCATCGCGCCGGAAAATTTTTTTCTTGACTGTCGCACTGATTTTTTACGCGGCGCATTACGAGGAAGGTAACCACGTCGAAGAATACAGCGTATTATTTTTATCAGTATCGATGTATTTTTTCCTGCGAAGTCTAAAGGAAAATAATTTTCTGCCGCTTTACGGATTTATTTACGGCATTTGCTTCGGAGCGTGCTTTTTGATTAGAGTTTCGGACGCCGCGCAGATTTGTTGCCAAACTTTTTTAGTCGCGATATTTCTACTGCAAGCAAAAGACTTTAAAAATCTCCGGCAAAATTTTTTGAGCTTCTGCGCGGGCTTCGCGACAATCGTTTTGCCGTTCGTGATTTACTTCGCGGCGCACGGAGCACTTTACGACATGATTTACGGCACGATTCTGTTCAATCTAAAATACACCAGCTTAAATTATCATCTGCCATTTGAATTCCAAGTGGCTTACGATGTTTTTCATTTCTTGCCGCTTTACGCAATTATAATCCTTGCTGCCCTCGCGCTGAAACAAAATCCAACGAGCCGCCTGCCACAGAGTGCGCTTTTCATCGGAACAACGATAACATTCATGCTTATGAGTTTGCGCCCTTACGGACATTACGCGATAATTATTTTCCCGATGACGCCGATTCTTTTTGCCGTTATTCATGGGGCAATTAACGAATTCCGGAAAATTTGGCGAACGCCGCGCTTATCCTTCAAGAGGATTCTCGTAAAATTTTTAATCATCTTTGTGGCACTCGATACATTTATACTTGCCCTCCATGCAAAGGAATATTATTTCGGTGAAAAAAGATACGAAATAAATAATCCCGATGAGCAAGAAAATATTTCTACATTACGAAAAATGATCCCCAAAAATGAGGAAAAATCTTTTGTTACTTGGGGCTATTATTGTACCGCGCCGCATTGGATACTCCGCACGAATCTAAAATCGCGTGAACGAGTTTTTACGCACAACAGCCACCAGATGAAAGTTGACCCTGCACGGCGGAGAGAATGGTTTGGCAACGTCAAAAAAAATTATCCGCTGTGGATTCTTTACGGCACCGCTCCAAATAGAAAACCCGGCGAGCCTCCGAAAACTAACATGGAAGACACCGAGCTTGAACAGTTACTTGAAGAGAAATATTCATTGCGTGGGGAAGTTTATATCTTCCCGCAAGTGATGAAGCTTTATCGGTTAAAAGATTGAACGTTTACTTGAGCATGCTTTTCACAGGATTAAAAGTTTTTCTGTGCAACGGACAATGCCCAAATTTTTTTATCGCGTCAAGATGTTCTTTGGTTCCGTAGCCGCGATTACGTTCAAAGCCATACTGCGGATAAGTTAAAGCCCAATCGTCAGCGAGGCGGTCGCGAGTAACTTTGGCGATAATCGACGCGGCGGCTATCGAGGCACTCAACGCGTCGCCGTGAATAATCGATTGCGATTGAATTTTTTCGCCGAAGTCAACTTTCATTGCGTCAGTCAAAACAAAATCCGGTTGAACGTCCAAGCCGGCAACTGCGCGTTTCATTCCTTCCAACGTCGCTTGATAAATGTTTAACTCGTCAATCTCTTCAATCTCGACGCGAACAGCCTTATAACTTATCGCCGCCGAAATAATTTTATCGTAAAGAGCCTCGCGGACGTTGGCTGAAAGTTTTTTAGAATCATCAAGGCGTTCAAGATATAAATTTTCGGGCAAGATAACAGCCGCCACGACGACCGCTCCGACTAACGAACCACGCCCCGCCTCATCGACGCCCGCAATTAATTTAAAACCATCTGCGCGGACTTTCGATTCAAACTTGTAAAGATTTTGAACGCGTTCCTTATCCGCCTCGACAGAAAATTTTTTCATGACATGCCTCACTTCGACGCCCGATAAATTAAAACAAACCCTGCCACTAAACCTATGACGTTCGGTATCCAAACCGCATACATCGGCGGGATTGCTCCGCTGCGTGCGATTGCATTTGCCAACGTCATCACCGCGTAATACAAAAAAATTATCACGACGCTCAACGCAAAACCTACTGATGACGGCGTACGCGTCGGCTGAAGTCCAAGCGGTACTCCGATTAGCGCGAAGATTAAACTCGCCATTGGCACCGTGAGCCGCTGATAAAGTTCAGTTTCAAGTTTGCTCGTGTTGGCGTATTGCGACTTCATAATTTCAATCTGCGCCTTAAGCTCGTCCATCGTGAGTTCTTCGGGCTTTTTTTGTTCGCGGACGATTTGGCGCGGACTCGCTTTGACGGGCAAAATTTGTTGGTCAAACTTCATCGTATGTGTGCGGTGTTCGTCGGCGAGGTCGTAAATCATTCCGTCGTGCATAATCCATTTCTCGTCGCGCCACTCGGCATAAGTCGCATTCTCGACGTGCGTAACTTTATCATTCTCATCAAAAACTTGCATCGTTACGCCTTCCAAAATTTCATCTTGCGCCTTGTATTGGCGAGCGTAAATCAGACGTTCCAGACGCCCGCCCGTCATCTCTTTAACGATTATATGGTCTTGGGATTTTAATTCGGTGTTGCCTTGAATTTCGTAGTAAACGACGTTGTTGTAAGCGGTGTTCGCCCAAGGGACAACGTGCTCATTAAAAATAATCGCGCAAATCGTGACGATAACGCCTAAAAAAATCGCGGGCATTGCAATTCTGCTGAAACTTATCCCGCAAGATTTCATGGCAGTAATTTCGCTCGAACTCGATAACCGCCCGAAAGTCAACAGCGTCGCCAAAAGCATCGACATCGGGAACGTCCACATGATTATGCTCGGCAAGCCGTAGACAAAAATTTTCACGACGGAGGAAAGGCTCGCGCCGTAATCGGTTATGTACCTCGCGATTTTGAACAGCGTACCGGAGCCGATAAATACCGCCGTGAACGCGCAAATCGCAAACAGAAACGCGAGAACAACTTCTTGAAAAATATATCTGTCAAGTATCCTAAAGGGCATTCAATGACCTCCGATTTAAAGCGTAAAATTGCTTCCGAGATAAAATTTCTTGGCAATGTCGCTGGTAGCAATTTCATCGGCACTGCCTTCCAATAAAATTTTGCCCTCGTTAAGAATATAGGCGCGGTCGACAATGTGCAGAGTTTCGCGGACGTTATGGTCGGTGATTAAAATCCCCATGCCGCGCTTTTTTAAGTAGGTTATGATTTCTTGAATGTCGGCAACCGCCAAAGGGTCGACGCCTGCGAATGGTTCGTCAAGCAAAATAAATTTCGGCTCCAACGCAAGACAACGCGCAATTTCCACACGACGCCGCTCACCGCCGGAAAGTTCCGTGCCCTTGCGTTTTTCAACGTGCCGAATGTTAAATTCCCGTAAAAGTTCATTGAGGCGTTTTTTACGTTCGTTGCTTGTTAAGTTCAGCGTCTCCAATATCGCCATAATATTTTCTGTGACGGTCAGCTTGCGAAATATCGACGCCTCTTGAGTTAAATAGCTTATACCTAACTCGGCGCGTTTGTACATCGGCAACTTGGAAATGTTTAAGTCGGAGATAAAAACTTTGCCCGAATCCGGTCGTTCCAATCCAACCATCATGTAAAAAGAAGTAGTTTTGCCCGCGCCGTTCGGTCCGAGTAAGCCGACAATCTCGCCCGTCTCAACCTTAAGCGAAACTTTATTAACAACTGTGCGCCCTTTGAACGACTTAACTAAATCACGCGCCTCAAGATTCATTACTCGTCGCCTCATCGGGATTAATTCCAACAGTCTCAGATTTTTTATCAACCTGCGCGGGCTTGGAAGTTTCCTCGAAAGCTTTACCAAACTCTTCGGGCATTTGAAGATTCGGCGCGGCGGAGGCTTTTAAATTGCCGTCGTCAGCGAGATAAACCGTCAAGCGATTGCCGCGAATCGTGTTGTTGTTTTGAAAAGCCCAAGCGTTGCCGCTCAAAACAGCTTTGCCCGCGTCCTTGCCGTCGTAGTCGACATTATCGCCGCCCGCCTCCAGATTCCGCGTCGTGCTGACCAAATGTGCATTACCCGTGCCGATATAACGTTCGTCGTCAATCCAGCCTTCCATACTGTCCGCAGTGAAAGTCCCTTCAACCGCACTGCTTACAACGCCGCCCGTCGGTATGATAACGTGCTTCCTGTCGTCAGGGAAATAATCAATGCGCTCGCCCGTGAATGTGCGCGTGTCGCCGTCAGGATATTTCTCGTTAGGCGCGAGGTTTTGAGTGGCGATAACATTTCCGTCCGCGAGCATATGCCCTTGCCCGTTACTCATCAACGCGTTGCAAGTTATGCGCATGTTATCACGAACAACAATCACATTGCCGATAAGGTGCGCCTCTTTGGTGTTCACGTTGAAAAGCGCGTGAAGTCCCGTCGCTTTGGTTGTGCCGTGCTTTAAAAGGACGTTGCCCTCCGCCGCAACGACGCCCGTGTTCATGTCGTATTCGATTGCGTCGGCGTTCACCTCAGAGGGCAAATCTTCAGCCGCGATTGCCGCCGAACTTATCAGCATTGCCGTCGCGACTGCCGCGCAGATTTTTTTTACCATATCAAAAACCCTCCTCAGTATCTTTAACGCCCTTCAAAACTCTGGCATTGCCCAACAGCCCAAACTTCTTGAAATTATTTTCCGAATAAGCGAGGTCGCCGAAGCCGCGCATATCGTCCTTAGAAATTCTGACGTTGCCCGTCGCGATAACTTTCTCCTCCGCCGTGAACCAATCGATTTTATCACTCCAAAGTTTTGCGCCGTCGCTGTTGGTGATTTTAACGTTGTCCGTCGCCGTAAGTAATTCATCTTTGAAATTCCACATCAGCTTACTGCATAAAAGTTCCTTGCCGTCATTAGTCGTGACGCTGACATTATCAATCGCCGTAAGCAATTCCTGTTCAGAGTGCCATTCGAGTTCGTCGCATAAAAGTTTCGCGCCGTCGCTGTTGGTTACGATAACTTCATCTTCGACGCGAACAATTTTCTCCGATTGATAATAAACACCTCGCGACGCTGTCAATTCCCAAATTTTTTCCTTATCGTGCTGATAAAATTTCCCTCTGACGTTGTCAAGCTCCATGTTCTGCGTCAGCGTATCGACGCGCAACTTATCGCAACTCAGCTCCCAAATTATTTGCCCGTCTTTTTCTTCGGTTATGGTATTGCCCTCGTATTCCATGACGGTCGGCGGTGCAACTTTTTCTATCGGCGGCGGAGTCGGTGGCGTCGTCAAAACTACCCACGCCACTAAGCACACAAAAAAAATTACAACTACCCCTGCCAAAATTTTTCCTTGCGTGCTCATGTCGTCTCCTCTTTAATTTTATGCCGCGCTTTAACCGTGTGATGTTTATTTGTCTTCTGCATTTCGGGCGGCGTATTCCAACGCTTTTGAAACCACAGCCATTGCGTCGGATTCTCGCGGATAACTTCCTCTAAAATTTTTGTCATTTTCTCCGTGAACCGTAAAAGATCCGCGTCGGTGTCGCCCGTGTCCTCGAAATGCATTGCCTCGCCGATTTTAACAAGATGTCGCCCGTCTTCTTTGCGAAGAATGAACGCGGGAAGAACTGGCGCGTTGAATCTCCGTGAGAAAACTGCCGGTCCCATCGGCGTCGAGGCTGTCTTGCCCAAAAATTTTATGAAGGCTCCACTCGGTCCGGCGTCTTGGTCGGCGAGGAATCCTAAAATTTTCCCGTCCTTTAAAGCCCGTCCTGCCGCTCGAAGTTCGTTTGTCCCGCGATTGAATATCTCAACGTGAATCGTCGCCCGTAAATCGTCAAGCACCCGCGAATATTGCGCGTTGGGCTGAAGTTTGGCTATTGCCGTTACGGGCATTCCGTTCAGCGAAAACGCCGCGCTTAACCATTCCCACGTTCCGACGTGCCCCGTCAATACAACTACCCCGTGCCCTTCGAGTAACGCCGCCCGCATTCGTTCCAGGTGTTCAATTTCTATGTACTCCGATAAATTTTTTTCGTTGAGGTTGGGCATGTATAAAATGTCGAAAACATTTCGCGCCAAGTTTATGAACGATTTCTTAACGAGTTTACGCGCTTCAGACTCTGAAATATTCAACGCGGGCATCATCTGCGCAACCGCCCGCTCCCGCTGTTTTTTGATAAGCAGATAATACAAATGCCCAAATATCCACCCTAAGAACAACAGCACGTCGTAGGGCAAGAGCCGTATTATTCTGCTC
Organism: uncultured Selenomonadaceae bacterium; assembly: GCA_905234235.1. Taxonomy (GTDB): domain Bacteria; phylum Bacillota; class Negativicutes; order Selenomonadales; family Selenomonadaceae; genus Quinella. The sequence goes on from CAJOHN010000029.1 coordinate 17,521, forward strand.
AACATCATCAGCGTTTTGTAAAGCATTTTTTCCTCCAAAATTTTATTGGTTAAGCGCGGTTAATTCTTTATCGTCAAATTCGGGCGCGCTGTAGCGTTCGATAATCCCCTGCCAAAATCCTTTTGCCTTCAAAATAAATTCTATAATCTCACGAACCGCGCCGCGTCCGCCGAAATCGTTTGCTACAAAATGGGCGCGTTCCTTGACATCTTCCGACGCATCACCGACCGCCGCTCTGAATCCAACTTGAACAAAGACGGGCAAGTCAACAACATCATCGGCAACGTAACAAATTTCCTCGTCGCTCAAGCCGAATTGTTCCTTTAATTTTTTGTAAGCGGCGCGTTTATTCATTTGCCCTTGCAGGACGGCAGAAATTTTAAGTTCATCTGCGCGGTAAGCCGTCATCTGCGATTTACGCCCCGTGATTATTGCCGTCTTAATTCCGCAGGAATGCGCAAGCGTTATCCCGAAACCGTCGCGGCAATGAAAACTTTTGAAAAGTTCGCCGTTCGCCCCGTGATAAATCCCGCCGTCAGTCAACACGCCGTCCACGTCGAAAATTATCAGCTTAACTTTCTTAGCCCTATCGAGAGCGTCGCCCGAAATTTTCATCATACAACACCCTGCCTGAGTAAATCCGTTAGATGAACCATGCCGACGGGAAAATTTTTATCGTCAATGACGGGCAAAACTGTAACCGGGCGCGGCTTATGCTTCTCCATAACCGACAACGCCGCCGCCGCCAATTTGTCCGCGCTGATTATCAACGGCTCCTTAAACATTATGTGTTCGACCGGCTCGTCAATAAAGGAACGATTTTTTTCCAACGCGCGACGAATAATTCCGTCTGTAACCAAGCCGACAAATTTATTTTTATCGTCTATAACCGACACCGCGCCCAAACCTTTAGCCGTCATTTCAAAGAGCGCGTCTTTAGCTGTAGCTCCGACTTTGACAATCGGATTATCGTTGCCGCTGTGCATAACGTCGCCGACAGTCAGCAAAAGTTTCCTGCCTAATGCGCCGCCCGGATGAAACAGCGCGAAGTCGTTGGAAGTAAATTTTTTCTCGTCCATTAAAGCCATTGCCAACGCGTCGCCCATCGCTAAGGTCGCAGTCGTCGAAGCAGTCGGAGCTAATCCTAAAGGACAAGCCTCGCGTTCAACGCCGATGTCAATAAAGTAATCGCAGTTCTTGCCGAGCGTCGAAGTTCGTTTGCCGCTCATTGCAATAATCTCCGCGCCGATTCTCCGCACGACGGGCAAGATATTCACAATCTCCGACGACTCGCCGCTGTTTGAAATCGCAATCAAAATGTCGCGTTCAGTAAGCATTCCCAAATCGCCGTGATAAGCTTCGGCGGGATGCATGAAAAATGACGGCGTACCGGTCGAGGCAAGAGTCGCCGCGATTTTCCTGCCGATGTGTCCGGATTTTCCCATGCCGGTCACGACAACGCGCCCGCTACAGCTCATAATTTTTTCGACAGCCGCGATAAATTCCTCGTCAATGCGCGGGATTAAATTTTCTACCGCCGCCGCCTCAATCTTTAAAGTTTCAATCGCTTTATCTCTTATCATTTTAACGCCTCGTGAATTTTTAATGCGTCTGCTAAAATTTTTTCTAAGTTGTCAAGGGCAATCATATTCGCGCCGTCCGAAAGACCTTCCGCCGGATTGTCATGAACTTCCAAAAATAAACCGTCGACACCGACCGCGCAAGCCGCCCTAACCAAATACTCAACAAATTCGCGTTGCCCGCCCGATGAACTTCCCGCACCGCCCGGCACCGTCAAAAATTACGGGACAATTAAAGCCGCGCATAATCGGCAAGCCGCGCATATCGACGACAAGATTATTATAACCAAATGAAGTTCCGCGCTCCGTCAGCAAAATTTTTTCCGTTTCACTGCGAAGTTTTTCCACAACGTTAATCATATCCCGCGCAGATAAAAATTGCGCCTTCTTTACGTTGACAACTTTACCGGTTTTGGCGGCGGCAACAAGTAAATCTGTTTGTCTGCAGAGGAACGCGGGGATTTGTAAAATGTCAGCGACTTCAGCGACCTGCGCGGCTTGATAAGTTTCGTGAATGTCCGTGACTATCGGGACGTTGAGCTCGCGTTTAATCGCCGCCAAAATTTTTAAGCCTTCGTCAAGACCCGGACCTCTGTAATTTTTTATCGACGAACGATTAGCTTTGTCAAACGACGCTTTAAAAACGTATGGCATACCCAGCTTGTCGGCAATTTCTTTAGCGCGACGCCCGATTTTTAAGCTGCGCTCGAAACCTTCAAGCACGCAAGGACCCGCAAGCAAAACTAATTTGCCGCCGCCAATTTCAATGTCTCCAACTTTAACAACGTTCATTAGAATACTCCCCTGAACAAAATTGTACTTTATTTCTTTTCCAATGCACTATTAAACTCCTCTAGATAAGCGGGATTCTCTTCTAGTAACCATTTCCATCCTGCTGCTTTCAGTTCAGATAATGCGTCGTGCATAAACTTTACGTTATTTGGGCTTGTAGCTACCGCGTCTGTGCCGTATTTCCAACCGTAACTAGGAATGGAACCCCATAGAGATAAAATTTTTTGCGGATGTTGAGGAACATAAGACCCAAAGCCGTGCTCCCAAGCCGCAAACGAGACAGTCATATCCTCACTTAAGAATTTATACTTTTTTCTCTGAGGTTTGGCGAGCATCCATTCCAAATAATCCCGCTCTAAGAACCATGAATGTCCACCGAAATCTACCGCAAGAGTTTTGCTATTGCCCGTATGCCAACCTGCAGTAATAGTTTTTCTTGCGTATTCTTCGATTTTCGTAAGCAGAACGCCGTTTGTCACATAAACGCCGCGATGTTGCATCATGTTCATATGGCAATTTTCAAACCAACGTGCGCCGGGTACTGTATCGTCGTCGAAGATACAGACATAAGGCGACTTAGCAATTTCTTTGGCGAACTCGAACCTTTTCCAAACACCGCCGTTAGTCGCGGAAATTCTGCAGGCGTCGAACTCACCGAGAATCTTATCGTTCAACTCGATTTTATAGTAGCCGTCAATGCCGTCTTGGTAGAGGAAAATTCTGCGCGGCGCGAGTGTCTGATTCTTAATTGCGTCAAGTTGTTGGCGTAAAACTTGCGGGCGTTTATAGCACGTCAAAACAACGTCGACATCGATACTAATCCTCTTCCTGTCGAACATCCAACAGTTTAAGTTCGCGTAATGAGTGCCCTCCGTCATGTAACCTCTTGTAACTTTCTCGTGCGTCATGAGGTCGAGTGCCGAGCCAAAATCGATATAACAGTTGTCGGGATTGTTCTTAAAGAGCGCGGCGATAATCACGCAAGACAACGGACCTGCAGAAACAGCGTAAAGCAAATTTTTTTCATGACCAGTCTCCTCGATTATCTGACGGATTAAATTTTCGCCATCTTCTTCCCAAAACTTTATGCAATCATCGCTAACAAAATAATGCTTCTTGACATTGAGCTTGCCATATTTTTTACCCTTGCCACGCCAATTTGTGATTAAGACAGCGTCGCGCTCCAAAGTCGGAAAATCTTTCTGGAATGATTTGAAGTTCGCGTTTACCCAGATGTTCGCAAAAGTTACGGTTGGATTTTTCAGATTGTTCAAGTACCAATAGTAAGCTTCCGAATCAACATTCGGCAAGGAGAGTCCATAGAAAATGGAACTTTTAATGTGGCGCAGGTACCAATAATAAGCCGCCGAATCGCAACACGGACAAGAAATACCATAGTAAAAATTTGGCGCGTCAATGTTCAGTGACTCGTTGAGAGCATTACCTAGCTTATTAATACCCCCCCCCGTAGTATTCCAACCTTCTATAGCCTTAACAGCGCGTCCCATCATCAAAGCCCGTTCGCCGTCGCCGTATCGAGGAAGCGCAAAATTTTCGCCGCGCAGGATTTTATTCCAAAATTTTTCGTATTCGTCCTTGAGAGTGATAACTTTGTCGCCAGCTCTCGCCGCGTCGGTCAGTGTCCAATGATTCTCGCTGTTACAAGTGATGTAAAATTTTTCAAGCATTAAAATTCCTCCCGTTGATAAATTTCGTTGACGAGTTTTAAATCTTCCTCCGTGTCGACGCCCACGAATCGGCAAGCACTTTTTATCACGCGGATTTTGAAGCCGTTCTCTAAGGCGCGGAGTTGTTCGAGTGATTCGGATTGTTCAAGCGGCGTCGGCTCCATCTTTGCGTAAGCCAATAAAAAATTTCTCCGATAAGCGTAAATGCCAATGTGCTTGAAAACTTGCGCCTTGCCCGCATTGCGAGGATATGGAATCAGCGAGCGTGAAAAATAAAGTGCGTCACAATTTTTATCCATAACGACTTTGACATCGTTAGGATTATTCATTTCGTCCACGTTGGTGAGTTCCGTCGCGACAGTCGCCATTTGTAAATTTTTATCGCTAATAAACTCCGCGACAAGTTCATCGATCAAACTCGGCTCGATAAGCGGCTCGTCGCCTTGAACATTGACAACAACATCAGCGTCGGGAAATTTCTCGGCGACTTCAGCGAGGCGGTCAGTTCCCGTCTTATGGTCGGCGCGTGTCATAATTGCCCTTCCAAAATTTTTCTCGACGGCTTGTAAAATTCTCTCGTCATCTGTCGCTACGATAACTTCAGCAACAGATTTCGCACGGCTCGCCCGCTCCCATACCCGACAAATCATCGGCTTACCGCAAATATCTTTGAGCGGCTTACTGGGCAGGCGCGTCGACGAATACCGCGCAGGTATCACGCAAATTGATTTCATTACAAAACCTCCAACTAGGGTTCAGGTTTCAGAGAACAGGGATTAGATTTCAGTACTGACCTCTGACTCCTGTCCCCTAACCACTAATTATTATCTTAGCACAATCGGCGGGGAGCGGCAAACAACTTTTAATAAGTTTTTCAGATAAAGTTGGTATAGTAGCGGAAATTTGGCGGGAGGAGGTCACGCCTTTGAAGAAAAAAATTTTCGGCGGAATAATTTTCGTAGCACTTATAAGCGCGGCTCTGACTTTGGGGCTGGTCTGTTTATTATTGGGATTGAATTCAAGTAATGCGTTAGATCTCGGAAGATTTTTTGTTGCGCTGAGGTTTATCGAAGGAAATTACGTTCAAGAAGTGGAGCGGCGACAATTAATCGACGGTGCGATAAGCGGCATGGTTAATTCGCTCGGCGACCCGCATTCAATTTATCTCGCGCCCCAACTCTACAGCCAACTCCGCGCAGAAACCAGCGGAGCGTTCGGCGGGATTGGAGTTTATATGGGCTTCAAAAATGGCGGCGTGCAAGTTATGAGCGTCATCCCCGATAGTCCGGGACAAAAGGCGGGGCTTATGGCGGGCGACGAAATTTTAGCCGTTGACGGGCAACCTGTCGAGGAAATTTCTCCCGCCGAAGTCGCGCTTAAAATTCGCGGAGAAATTGGAACGCCCGTTGAACTTTTAATCCATCGCGAGGGCGCGGAAGACATGACTTACAACTTGACGCGAGAAAATATTCACGTCAAAACCGTCGCGGGCAAGATGATTGACGACCGACTCGGCTACATAAAAATTTCCAACTTCAGCGAGAACACCGGCGACGAATTCAAATCGACGCTTGAGGAATTGCAAAGCGCGGGCATGAAAGGTTTTATCCTCGACATGCGACAAAATCCCGGCGGCGTCATAACCAGTTGCATTGAAATTGCTAAGGAACTCGTGCCCGCCGGAACGATTGCCTCCGTGATTAAGCGCGACGGCGATAAGGAAGTTTACGAATCAGAATTACCGGCGGCGAAGTTCCCGATTGTCATCCTTATCGATAGGAACAGCGCGAGTGCCGCCGAACTTTTAAGCGGCGCATTGCAGGATACAAAGGCGGCTTTAGTTGTCGGTGAAACTTCTTACGGCAAAGGCTCCGTTCAAACGTTAATTCCGATGGCGCACGAAGACGGTTTGAAACTCACAATCGCTAAATATTACACGCCGAGCGGCAAATGTATTGACGGCGTCGGAATAACTCCGGACGTTGAAATAAAATCGCCCGTGTCGTCGCACCCGATGTACGATTTAAATCTCGACGCAGAAGATGACCCGCAACTTGCCAAAGCGGAAGAGCTTCTGACTCATCAAGTTGACGCGGGAAAAATTTTGTTCGACGATAATTTTTGGACTAACTCCGCGCCCTAAGTTGTCCACAAGCCGCATTGACATCCGCGCCCATTTCTTTACGAATTGTCGCGCCAATACCGTGCGTGTTCAGATAATGGAAAAATTTTTTGACGGCGGCATTGGTCGGAGGGCTGAAACTTCTTTCGACAACAGGATTAAACGGAATCAGATTAACATTAGCGAGTTGCCCGCTTAAAATTTTGGCGAGGCGTCGGGCGTGTTCTTCAGTATCATTGACGCCGCCAAGCAAAATATATTCGTAAGTGACACGCCGCCCCGTCGATTGAGCATAATCGTCGCCGGCAGTCAAAAGACTTTTCAAATTGAAAGCAGAATTAATCGGCATAAGCGCGGAACGGAGATTATCATCGGGGGCGTGCAGAGAAATTGATAGCGTGACGGGAATTTTTTCGTCGCGTAATTTTTTTATCGCGGGGACGATGCCGCAAGTCGAGATTGTAATTTTTCGGTAGCTCATGCCGCAACAATAATCTTCGTGCAGGATGCGGAGCATTTTAATCAGCGCGTCGTAATTCATAAGCGGTTCGCCCGTGCCCATAATGACAACTGAATCAACGACCTTGCCGAGAAATTCATTGACAAAAAAAATTTCGCTTAACATCTCCGCCGCCGTCAAGTTACGTTCCAAACCTTTAAGCGTCGACGCGCAGAACTTGCAACCCATTTGGCAACCGACTTGGCTGGAAATGCAAACGCTGTTTCCGTAATCGTGACGCATGAGGACGACTTCGACAGCCGCGCCATCCGATAAGCCCAATAAAAATTTTGTCGTCAAGCCGTCAGCAGAATCCAATCGATTTAAAACGTCAGCGATTTTAATCTCGTAACGTTCCGCCAATTCTCCGCGCAGGCTCTTAGGCAAATCATTCATATCGCTAAAATTTTTTACGCCGTGTTTGTAAATCTGCGCGGCGATTTGTTTTGCTCTGAACTTCGGGAGCGGCGCGAGTTCCGCCTCCAATTCCGCGAGCGTCAATCCGAATAAATTTTTCTTCAATCGTTCAGCCTCCAATTAAAATTTTTGACATATTATCACGGGCGGCAAATTTAATCAAAGCTTTGTAGACGCAGCGAATCAATTTGTGATAAGATAAGCGGCGTTTAGGAGGGATTGTATGGGTAGGACAGATTTGGGACGCGACGATAATCCTCAACCTTCCGCGACGAGGAAAAAAACTTCGACGTTCCTTAAAATTTTTTTCGGACTTATCATTTTTATAATCGTCATGGCGGTCGGCGTAGGTATCGGCTTCGTGACTGCGAATATGAACGTTAAGGCGGACTTGTCAAAAGATATTCTGCCGCCCGCGTCGAGTCACATTTACGATTCGGCGGGCAATGAAATCGCAATCATTCACGCTACGGAAAATCGCGTGCCCGTCAAGATTGAACAAATCCCGATGAATTTACAGAATGCTTTTGTTGCGATTGAAGACAATCGTTTTTATGAGCACAAGGGCGTTGACCCGCGTGGACTTGTTCGCGCCGCTTACACAAATATTGTCCGCCAAGAAATCGCGGAAGGCGGCTCGACGATAACTCAACAGCTCGCTAAAAATGCTTACCTCACGCAGGACAGAACTTATAAGCGCAAGATTCAAGAGATTTTCCTCGCGCTCCAACTCGAAAAGCAATACACTAAGCAAGAAATTCTGGAGCTCTATCTGAATCAAATTTATTTCGGACAAGGTGCTTACGGTGTGCAGGCGGCGTCCAAAACTTATTTCGGCAAGAACGTTGAGGATTTAACGCTCGGCGAATGCGCGATGCTCGCGGGCATTCCAAAAAGTCCAAACTATTATTCTCCGTTCAATAACATCAACGCCGCGCTTGAACGTCGCAATACAGTTCTCGACCAAATGGTTACTTACGGCTACATCAGCTACAACGAAGCGTCTGCCGCCCGTCAAGCTGAGATTGTCCTCGCGCCGCCCAACGTCCCCGAAAAACATAAAGACGCAATGTATTTTATCGAGTACGTCACGCAACTTTTAGTTGACAGATACGGTGCGGATGCGGTTTATAAGGAAGGCTTGAAAGTTTACACGACGATTGATTTAGATGTGCAGAAGATGGCGGAAGAGGCTTTGCTGATGTATTTGCCCGAAGACTACACCGACGCTAACGGTATTGTTCAGCCGCAAGGAGCAATCGTCGCCGTCGAACCTAAGACCGGTTATATTCGTGCAATGGTCGGCGGGCGCGGCACTGACCAATTTAATCGCGCAACTATGGCGGAACGTCAGCCCGGCTCCGCGTTTAAACCGTTTGTATTTGTCGCGGGACTTGAAAGCGGTTACACGCCCGACACCGTCATCGAAGACAGCCCGATTAACATTAACGGTTGGCAACCCCAAAATGACAGCCGACGTTTCAGCGGCAATGTAACTTTACGAACCGTCGCAACTTTTTCTATGAACGTCCCGACAGTTAAAATCGCGCAAGCACTCGGCATTGACAAGGCGATTTATTACGCGCAGGAAATGGGCATTTCAACTTTTGTACTTGAGGGCGACCCAAGCGATACAAATCTTGCGGCGGCTCTCGGCGGTTTGACGCGTGGCGTTACTCCGCTTGAAATTGCTTCTGCTTACGGAACTTTTGCCAACAGCGGCATTCACATTCCCCATACAGCCATAACAAAAGTCCTCGACCGCAACGGAAATGTCATTTATGAAGTAACTCCCGAAGGGCGGCAAGTTATAAGCCCCGAAAGTGCCGCCGATTTAACCAGTATGCTTGAAGACGTAATATTTAGAGGCACGGGCAAAGGCGCGGCAATCGGACGACCTGCGGCGGGCAAGACCGGCACGACCAGCGATTATAAGGACGCGTGGTTTGTCGGTTATACGCCCGACCTTGTTGCTTCCGTGTGGATTGGTAATGACGATAACACTAGCCTCTACGGGGTAATGGGCGGCGGACTTCCCGCGACGATTTGGAGCCATTTTATGCAGAATGCTTTGCTGAACGTTCCCGCGCATGATTTTGATGAGTTAGTTGTCGACAGGCGTTCAAGTAAAAATGTCGTTACCGAAGTTCGCGATAACAGCCGTTCGCGCCGCGATTATTACGAGGAAGAAGAATCTCCGCCGCCGCGCAGAGAAACTTATTACGAGCCTGAACCGGATACTACTTATCGTTATTCGGAGCCGGAGCCTGTTCGCGAACCCGAACCCGATTATACTCGCAAGCCTGAAGGTGTGCCGGATTATCAGCCTGAACCTATCCGCGAACCGGAACCTGTTTATCATGAACCGGAGCCCGTTTACCACGAGCCCGAACCCGTTTATTCTGAACCGGAACCTGTTCGCGAGCCGGAGCCTGAACCTGTTTATCACGAGCCGGAGCCGACCGTTGACAATGCGCCTTCGTTTGACGACGAACTTTCTAAAGGCAGGAATTAATCTTGGAAAAAATTTTGGAAGAAGCGGTGCGCCTCGATGCCTCAGATGTTCATTTGACGGTGGGGCAGCCGCCTTTTTTTCGTGTAAGCGGAGAAATTTTTCAGTCGGGAGCAATTTTATCTGCGCGGGCTGTCGAAAGTTTCTTGGCAAAATTATTAACGCCGCGCTTCAAAGAGGAACTTGAAAAAAATTTAGCCGTCGATTTCTCTTACGTCGAAGAAAAATTTTCGCGCCGCTTCCGCGTCAACGTTTATTACCAAAGAAAATTCCCCGCGCTCGCCCTCCGATTAATAGCCAAAGAAATTCCGACGCTTAATAAGTTGGGAGCTCCGCCCGCGTTGAAAAAATTTTTCACAGCCGCGCAGGGTTTAATCCTCGTGACGGGGCGGACGGGTTCGGGCAAGTCAACGACGCTCGCCGCCTTCCTAAATGAATTGATGAAAATCCGTCCGTGCCACCTGTTGACGTTGGAAGACCCGATAGAATTTGAATACTCGGCTGAAAAATCTTTTATCAGTCAGCGCGAACTCAGACAAGATTTTTTGAACTTCGCGGCGGCAGTTCGGACGGCAATGCGAGAAATGCCCGACGTGTTATTAATCGGCGAGATACGCGACGCAGAAACAATGCACGCGGCTTTGGAAGCGTCGGCGGCGGGCGTGTTAGTCTTGGCGACATTGCACACAAAATCAGCGGCGGAGACTGCAATGCGCGTCGAAACAATGTTCCCGCTCGTCCAGCGCGACGCAATACGCGATTTATTTGCCGACGAATTCAGCGCGATAATCTCTCAACAGCTCGTCAAAACTTCAAAAGGAAGAACCTGCGCGGCGGAAGTTTTATTGGCGAATCCTGCGGCGCGTTCGTTGATTCGGCAGGGGAAGTACGTGCAACTTCCAAACGTCATGATGAGCGGGCGGGCGCAAGGTATGCAGACTATGGACGCGGCGTTAAAGGCTATCGGCTATGAAAAAATTTAAGTACAGAGGCTACGACGCGCAAGCAATCGAACAAATCGGCACGTTGGAGGCGGAAAATTATTCTGAAGCCTACGCCGCGTTGAATTATCAAGGCGTTACAGTCGTCAAACTCGAACAAACTCAGGCGAGCCCCGCGCAGGTTGCAGAAAATTTTTATCTCAAATTGAAACTCGGCGGGCAATGGAAGGCGATTTTCTTCCGCGAACTTAGCGTAATGCTTGGCGTAATGACTTTGCACGATTCGTTGAAGACATTGGCGGGTGCGGCTAAAAATCATCCGTCGGAAAAAATTTTATCGGAATTGGTTGCGGCAGTCGGCGAGGGACAAACTTTTTACGAGGCACTCGGACGTTACGAAATAATTTTCGGCGGCGACGCGATTCAATCTGTGCAAATCGGCGAAACGAGCGGCAATCTCCAAGATGTGACAGCGCGATTGGCGAATCAGCTTGAACGCAATTATTCGACGGAGAAAAAAGTTCGCGGCGCAATGTATTATCCGGCGTTCGTATTGTTAGCGGCATTCGCGGCGGCAGTAATTTTAATCAACGTGACGTTGCCCGTCTTTGAAAATTTTTTTGCTCAACAAGGCGGCAAGCTCCCGTTCGTGACTTTAATTCTTTTACGCGGCGGAAAATTTTTCGCGGAGTATTGGCTGATAATTTTGTTCGCGACGTTGATAATCTGCGCGGGCGGCGTGGTGATTGTTCACAAGGTTGAAGCCGTCAGATTTTTATTGGATAAGCTCCGATTAAGTTTCAAACTCCTGCGCGAAGTCGAGCTGAGAAATTTTTTCGGGCGATTGAGTTTCTTATTGGAAAGCGGCGTAACTTTGGACGAGGCAATAAAACTCTGTGCGGCGGCGAGTAAAAATCTCTGCGTGCAAAAGACTTTAACCGAGATAAAATTTTCCGTCGAACGCGGCGCGTCTTTAAGTTCGTTGCTCGCCAAAGAAAAATTCCCGCCGTTATATGTGGGATTAATCGTCACGGGCGAAGCGGGCGGCGAACTCGTCAACATGCTCCGACAATGCGAATCTATGGCTGATTTTGAAGTCGAAGAAATTCTACGTACGCTCCCCGCTAAAGCCGAACTTTTCGGGACGCTTCTCGCGGGGCTAATCGTGGCGACGTTGGTCTTCGCGGTTATGTTGCCGATTTTGGACACAACAACTTTGCTTTAGGAGGAACAATGATTCACTTAAAAGACGTGACAAAAATTTACAAAGCTAACGGCGTCGTCGCGCTTGACAAAGTTACATTGGATATTGAGCGCGGCGAATTTGTATTTATCGTCGGTACTTCAGGCTCCGGCAAATCAACGCTGATGAAACTTTTAATGCACGAGGAGATTGCGACTTCTGGGAGTGTTATCGTCAACGGCAAGGACGTTACCAAGCTCAAAGCTAAAGAAGTTCCTTACTTGCGGCGTTCGCTCGGCGTGATTTTCCAAGATTATCGACTGCTTGAGGATAAAACTGTTTATGAAAATGTCGCCTTCGCCATGCAAGTTATCGAGGCTCCGCGCAGAATCATGCAACGCAGTGTTAATACGGTTTTGGACATCGTCGGGCTCCGCGATAAGTTCAACAGTTTTCCCGCGCAGTTATCGGGCGGCGAACAACAACGCGTCGCGATTGCCAGAGCGATTGTCAACGACCCGAAAATCGTTATTGCTGACGAACCCACCGGCAACCTCGACCCCGAAACCAGTTGGGACATCATGGACATTTTCCAACGAATCAACGCGGCGGGTACAACAATCGTAATGGCGACGCATGATAAAACTATCGTCGACCAAATGCAACGGCGCGTTATTGCGATTGCGGGCGGCAAAATTGCACGTGATGAAGCTCGCGGCGTTTATTCGGAAGATGAACCTCAGCAGAATTACGATAAATTTTTCTACAGGTGAAGTCATGCAAAAAGGATTCGCCACGTTTGAAATTATTTTCGCCACGCTGATAATCGCCGTGCTTGCAACCGTCGTCTTCCCGAACGCAAATCGTATGATTGACAGAGTCGCGCTCGATTATGAAACTAAAAAAATTTATACCGAAATGCGCGCCTTGCAATCGCTGGAGAGAATGACTAACATGCGCGATGCTCACTTCGGCACGACTGATGATAACCCGATACTTTTGATTGTTTATCCCGACCGGTACGTCCTCGAAAAGCGCGACCCTAATAAAACTTTAGTCGAACATTATTTTTCGCACGGCGTGACTTCCGACAATAACATTTGGCAGATTAGATTTGATGACAGCGGCAGAATTTCTAATGCGATAAGCAACCATTTAACTTTAACGTCGGGGCAAGGCAAAAAGTTTTACATTATCTTTGACAGTGTCGGACGATTTCGCGGTGGAAGAGAAGAGCCATGAATAGATTAAACAACGAACGCGGTTTCATGTTGCTGAACGTAGTTTTTTTGACGCTGATAACTTCCGTCGCCGCGATGATTTTAATGAACGCCGCCCCGCGATTCAGAAATCCTCAAACGGCACTCAGATTGACGGCAATTCATTTGGCGAATGAACAACTTGCAATGATAGAGAGTGAAGCGGCGGAAGGAACCCTTGCATTGAATTATCTCGGCGCGGCTGAAGATTTAATCACAGAAAATTCCGGCGAGCCGATAACGTTCAAAGTTACGGCGACTGACAAGGTAGCGAATGGTTTGCATAATGTTACGGTTAAAGTTACGTGGACGATTGACGGCGAAAATTTTACGGTTGAGATTGAAAGGACGATTCGCGTTGGTTAGGATTCGTAGCGGCGGGTTTATATCGGCGGAGTTTGCGATAGCCCTGCCGCTTTTAGTTTTGGTTGTTTACGGGCTGGCGACTGTCGGCGCGAAAATTTTTGAAGTGGGAAAACTTCAGCTCGCCGATTACGTTTTGGAGGAGGAAGTCCACGACATTTTATCGCATTTGATTTACGATGCTCGCGCCGCCAAAAAAGTTGAATACAGGAGCGATTCGTCGATGATAGCTTTTACTTATCGCACGATTAACGAGATAAAAACAAGAAGAGGCAACGCATACGGCACGGAAATTGGCGATGTCATTGCGGACAAGGAAGAGCCGCGAGTTTACCTCCTCAACAATTCAAAAATATATTACGAGCGGCAAAATGTTCCCGTCAATCCGATAACGGGCGACAATTATTTTGGCGATACGCGAGTTACTCAATTAAAATTCTCCAAGCTTGCAGAAAAAGTTTTGCGCGTCACGTTGGAAATGCGGAGTGAAATCAGCGGGCACAAAATAAAAATAAGCACGGCGGTTTATATGCCGGGCTGTGAAAGTTTTAACCAACTATGAGCCAAAAAGGATTCGCGACAATATTTGGGCTGTGCTTCATATTGATAATCGCGTTGTGTGTCAAAGGGATTCAAGAATCGGAGACTAATCACGCGCACGAGGTTTCTAATTTTGAAATGGAGCAAATCCTTCAAAGCGCGGCGGAGAGTGGAATAATCAGGGCGACGAATTTAATCAGCGGTTTGCCGTATTCTGAGGGACGTTACAGCGATAAGAAAAATCTTTTGAACGTAACGGAAACTCGCAAGTGCGGCGGGAAGATTTTTAACGTAACGATAAATGTTCGGGGCGAACGCGGCAAAATTTATTTTTACGACAGAGACAAGACAACTCAGGTAAAAAATTCTTGCGACGGAGTTTATTTGATGAGCCGCGCCACGATTAAGGATGGTTTTTGGGGAGAAAAAGTTTATCGCCGCGCTTATGCTTACATTTTGGACAACGACGCGACGATTTATTTTATGGAATTGCCGACGCTTGACGGCGATATAATTGTTAAGAAGAAAAGTTAATCATTCGTAGCGCAGAGCCTCAATCGGGTCGAGACGTGCCGCTTTCCGCGCAGGTAACATGCCGAAAAAAATTCCGACGAACAGAGCAAAGCCGAAGCTCGCGGCGATACTCAGCCCGCTGATAACAGTTGTGAAGCCGCCGAATTTTGAAATTGCCTGCGCGGCTCCGATACCGATAACAATCCCGACAATCCCGCCGATAACGCTAATCATCGTCGACTCGATAAGAAATTGGAGCATGATGTTGGAATAAGTCGCGCCGATTGCTTTGCGAATGCCAATTTCTCGCGTGCGTTCCGTGACGCTTGCCAAAGTTATATTCATAATGCCGACGCCGCCGACGATTAAAGAAATGCCGGCTATTGCGCCCAATAAAAGCGTTATCATTGTCGTTGTCGAGGTTACAGTTTCCATTAAGCTTGTCAAATTGCGGACGTTAAAATCGTCTTCGGCTCCTTCGCGGATTCTATGACGTTGGCGGAGGAGTTTTTCTATGTTGCTTTGAACTTCGTCCATCTTATCGGCGTCTGAAACTTGCACGTTGATACTACGCACGTAAGTTATACCGATTAAACGTTCCTGCGCGGTCGTCAAAGGAATTAAAACAACGTCATCTTGATCCATGCCGCCGCTCGATTGCCCTTTGCTACTAAGTACGCCAATAATCGTGTAAGGCGCGTTGCCGATACGAATTTTCTTGCCGACGGGATTAATTTCTCCAAAAAGATTTGCCGCGACGGTCGAACCGATAACTGCCACGCGATTTCTAACGTCAACGTCGTGCTCGCTGAAGAAAAGCCCGCTCTTAATCTCCAACGACTGAATCGAAACGTATTCGGGGATAACGCCCGTGACTGTCGTATTCCAATTCTCGTGCCCGTAAACAACTTGGTAACTGCTCTGCACGGTCGGCGAGACGTAGGCGACATTTTTAATTTTATTTTTAATGGCTTCGGCGTCGTCGAAAGTTAAAGTTATCACAGAACCCGCCGCGCCACGCATTCCGCCGCGATTGGAACTGCCGGGCATAATTATCAACATATTGGAGCCGAGCCGCGAGATTGAATCGACAACATTTTTCTTAACGCCCATGCCGACGCTAACCAACGCGATTACACTTGTTACGCCGATTATTACGCCGAGCATCGTTAAAAAAGTCCGTAACTTATTCGCCGCAAGACTTCGCCACGCCATTTTTAAAAGTTCAGTAAAAAGCATTTGCTCCTCCGGAAAATTTTTATTTGTTATTCGAGGGAGTTATCATATTAACAGGCTTTCCGCAAAGTGCGGCGTGAATCCAATGGAAGAGGAACGTCGGGAAAGGCGCGTCGTCCCCTAAATATTTTCTGAACGCCGCCTCAACAGCTTGATTCAATTCGGGAGTAATGCCGTTTCGATAAACTCCATTCCTAACAACCCAAAAACTATCGATAATGGAAAATAAATTACTCCGCGCAATGTATTGAAGTTCCTTATTGTCCCTAAAAAAATCGTCGCCGGCAAAAAATTCGTCGAGGTGGCGCGACATCTGCATTTGGTCTAAAATAAGTTTTGCAACGCGTTCGGGCGGGAATTCGGAATTAGTATCTTGCTCCGCCGAGTTGCGATAAACATAAAATGGCGTGGGAGTTTTAACGAGAACTTTAGCCTTCATAACCCATTTCAAAGCAAGGAGCCTGAAATCGGTAAAATTCTCGAAGCGTAAATCATTTTCCAAGAAAAATTTTCTGTTGAAGACGTTGTGCTGTACGTCGATACCAATGTCACTGTACCAAGTGTAAAAACGCAAAACCGGATCGTCCGACATAACTTCGGTGTCGTTGATTTGCTTGCGGTCGTAATCGGATAAGATTAATTTATTTGGATTAACAATACCATCGGGCGGCGTAGTCCAAAATTTAGTTTCATGAACAACATCAGCGTTAAAACGTTCCGCAATTTCATACATGTTTTGAAGGGCGTGCGATAAATATATGTCATCGCTGTGTAAGAACATGAAATATTTGCCCGTCGCCTCGTGTACAAGTTTATTGTGATTAAACGCGGCACCCATATTTTTTTCGTTGAGATAAAGTTTTATTTTGCCCGCAGAAATTTCGGCGGCGTATTTCTCCGCAACAAAATCTGCTGAACCGTCGGTTGAGGCATTGTCGCTGATAATAATCTCATAATCTTGGAACGTTTGATTGAGTGCGCTGTCAATGCATTGCTCGATATAATTCCTGCGGTTGTACGTGGGAATGAGTACAGAAATTTTTGGTGTGTTCATAAAAAATCTTCCTCCTTAAACAATATCGATAACCTCGTCTGAATGCGCTGTGATGATGTCTTTCGTGATTTTTCCGTCCTTAACTAAGATTTGTCGATCTGCCGCTTGCGCAATGTCTGGTTCGTGCGTTACTAATATGATTGTCGAGCCTGTTTTATGTAAATCGCGGAAGATTTCCATGATTTCGCCCGTCGATTTCGTATCTAAGTTGCCCGTCGGCTCATCTGCCATTAAAATTGCGGGTTTCATTGCGATTGCGCGCGCGATTGCCACTCTTTGACGCTGTCCGCCAGATAATTCGCCCGGTAAATGCCCTGCGCGGTCTTCCAATGACACTTTTTTTAATGCTTCAGTCGCCAAAGTCAATCTTTCCTTTGAACTTAAGCCCGCATACACCGCAGGTAAAGCTACATTCTCCAAACTTGTGAGTTTCGGCAGTAAATTGAAGTTTTGAAACACAAATCCGATTGTTTTATTCCTGATTCTCGCTAAATCGTCGTCGGATAGTCCGCTGACTTCTTTTCCGAGTAATTTATACGATCCAACTGTCGGTCGGTCGAGACAACCTAAAATATTCATTAAAGTTGACTTGCCTGAGCCGCTCGGTCCCATTAATGCAACAAATTCGCCCGCGTCTATCCTTAAATCTACGCCGTTTAATGCGGCAACCGTTTCTGAACCCATTTTGTAAAGCTTTTTCACGCCCGTTATCGTCACAACATTCATTTCAGCACCTCCGACGTCATAATATCAAAAAAATCCGCCTGTGTATAGCGAGCATGATGTTTTCATTGCAAAGAGAAAATTTTTCTGCTAAAATTCAAGCGGAGATGATTTTATAGGCGAAATTAATATTGGCGGGCTGATAGTCGAGTGGGACGACGAAAAATATCGTCTCAATATTAAAAAACATGGTATATATTTTGAAGATGCGGCGCGAATTTTCCTTGACGAGAACAGAATTGAAGATTATGATGACTTACACAGCGATTACGAGGACAGATGGAAGGTCATTGGCAAGGTCAGAGATATTTTGGCAGTGATTTACACCGAACGCAGAGAAAAGTACAGAATAATTTCGGCTCGATACGCTACAAGTGAAGAGGAGGATGAATATTATGGGCAGTATCCGGATTTATAAGGGAATGCCACCGTTGACAGAGGAACAAATCCGCAGACTTGAAGAAAACAAGCCAAAATCCGATGACGAGATTGATTTCAGCGATATTCCGCGCATGACTAAGGAAGAACTTTCAAAATTTAAACCTGCGCGGCTTCGTGAGAAAAAATCGCAGAAAATTGCAAGCTGAACATAGGGCTTGGCTCCGAAAACTGGAGTTAAGCCCATTTTTTATTGCTTATTTTGCTTTCTGCGTTCACGAAGACGTTTTAGCTTACGATTTTTGAGAGTTTTTTCTCTATCGAGTTGCATACGGCGGTTCCACTCGGCGATTCGCGCGTCTTTATCGGAATTATTCATGACGATGTAAGGATTCACCATGAAATCTGATTCTTGAGCCAATTTTATTTCATGAACGACCACATTATCCTTCAACCAGCGCAAAGCCTCGAAAAAAACGGTTCTACCGAGCTTTAAATCGTAAGCGAGATGAGATTTTTCGATTTG
>CAJOHN010000029.1:35883-46353 GCA_905234235.1 uncultured Selenomonadaceae bacterium
TATGAGAGTTAGGAGCGTCGTTGATAGTTCTGAGAGTGCGTTCGTCGTCGAAAATCATAAATTTTTACCTCCGCGAGCAATTTTTTGGATTATAACACGTTGAAAAGTGTTTTGAAAGTCATTTGGAGGCTTGAAAGCAAAAATCCGCTATAACGGACGAATAAATTAGCTAAATGGCGTCATGGTGCGATTCTTTAAAAGTTTGCTCTAAATCGTGCTGAAAATCGGAATAAAAATCCGCTATAGCGTATTTTGATAAATATTTGTTCGACATGGCGGATTTTTACAGCCAAAAATTTTTTTCAAAAAGACTTGACAGCCCGTTTTTTTTTTTTATAATGCTTCCGCCAGTAACAGACTTGATAATATCAATAGAGGTGATTGAAATGCCAGCCGTTTTCATTTTTATAGCTATTGTATATTTTCTTTTCTTTTCTGACTCATTTTTTAGCTCACTTATTGAATTTATTGGTGGTTGTTTTATCATTATTTCATGTATAATTGGGGTTATTTGTCCACCAATTGGTGGAATTATGGCACTTATCGCATTTATTCTAGGTAAGATTTTGGGTTTTTGGCATTAAGATTCTGATAGAACTTTTTTACATTAAAATTTTGAGGAGGTTTTTAATATGAATTTATATCGTGTAGAATGGATAATTAAAAGTACGGGTTCTTTGACAAAAGATTCTCATGAATCTACTAATATTAGAGCAAATAATGAAAAAGAAGCGATTGATAGAGTAAAACAGCAGAATCCTTCAAGCTGTCACAGAATGAAAGATTTTAAAGTTAAGAAAATCGGTTGAGTATTAAAAAATCGGCTCGCCGAACAAAAATAAGGCGTCACGGTCATAAACAGCAAACAAAAGCCCTTCGGCAAGCGTCGGAGGGTTTTTTGTTTTTTATCTTACGTTTCAATTCTTCAGAATCACTCGCAGTATAGATTTTCAGCCCGCGCAGGCACATTGCAAGAAAATTTCATGCCAAAAAATTTTTTCATGCTATAATCGAGGCTGAGGAGGATTCAAATGAAGATTCAAACGATAGAATATTATTTCCGCGAAGTAATTTTGTCGCTGATTCGCAATCGGTGGATGTCATTCGCCTCAATCGGCACTGTCGCAGTCTCTCTGTTCGTTTTGGGCGTATTTTTAATCATGGTTATGAATATGAACAAAATGGCGTCGTCATTGGAGAGCCAAGTACAAATTTCAGTGTACATAAACGACAATTTACCCGAACAAGGGCGCAAAGAGATTGAAAAAATGACTCGCGACATGAAAAATGTAGCCGCAATCGAATATGTACCGCGAGAGGAGGCATTAAAGAAGTTACAAGAGCGATTAGGCGACAATAAAAAGATTTTAGACGCCTTAGGCGAGTCAAATCCATTGCCGAACGCATTTTTAGTGACAGTTAAGGCGGCAGACGACGTAAAAAAGACAGCGGCGGCGATTGCAGACCTTTACGGGGTCGATGAAGTCAAATATGGGCAAGATGTAGCGGCGAATCTGTTTGAATTAACGCATCTGGTGAGATTTTTCGGACTTATACTAATGGGACTGCTATTTTTCGCGACGATTTTTATAATTTCAAACACAATCAGGCTAACAGTCTTCGCGAGGCGCAAAGAAATCGCAATAATGAAGTATGTCGGGGCTACAGACTGGTTTATCCGCTGGCCATTCATTTTAGAGGGCGTCGGACTTGGATTAATCGGCGGCGGAGTGAGTGCAATGGTTTTAAGATACTTTTATTCGGCGATGGTGGCTAAAATTTATGAATCGCTGGCATTTTTCCCGATGGTGGAGCAATATCCGTTCATGAATTACTTAACAATAGTTTTAATCGTTGCGGGAGTGTTAATTGGGATACTTGGGAGCACAATTTCGCTGAAAAAGTTTATGGAGGTCTAGGAATTGAAGAAATTTTTAATATTAGTGCTGATGATGATGTTAATGAGTTCTTCAGTGCTTGCAGGTGACGAAGATGAAGAATTTAGCGACGATGAAGAGATTCAGCAATGGGAAGAAGAAAAAAACGCATATGAAGCGGCAGCGGAACGTGCAAAAGCGGCGGCGGAGTTAATTCAGGGGAAAATTGATTCGGTATCGGAGTTGAAACGGCAATTAGATGACGATGCGGCGGTTGCGACGGCAGATTATGAGGAAAAACAAGCGTCACTCGACGAAACACTATATCGGATAGAAGAAAACGAGATAAAATTGGCAGAAGTGACTGCAGAACTCAACGAAAAGCATTCAGTCTTAGAAAATCGGGTACGAGACATCTATATCAACGGGCAAATATCATATTTAGACGTATTATTTGGTTCAAAAGACTTTGGAGACTTTTTAACGCGCATGGATTTATTAAAACGGGTAATGATTCGGGATTCGGAGTTAGTTTCGGATGTTTTAGCGTATCAAACGGAAATAAAAGAGGTTGGCAAGCAATTAGAGGCTGATAAACGGATACAAGAAGAGTTAGCGACTAAAGCGCAGTCGGCAATGGAAGTAAAATTAGAGAAAGTAGCCAAACAACAGGCATTAATTGACTTAATGGAGAACGATAAAGAGGTTTACGACCGTCAATACGATGAAATGATGGCATCATCAGCTGAAGTGACGCGATTAATCAATGAAAAGCAGGAAGAAATGCGTCGAGCGGCAGAAGAAGCACGTCGTCAAGCAGAAATGGAAGCGCGGAGGCAATCTCAACAAAATTCGGCGGCTCAAACAGGAACTATTGAGTTTATTCCTGAAGAAAACGAATATGTCATGCAAAGTTACGGTGGCGGCATGATTTGGCCAATAAGTGGACCGATAACGAGTGAATTTGGTTGGAGAACGCATCCAATCTTCGGTAGCGCGAGATTTCACAGCGGATTAGACATTGGCGGCGATTATGGAATGCCGATTCACGCGGCGGCGAGCGGAGTTGTGATAGAATCGGGCTGGATAGGCGGCTACGGCAATACAATTATGATTGAACACGGCAACGGGATAGTAACTTTGTACGGTCACAACGAAAGTTTAGCGGTTGGCGTCGGTCAAAGCGTCAATCAAGGCGATGTTATAGCTTATTGCGGTTCGACAGGCAATTCAACTGGTCCTCACTGTCATTTTGAGGTTAGATTAGGCGGCGAACCTGTCAGTCCTTGGGACTACCTTTAAATGAGAAAAAAAAATCCCCGCTCAATCGCGAGTGGGGATAATTTTTTTGCCCGCGCAGATTTTATTTCTTATCGTTGGAGTTTTTATCGGTGTAGGTGAGAATCTTATCTTCTTTAATCAAAGCGGTTGAGTCGTCCGCGTCGCCAAGAGAGTAAATATCCGCAGAATCGTCGACGATCGCGCTGAGGTTGTTATCGGCAGTAAATTGTTTGTCATCTTCGAGGAACCAAGCAACATCGCTTGCGGGAGCCGTCGTCTTTTTTACGGATTCGTTGCCGTTCTTGTCGATAATGGAAATATCTTGACCAGCCGCGCCCGTAAGTTTTATCGAGCCGCTACCAACTTTGACGACAACGTCCGCGCCTTCAACCGAGACTTTAGCGGTGCCTTTCGTGATTTGAAGTTTATCGGTAGCCGAGAAGTCCGCGATAACATCTTTGCCGTCGCCACTTGCATACACGAAAACATTGCCCTTGCCGCTGCTAACGATAGTATCGTCGCCCGCGCCACCCGTGACTTTCGCCGCCGAGCCGCTGACTGTGATTTTATCTTTGCCCGCGCCGCCGAGTACGGTTGTTGCCGAGCCCAAAACGTTAATTGAATCACTGCCCTTGCCGCCGCTGACAGAAATTTTATCGCCGCGTGTCGTGATAACGTCTGCGCCTTTACTGCCGGTTATCGTCGCGTTCTTATAACCAGCCGCAAAATCGAATGCGTAATCGCCGCTGACCGTAACTTTACTCGTGAGCGCGTTGTTCTTAAGCGTGATGACTTCATCTTTAACGGAGAGCCCGCTCGTCGTCTTGATACCGTTAATCGTCGCCAAAGTATTGGTCTTTTCTTTGGAGTAAGTAATGGTGTTGTTGGCGAGTGTGTAACCTTCCGAAGTCGTTTGATTGAGGACAGCCGTCGAACCGCCGCCGGTCGTCGTCCAATTTTCTTTAGCGGCAGTAGCTTTAGTGACATCGGAGCCGAGTTTGAGCGTATAACCTTTGCTGATTGTAACGTTCTTTTTATCGAGAGACTTAGCCGAGACCGTAACGACTTTGCCGTCCAGAGAAATGCCGTCGAGAGATTTAACGCCCTTAACCACAATCAAATCTTTGGTATATTTTTCGGAGTAAGTGATAGTTTTGCGGTCGGATGAGAGAGTATAACCTGCCGTCGATTTCTGCTTATAAGTTGCCGTCGAACCGCTGAAGCTCCAATCAGTCGTAGTCGCGGGAGCATTAACGTTCGCAGCAAAGGCAAGCTTATAACCATCGCTGATTGTAACTTTACTTGTTCCCAGAGCCGATGCCTTAACCGTTACGACCTTGTTGCTTAAACTGAGTCCGTCAACAGATTTAACACCGGTAACCGTGACTAAAGTATCGCCGGTACTTGCTTTAGTGTAAGTGATAGTCTTTTTATCTTTAGCGAGAGTGTAGCCGGCGGAAGTCTTCTCCTTGCAAGTGGCGGTCGATTTGTTAAAGCTCCACGTGGGCGTTGTCTCAGGAGCCGCAACTTTATCGGCGAGCGCGAGTGTGTAACCGGTGCCGCTGATTG
The DNA here is from genome assembly GCA_905234235.1 of uncultured Selenomonadaceae bacterium. Classification (GTDB taxonomy): domain Bacteria; phylum Bacillota; class Negativicutes; order Selenomonadales; family Selenomonadaceae; genus Quinella. The sequence goes on from CAJOHN010000029.1 coordinate 40,611, forward strand.
TAACATTTTTAGAGTCGAGAGACGCCGCCAAGACTGTGACGACCTTATCATTCAACTTAAGTCCGTCCTTAGACTTGATACCGCTGACCGTAATTAAATCTTTGCTGGACAACTTGGAGTAAGTAATTGATTTTTCATTTTTAGCGAGAGTATAACCCGCTGAAGTTGTCTGCGTATAAGTCGCGGCAGATTTTGATTTGTTAAATTTCCATTTGCCCGTTGTCTCAGGAACAGCAACATCATCGGCGAGCGTGAGCGTGTAGTCGGAACCTTTGGTAATTTTTACCGTCTTCTCATTGAGAGCCGATTTTGCAACCGTAACGATTGTGCCGGTTAATGTGAGCCCGGTTGTCGACGTGACACCTGTAACAGTAACCAAATTGCCGCCGTTACTTTTTTTGGAATGAGTAATTGATTTTTTGTCGGGTGACAAGCTATAACCTTCCGACACAGAGGTGCTGGCGTAGGTTGCTGTCGAATCTTCAAAGTTCCATTTACCTCTTGTTGTAGATTTAGTCACGTCATTAGCGAGAGCGAGTGTGTAGCCGTCGCTTACAGTAACTTTGTTCGTGCCTAAGGAATCCTTAGCGACCGTGACGACTTTATTTTTTACTGAGAGCCCGTCCGCCGACTTAACGCCAGTAACGGTAGCCAATACAGTAGCATCTTTTGCCGCAGAGTATTTGATAGTTTTGCCGTCGTTCGCGAGCGTGTAGCCTGCCGTCTTGGAAGCACTGTTGTATTTAGCCGTCGAGCCGCTGAATGTCCAGTTCGCTTCTATGTCGGTGGGCTTAGAAACATTTCCGCCGAGTTTGAGCGTGTAATCCTTGCTGGTGACTGTGACGTTATCTTTTCCCAAAGAACCCGCTGAGACCGTGACAACTTTAGTTTTCGAGGGTGCCGAAAGCCCACTTACAGAGGTAACGCCCTTAACAGTGATTAAAGTCTCGCCGCCGCTCGCATTAGAATAAGTGATAGATTTTTTAGTACTCGCGAGGGTATAACCTTTTGAAGTTGAAGCCTTGACATAAGTAGCAGTGGTGCCGCTGTGTTCCCAATGCGCGTCCGTCTTATTCGACACGTCAACATCATTGCCGAGCTTGAGAGTATAACCTTTGCCTGTAATGGTAACTTTCTTCTCGTCGAGAGACGATGCCTTAACCGTGACAACTTTATCGTTAAGCTTAAGTCCGTCCTTAGACTTAACTCCCTTAACGGTTATCAAAGTCTCGCCGCCGGTCTCCGGTGTGTAAGTGATTGATTTACTGTCGCTCGCAAGTGTGTAACCCGCCTCCGTCGACTTTTTAACATAAGTAGCAGTGGTGTCGTTGTGCTCCCAATGCGCTTTTGTCGTTGAAGGTGCTTTAACATCATTGCCGAGTTTGAGCGTGTAACCGTCGCCCGTGATTGTAACGTTTTTACTGTCGAGAGAATCATCCGTGACCGTGACGACTTTATTTTTCGAAGGCAACGAGAGTCCGTCTTTAGACTTGACGCCTTTAACGGTAACCAATACAGTAGATTTTTTTTCTTCGGAGTAAGTGATTGATTTGCCTTTAGCCGCGAGAGTGTAGCCTGCTGATGTCGAAGAGCTGTTATAGGTCGCAGTCGTGCCGCTGTGCGTCCAATGCGCCTTTGTAGTAGAAGGTTTATCAACATCATCAGCGAGTGCGAGAGTATAGCCGTCACCGGTTAGTTTAACATTCTTGCCGTTGAGAGCCCTGTCAGCAACCGTAACGACTTTATCATTCAAAGTGATACCTTTCTTAGCCTTAACGCCCTCAACGGTTATCAAAGTATCTCCGCCTGTCGCCGGTGTGTAAGTGACTGATTTACCGTCAGAAGCGAGAGTATACCCTGCCGTCGTCAAAGCATTGGTGTAAGTGGCTGTAGAGTCTTTAAACGTCCATTTAGCCTTAGTTGTCGAAGGGCTATCAATATCGTCATCAAGTTTGAGAGTGTAACCAGTGCCAGTGATTGTGACATCTTCGCCGTTGAGGTTGCCTTCCTTAATCGTCACGACGCCATTGTCAATCGTTATGCCGTCAGTATTTTTGACGCCTGCCAACGTGAACAACGTTGTTTCATCGACTGCCGCCGTGTACTTAATCGCGCCATTCTCTAAAGCATAACCTGCAGTGTTGCTTGCGGATTTGTACGTCAAGCCGTCGAAGTGCGCCGCTGTAGGTGTGCTTGCCTTAACCGCGCTATCCAATGCCAACTTGTAGCCAGTGCCGCTGATTGTGACATCTTCGCCGTTGAGGTTGCCCTCCTTAATCGTAACGGTGCCGTTGTCAATCGTTATGCCGTCAGTATTCTTGACGCCTGCCAATGTGAACAGTGTAGTTTCGTCAACCGCCACCGTGTACTTAATCGCGCCGTCTTTAAGCTCATAACCAGCAGTGTTGCTCGCCGATTTATACGTTAAGCCGTCGAAGTGTGCTACTGTTGCTTTAGCCGAATAATCTTTATCCAGTGCCAGTTTGTAACCTGTGCTGATTGTGACATCGCCCGCATTGAGATAAGCATCCGTCAATGTCAACGTATTTGTACTATCGTCGAAAGCACTAACTTCCGGAGCCGCCTTGAGATTCGTTACTTCAAAAGTTTTTGCGGCGTTTTCTGTCGACTTGTTGTAGGTGTAAGTCGTGCCGTTGCCGGAGAAATATGCATCGTCATACGCGCCCTTATAAGTGAAGGTCGTACCGCTGTTCGTGAAAACTGCCGCATGTGAATTCTTCTTCGTGAGCGTATCTGCCAGCGCAAGTTTTGTATAAGTCGTGCCGCCATCGCTTAACGTTATCGCTGTGCCGCTGTAGCTCGCCAAGTCTTCGATCGCGCTCGCATTAACCGTAACCGTATCGCCGGAAACTACAACATCAGTGTTCAATACCGCGCCGTTCTTCAAGCCGCTGATTGTGAATTTGGTCGGAGTTGTCGCCGCATTGTAGGTTATCGCCGTGCCGGAACCTGAATAAAATTCTTTGTTGTAGGCTGAGGTGTAAGTGTAAGTTCCCGTGCCCGCGAACGTCGCCGCAACAGTCTCGCCCGTTGTCGTAAGGCTCACGCCGCTCGGCAAGACAAATTGATAGTTGCCGCCCGTAATAACATTCGTCAATTCAAGTTTTGTTGCCGTCGCATCGGGAAGGAGTGTTGTAGTCAGATTAATTTTTCCACTTGCATCGGGCGTTAATGTCGTGACGTCTGCACCGCTCTTGAGTCCGCTGACTGTAAACTGATTCTCGCCGCCTGTTGCTTTTGTGTAAGTAACAGAAGCCGCGCCATTTGTCCACGACGAAGCAGTCTTTGCAGAAACGTAAATATTGCCGTTCCATTTAGCAACTTCGGCTGGGGTTACTGTCAAACCCGACGTATCAATCACGCCATTTGAAATTGTTATCATCGTCGGATTATCGGGCAGGAGAGCTTGTGTCGGCTTAAATGTTATCTTACCATCTTCGCCGCGAGTAAACATGCTTTCAGTCAACGTCGCGCCGTCTTTTAAGCCCGTTATCGTCAAAGTTTCGCCACGAACTTTATCCTGCCATTCGTAATTATCGCCAACTTTTTTATAACCTGCCGCTGTGCCGCTCAACGTGACCGAGTTACCCGACTGATTAAAAAAAATATCTGCAACCAGTGAATCATTTACTGCCAAGCTGTAGCCTGTTGCGCCTTCAAGAGAAATTGTTTCATGACTCGTCGAAAGTGCTTTGCTATAAATTTTGACAGCATTATTTTCAACTTTGACGTTATCATTGCCCAGAGCCGCGCCGTTACCCAAGCCATTAATTGTAAATATCTCACCGCCGACCTGTGCTGTGTAAGTAACAACTGCTCCGCTCGCCGAGTAATAATCATCCGTACCACTCGCCTGATAAGTTGCCGTGCCGTTAGCAACGCTTAACGATTCAGTAATTGCTCCCGCTATCGTGTCAACGTCGCTTGCAAGTACCGCTCTTGTATCGAAATCCTTAGGCGAAGTTATCGTAAGATTTTCCTTAACAAGTGCATTCGCATTGAATCCAAATGTTGCTGTCGCACTGCCCATCGTTACCATAACATCAGTTCCGAGTGACACCGACGAATTTAAGCCGCTGATTGTAAATTGTTCGCCGCCGCTCGCCGTTACATAACTTATTTGATTATTTTCTAACTTGTAGCCCGCTGAAATCGAAGCATTTTTGTAAGTTGCCGTCGTGCCGCTAAGGTTCCAACTTGCCGCTACTGTTGATGTTTTGGTAACGTCAGTAGCTAATGCGAGATTGTAACCGTCGCTGATTGTGACTGTCCCTTGATTCAGTGCGGCATTCGACACTGTGACTTTCTTATCTGTTGTGTTGGCAACAAGTCCACTCTCCGACTTAACGCCGCTGACTGTGACTAAAGTTTCCGAATGGTTGCCGTAAGTTGCAGTGGTTCCGCTTAGTGTCCAATAAGGAGTTTCGTTACCTTGAATGTTATTGAAGACGTTAAAAGAGTTCGCGCCGATAAGGAGAACAGAACCGCTATCAACATTGACAATAACATCAGAGCCGCTGATACTTGCCGAGTAACTGCTCGTGCCGTCCCCGATTTTTAATGTCGAAGTTGCATTGAAGCCGTTAATTGTATCTTTGCCGTCGCCGGATTTGTAAGTGAATAAGACATTCGCGCCGGTGTTCGTTATCGAATCATTGCCTGCGCCGCCGTTGATTGTGACTTGCGAGCCGCTGTTGTGAAGAATATCTTCGCCAGCCTCGCCGTCTATGTCTACGTCGTCGGCTTCATTGGTGATTGTGTCATTACCGTCGCTGCCTTTGATTGTTACGCTTTCGGCATAGTTCCAAATCTCGTCGTCGCCTGCGCCGCCATTAATCGAAGAGCCTCTACCGTAGTTATAAATTTTGTCCTTACCTTCACCACCTTCCACCGTAGAATTTTCGCCATCGCTCGGAACGCCGCCGTCACTTCCGTTGTAAATTATGTCGTCGCCGCTCGTCCCGCTGACCCTAGCGTTCGCAGTGTGATTGTGAGTAGTTGCGAACCTCTGGAGGTCAAAAAAGAAATTCTTCATAAAAACCTCTCCCTTCATTAAAAAAACAACGATGAATTATTAACTGCACACAAATTATATCACATAAAAATGAAATGAGGATAAGTCCTCCACATTAAAATTTTGTTAAAATCTTGCTTAGGGAATTGATTAAATTAAAAACAGCCGTATAATAACTATAACGAACCAAATAGATTTTTAATGCAGGGAGATGATTCTAATGAGGACGGAGATGACATTTAATCTTCAGAGATTCACGGAGATCGAAAACAGCACTGCGGACACTTTAGTAAGCGGTACCGACGCTGCCGATTCAATTGCAAATTATGCGTCGGGCGTCACGATTGTCACGGGCGCGGGCAATGATTACGTTTCCAACAATTATTACCGCGACGAAAACGGTTACACGCAGTACAGCAACAAAACTTCCATAGTTGCGGGCGAGGGCGATGATACTGTTTACAATTACGACGGCGATTCAATTACTGTCGACGGCGGCGCGGGGAACGATTCAATCTACAACGACTCTTACGGAGATTATTCAAGTCTCTTTGGCGGTGACGGTAACGATTACATTCACAACGTCGGAGGCTATCGAGCTACAATCGAGGGTGGCAATGGCGACGATACCATTTACAACAACCGCTACGAGGCAAAAATTTTCGGCGGCGACGGTAACGATTCGATTTACAACAGTAGTTCCGGAAC
>CAJOHN010000030.1 GCA_905234235.1 uncultured Selenomonadaceae bacterium
TCCGTCACCAGATTTATAAACGAAAACATCTGCGCCGTCGCCACCGGTTAAGCTGTCATTACCTTTGCCGCCAATAATTGTATCGTTACCGTCGCCGCCGTAGATTATATCTCTGCCCGCGCCGCCGTCGATATAATCGTCTTGACTGCTACCGATAATGTAGTTTGATTGATTGTTAGCGGTAAGGGCGAGGTCGATTTGGACTGCGGAGGCGTCTATCGTCACGATTGTATCTTTGTAATTGGAAATCGCGGCTTCCGTCTTGACGTTCAAACTGTCACTTGCAAAATCTTGCGTTAGCGTGAGTTTCTTACCGCTGTTGCTAATTTCAAAGGAAGGAGCCGGAATTTCAGGATACCAAGTGTCGTTGCCGTTTTTGTCGACGATGTGAACGTATTTATCTGCCGCGTTCTTTACCGTGATTCTCCCCGAACCAACTTTGAAAATATAATCGTTACCACTCACAGCAGCCGAAGTTATCGCGCCCGACTTTAAACTGATAATGTCGTCGGAAGTGTAATCGGTTATAACGTCTTTGCCGTCACCGGAGCTGTAAACGAAAACATCAGAGCCCTCGCCGCCCATAAGTGTATCGTTTCCTTTGCCGCCTATCAGAGTGTCATTTCCGTCGCCGCCGAGAATGCGATTAGCTTTTTTATTTGCGGTAATGGCGATGTCATGTTGAACTGCGGAAGCGTCTATCGTTACGATTGTGTTTTTGATGGGGAAAAGTTCAGTCGCTGTGTTAATGTTTAAGCTGTCGCCCGTAAAGCCTTCCGTGAGGACAATCTTCTTGCCGCTGTTGGTAATTTCAATGGGAGTAGGCGGCACTTCGGGATACCAAATATCATTACCGTTCTTATCTCGCCGCACCTTTTACCGTGATTCTGCCTGAACCAACTTTGAAGATATAATCGTCGCCCTTAACTAAAGCCGCACTTACCGCGCCCGACTTCAAGCTGATTATATCGTCGGAAGTGTAATCGACAATAATATCGTTTCCGTCTCCGGAACTGTAAACGAAAACATCATTACCCGCGCCGCCTTTTAAACTGTCGTTGCCTTTGCCGCCAATCAGAGTATCATTGCCCCTGCCGCCGCTGATTGTATCTTTACCTGCGTCGCCGTCGATGTAATCGTCTTGATCGCTACCGATAACACGATTAGCGACTTTATTGGCGATTATGGCGAGGTCTGTTTGAACAGCGGAGGCATCTATCGTCACGATTGTATCTTTGACGTTGCTAAGTTCCGCTGTGTTGGTAATATCCAAACTGTCGCTTACGAAGCCTTCTGTAAGAGTAAGTTTCTTGCCGCTTTTTTGGAGTTCCCATTGTGCAGGCGGCAAGTCAGGCCACCAAGTGTCGTTGCCGTTCTTATCGATGACATGAACGTATTTGCTCGCCGCACCTTTTACCGTGATGTTGCCCTTGCCGATTGTGAAGATATAATCGTTACCGCTCACGACAGCCGAAGTTATCGCGCCCGACTTCAAGCTAATCATATCGTCGTTTTCGTAGTCGGTGATGAGGTCGTTGCCGTCCCCGCTACCATAAACAAAAGTATCCGCGCCCTTGCCGCCGGTTAGCGTGTCGTTACCTTTGCCGCCTTCGAGAGTATCATCGCCGCCTTCGCCGCGAATTGAATCCGCGCTTGAACCGCCGACAATGTAATCCTCGCCTTCCGTGCCTACAATAATCGCCATAAGACCATCTCCTCATAAAAATTTTTTAAGCTCGCACTGATTATATTAGTTGTGTTTTTTTTTTTTGTCAATTGCCCAAGCAAAATTTTTTTTACTTCTTGTCACTGTACGTGATGAAAGTATTTTCTTTGAACAAATCAGTTGAAGTGTCAACCTGCGCGGGTAAATAGTTTTTAGTTTCAACCAACGAGTCAAGTTGATTATCCGTCGAGAAATTATTATCGTCCTCTAAGAACCAAGCAACATTGCCGGATAAATTGTAAGATGTTTCCGCGCCTTGCGAGTCGACGACAGAAATTTTTTTATCCGCGCCGTTTTGAATGGTGATTTTGCCCTTGCCAACTTTTAAGACATAATCGCTACCCTTAACCGAAGATGAACTTACCGAGCCCGACGCCAAACTGATTTTATCGCCCGAACCGTAATCAACAATTAAATCGTTACCGTCGCCGGTGTTGTAAACATAAACGTTGGAACCGTCGCCGCCATTATCGTATTGTTCTTCGCGCCGCCAAGAATAACATTTGCATTAGCGTTGCCCGTGATAATTATGTCTCGCGTGACTTTTGTAGCGTCAACAGTCTTTATCGTGCTGTCGTAATCGGCGAGGCTGAAGCTGTCGTCTCTGTAATTCTCCGACAAAATAATCCGCGTGTCAGCGATAATTACGGGAGTATCGGGCGGAGCAGGATAATAATTAGCAGTTCCGTTCGCGTCGGTGTAAGTGATAACTTTATCTGCGCTACCCTTGACGGTAATTTTGCCACTCCCGACCGTAAAGATAACGTCCTTGCCGCTCTTCTTAATGGTAGGTGTGCCCTTCGTGATTTGGATAATGTCGTCCTCGCCGTAGTCAGTGATAACGTCGAAACCGTCGCCGCTCGCATAAACAAAAACATCTGCGCCGTTGCCGCCGGTTAATAAATCATCCTTCTTGCCGCCGACTAAAGTATCATTGCCGTCGCCGCCTAGAATCGTATCCTTGCCGTCAGCTCCGCTTAAATAATCGTCGTCCTCCGTGCCGATAATTCTGTTAGCAAGTTTGTTGCCCGTTATCGCCGTTAATAGTTTTGGCAGTCCCCGCGAAATCAGAGAACTCAGTAACGTTGAAGACATCATCGCTATAATTTTCTAAGAGCTTAACTGCAGTGCCCGCCGCATTCACGCTGACGGAGACATCGGGATAAGTAAGTTCTTTGCCGTCCGCGTTAATGTAGCTGATAGATTTGCCCTTGCCGCCTTCGACAGTAATTTTTCCTTTGCCGACTGTGAAGACAACATCCTTACCGCTCGGAGCAATGCCGCTTATCTTGCCCGACGCAATGCTGATTGTATCTTCCGAGCCGAAACTTTTAATGAGGTCGTTGCCGTCGCCGTTCGAGTAATCAAATAAAACATTCGAGCCGGTGTTAGTAATGGTGTCGTTGCCTTTGCCGCCGATGATAGAAATATTTTTCCCGCGAGCCGTGATAGCGTCTGCATTTTTACTGCCGGTTATCGAGGCGTCCGTATAATCCTTCGCGAAGTCAAAATTGTAGCCGCTCCCGCTGACTGTGACTTTCTTATTGAGCGCGGAATTTTTCAGTGTAATTTTTTTACCGTTGACGGAGAGCCCGCTCGTCGCCTTAACGCCTTTAATCGTCGCCAAAGTCTTTGCAACTTTTTTGGAATAAGTAATGGCGTTGTTGGAAAGGGTATAACCGTTGCTGACAGTAACTTTGGTTTGCCTCAAAGACGCATTCGACACGGTTATTTTTTTGCCGCTGACTTTGAGCCCGCCGGTAGACTTGACGCCCTTAACAGTCGCCAAAGTCTTTGTAGTTTTTTTAGTGTAGGTTATGGTATTGTTTTCGAGAAGATAGCCCGCCGAAGTTGTTTGTTTGTAAGTGGCGGTCGTCCCGCTGAGGCTCCAAGCTTGCTTGACAGTGGATTTAGAAACGTCGTCGCCGAGCTTAAGCGTATAGCCATTGCTGATTGTGATTTTGGAAGTGCCGAGCGAAGCTTTAGATATTGTGACGGTCGAGCCGCTTATCTTAATGCCGTCGAGGGATTTAACGCCGTTGATTGTGATTAAAGTTTCGCCGGACGTGCCGAAAGTTGCCGTCGAGCCTTTCAAACTCCATTCTGCGTTGTAGACGCCTTCGCCGTCGATATTAACAGCCGACAAACTCGCCGCGCCCTTGAGAGTAATTTTATCCTAGCCGACTGTGACGATTATATCCGAGCCGCTGACTTTATCGGTAAAAGAATCGTTGCCGTCGCCGATTTGCAATGTCGAAGTGCCGTTGAAGCCGGTGATTAAATCGTTGCCGTCATCGGGATTGTATACGAACAAAACATTTTTGCCGCTGTTATTGATGATGTCATCGCCCTTGCCGCCGATTATCGTCGTATTGGAGCCGGAGCTTGTGATTGTATCGTTGCCGTAGTCGCCCCTTATGACGATTGAATCCGTGTCTTCCACAATATTTTTATCGGGCGATACGTCGCTGTAAGTGCCGCCGACTATTTCGGGAATGTCTCCGCCGCGCAAAGTTACTGCTCCGCCGCCGTAAATGCTGACGATAAAATTGCTACCGGGCTTTAGCGTCGTGTAGTAATAATCGCCTGCGATTGAGATTGTATTTTTTGCTTGGGTGTAGATGAGATCGTTACCGTCGCCGAGATTAAGCTGATACGTTATAGCTTTGTTATTGTTGACGTAAACAGTATCATTGCCTTTACCGCCGCTGACTGTGAACTTACTGGCGTATATGTAATCGTCACCCGTGAGACTTATAACATCATTGCCCGCCCCGCCGTTAAGCGAATCGTTACCATTGCCGCCGTAGATTGTGACGTTGGAAGCTCTGTTGTCAACGTTATCGTCATCATCGCCGCCGTCAATCAGCTGAATGCCCGTTTCATTGTAAATCGAATCTTTACCTGCGCCGCCATCAACAGAATTTCCCCCACCGGCAAAACAGCCAATCGAATCGTTACCGTCGCCGCCCATTGCAGTAACTGAACTACACCTTAATCTAATGGTATCGTCACCTTCGCCCGCGTCGATTGTAACGGTATCGGCATTGTCAAGATTTTCAATGTAATCATTGCCTTTGCCGCCTTCGATATAAGAACTATGACCGGCATTATCTTTGTTATACACATAGTTGTTGTAGTTAGTTATTGTGTCATTACCGTCGCCGCCAAGAATCGTTGTGTTTTCCGATTGCGAGCTGTTATAAACGGTGTCATCGCCCTCGCCCGCATCGATTTTGACGTTATAACTGTTGTCGTTGCTAATGGAGTCGTTATGAACGCCGCCGAGAATTGTAGCACCATCGCCCGACGAATTTTTAATAGTATCGGAACCTGTGCCGCCGTCAATCGAGACGAATTGCCCCCACTCATTGCTGATATTGTCATTACCCGCACCGCCGACTATCGTTGTGTTGTCCGAAGAATTTTCCAGAACGTCATCGTCGCTGGTTCCCCTTAGGATCTCTGCCATACAATCATCTCCCCGTAAATTTTTCCTTGCACGGGTTATTATAGTTGCATTTTTTTTTTTCAATTCCTGCCCGCACTTTTTAACGAAATTTTAAGGCGGAACTTATTTTGCGTTAAAGTTGTCGGCGCAAAATGTCGATATAGTGATTGTTAAAGCAGTGATTGAAATTTTCAAAAGAAACTTGAAACCAACAGCGTTAAGGACAACGCGTTTGATATAAGACTTTCAAGCGGGACAGCTCAGCAGAGTGTCGCCAAGAAAAACTTGATAAGTCATTACGACAGATAAAAAAAGCAGTCGACTTGGAAGGTCGGCTGTTTTTTGTATGAAAGGATTTGATACCGTGAAGAAAATTAAAATTACCGTGATTCGCAAGGCGCGCTACGACGATTTAATTGCCCGCTACGAAAATCCGATTGAGAATACTTGCGACATGGAGGAGGGGCAAATTTTTATCGCGAACGGCTGGGAACGCCCCGAAAATTTTTGCTTAAGTGCTTGGGAAACATTGTCGCCGTTTGTGATGGCTTTGTCGCACGGCGCGGAAAATTTTTATTCGGGCTGGATGAAAAATCCAAAGTCCGCGCTCCTCTCCTGCAATGACGGCTTCAGACCTGTCAGCTTTTTAATTGAGACGCTCGACGAAGACGCTTAAATTATTTTCGACAAAAAACTTTTGCCTTGCGTCTCCAAGTCGACAGAAAAAATTTCGGCAAGCGTCGCGGCAATATCAGCGAAAGTTTTCAGCGTGCCGAGATTCACGCCTGCGCGGACATTTTTGCCGTAAATAATCAGCGGGACATTCTCGCGGGTATGGTCGGTACCTTTGGCGGCGGGGTCGCAACCATGATCCGCAGTTATCATCAGCAAATCGTCGTCGCGCATCTTAATTAAAAATTCTCCAAGCTCAACGTCAAAAGTCGTCATAGCCTGCGCGTAGCCGTCAACGTCGCGGCGGTGCCCGAACTTCATATCAAAATCAACCAAATTCACAAAGCACAATCCGCGAAAATCTTCGTCCATTAATTTTAAAGTTTTGTTCATGCCGTCGGAATTGTCCTCGTTAATGCCGAGCGAACGACTTATCCCTTGCCCCGCGAAAATATCTTGAATCTTGCCGACGCCGATTGTCGCGAGATTTTTTTTGTTAAGGGCGTCAAGAATCGTTTCAGCCGGCGGTTTCAATGAAAAATCATGCCTGCGCGGCGTGCGCTCGTAATTTGGAAACTCTCCGATAAACGGGCGGGCGATTATTCTGCCCACGCCATGAACGCCTTGCATAATCTCCCGCGCAGATTTACAAAAATTATACAGCTCGCCGACGGGAACAATTTTTTCGTGCGCGGCGATTTGTAAGACGCTGTCCGCCGAAGTGTAGACGATTAAATTACCAGTAGCCTCGTGTTCGCGTCCGAAGTCGTGAATAACTTTCGTGCCGGAGTAAGGCTTGTTGCATAAAATCTTGCGTCCGAAACTTTTTTCCAACGCGTCGATAACTTCGGGCGGGAAGCCTTCGGGATAAGTCGGCAGAGGTCGCGAAGAAATTATCCCCGCAATTTCCCAATGTCCAATCGTCGTGTCCTTGCCCGCCGAAGCCTCACATAACCTGCCGAACGCGCCAATCGGATTTTTTTCGCGCCGATAAAAGTTTACGCCGTCGATATTAAACAAGCCGAGCCGCGCCAAATTCGGTACGCTGAAATTTTTCGACGCGGCGATTGTCTTCAAAGTGTTAGGGTTATCGTCGCCAAAAATCTCAGCGTCCGTCGCGCCGCCAATCCCCACGCTGTCCAATACAATCAGAAACACACGCTTGATATTCATAACTCCAACCTCCATGAAAAATTTTTTGTTGCCATTATACACTTATCGGCAGATTTTTTTTTACGCGTATGGTACAATAGCTAAAAATTTTTTCGTAAGGGAGTGATTCAAGTGTCATCCAAAAAACTCATTCTCGTCTGTTTCGCGGGATTGATTTTAAATTTGGTCGGTTATGCGCTCGCGAACATTCTTCATTTGCCCTTTTACCTCGATACAAGCGGCACAATGTATATTGCCGCATTGGGTGGCTACGTGCCGGGCATTGCAGTGGGATTTTTAACGAAACTTATTCTGGCGTTATTTGAACCGTCGGAAATGTATCACTGCTCGGTAATGATTCTTATCGCGATTTTTGCCGCGTTCTTTGCGCGAAAAGGTTATTTCGGTAGCATTAAACGGACGCTCCTGTTGATTATCCCGCTGGCTTTTTTGGCTGGAACTTATGATTTAATTATTGACAAATTTTTAAGCGCGTCAAGCGGCTCAGACACCGCAAGGATTTTTGCTTGGAGTTTTACGGAAAATTTACTGCGCGAAATACTCGACAAAGGCATTATGATATTGCTCGCCTTTACCCTGCTGAAATCTACTCCGCTACACCTTAAAAAAGATTTCATACGTTGGGGACAAATGCAAGCTCCTTTAACAGAAGAAATGCGCCAAAACATAAAGGCAGAAGATTATTTATCGTCGTCGTTGCGCAACAAACTGCTGATGATTGTTATGTTGGGTGCGCTGTTCGTCTCAATGTCTATCGCGACAATCAGTTATCTGCTTTTTAAATCGTCCGCCGTTCAAGACCGCATAAACACTGCCGAAGGGATAGCCGCCGTCGTTATGAATGATATTGACCCCGCTCGTATCGATGACTATTTGGAGCAAGGATACGCCGCCGAAGGTTACGCTTACAAAAAAAATTGGCTCAATGCCATAAGGAACAGCACGCGCTCCATAGATCATATCTTTGTAGGCAAAATAAAGGAGGACGGCTACCACATTATCTTTGATCTCAACGCGAATAATTATGGCGGAAAAGAACCCGGCGAAGTTGTTCCATTCGGCAATGAAGTTTTGGCTCCTTACAAAGACGATTTAATTGCGGGCAAGCCTATCCCGCCGGTAATCTCCAATGCAGAATTTGGATACTTGTTGACACTTTGCAAACCCTTTTACGACGCGAACGGCAAATGCGTTTACTATGTAGGCGTTAATTATTCGATGAACACGCTCGCCGAATACACGCGGGATTTTATCATTAAGTTGCTGGCGTTGTTCGTGGGCTGCTTTATTTTTATCTTCGTGATTAGTTTTGTCTTCGTTGAAAATCATATCATCTTGCCGATTAATACGATGGCATACTGTGCGCGGAATTTCTCTTACGATAACAAGGAAGAGCGTACGAAAAATCTCGAACGAATAAAGAGCTTGAAGATTAAGACAGGCGACGAGATAGAAAATTTATACACCGCCTTAATCCAATCGTCAGAAAACATTTCAAAGTATCTGGAGAATTTGCAGCTGGCTAAGATTCAAGTTGAAAATATGAAAGTCAAAGTCTACGCGATGGACGAATTGGCGAACACAGACTCTTTGACGGGCATAAGGAACAAAACCGCCTACGCCACGATGATTGCCAAGCTCGACCAACACATTGAGGACGGCGACGCGGAATTTTGTATCGTAATGGTTGACGTGAACTTTTTAAAGAAAGTCAACGATAATTACGGGCATGAACGCGGCAACGAGTATTTGATTAACGCCTGCAGATTGGTTTGTTCGGTTTTCGGTACGGAACATGTCTACAGGATTGGCGGCGATGAATTTGTCGTAATCGTCACGGGCGATAAAGTTTCGCTGTGCAAATATTTCGTTAAGCAATTCCAAATGGAAATGTCGCGCAAGAATACGAACACTTTGCTTGAGCCTTGGGAAAAAATCTCGGCGGCGGTCGGCGTGGCGTTTTATCAAAAGGGCGTCGATAAAAATGCCGATGAAGTTTTCAAGCGTGCCGATGCTTTAATGTACGAAAATAAATTGGCGATGAAGGCGCAACGAACCGATTGAGTAAAAAAATTTTTATCTGCTGTGTCAAAATTTATGGCGCGGCAGATTTTTTTTTGTATGAAAAATTTCTGGCGTGTGATATAATCAGCGAAATTTTTATAAAGAGGAGCGCGTTCGGTGCAATTAATTTACAATTTGGCGGCGATACTCGTCGTGATTCTAATCATTCCGGTATTCATGATTCGTTCGATACGCGAGCGAGGTTTCGTCGAGCGGATTAAGCAAAGCTTTGGATTCTTCCCGAAGGGCGCACTCGACCCTGTAGCAAAAAAAAATTGTATATGGGTACATGCGGCGTCGGTCGGCGAGATTGTGGCGACGAGCCCGCTGATTAAAGAATTTCGCAGAGAGTTCCCAAAGGCGCCGATATTGGTTTCAGTCGTGACGACATCGGGCTACGAAATGGCGAACCGAATCATCAAAGACGCGGACAGCATAATTTATTTCCCGTTGGATTTGCCGTTCGTATCGGCGTCGGTATTCAAAAGAATTTTCCCGCGAGTTTTCTTGAACGTCGAGACGGAACTTTGGCCAAACTTTTTAAAGGCGGCGCGAGAAAATCAAGTACCGGTCATGATGGTCAACGGGCGCATATCGGAGAAAAGCGTTAAGCGTTATAAGTACATGTTTTCGATACTGCGCGACATGATAGGCACGGTGAAACTTTTCGCAATGGCGAGCGGTGTTGACGCGGGCTACGTTAAGCAACTCGGCGCGCCCGAAGAACTCGTTACCGTCACGGGCAACACTAAATTTGACCAAACTTACACCGACGTAACCGACGAACAGCGCGATAAAATTTTATCGGATATGGGTTTGACGGACTCTGAAGGAATTTTTTTAGCGGGCAGTACTCATCGCGGCGAAGAGAATTTTGTATTAAAGGCGTTCAAAGCGATTCGCGAAAATCATCCTAAGGCGAGGCTGGTTATAGCTCCGCGTGAACTTTTGAGGACTCGTGAAGTCGTGGCGTTATGCAAGGCGGCAGGTTTTAGCGTCGGCACGCGGACTGAACTTCAGAAGCGTCCGCCTAAAGGCGAGGATATTATCATCCTCGACACGATCGGCGAACTCGGCAAAGTTTACAGCATTGGCAATGTGATTTATGTTGGCGGCAGTTTGGTATCGCATGGCGGGCATAATATTTTGGAACCGGCGGCGCACGGCAAGGCGATTATCGTCGGGCACCACATGGAAAATTTCAAAGACTTGCACGCGCTGTTTAAAAATCGCGACGCCTGTGTTACTGTTGATGACGCTGATGAACTTGCCGCGCAGGCTAAAAAACTTTTCGACGAGCCGGAGGAACGTCGCCGCCTTGAGGAAGAGACGATTAAAATTGTTCACGAAAATCGCGGAGCGTCTCGCAAGTCAGCAGTTTTACTTAGGAAAATGTTGACGGATTACGAAGCTAAGGAAAATGCGCGTCGCCTCCGCACGACGGAAAAAATTGAAAATGTCCAAACGTATTTTCTAAAGCTGATTCACGACGAGGAAGTTCGCGGAGCGTTTACGCCGCTGATAATTTTCGTGTTGTATTTAGTCTCGCTGATTTACAGAGGGCTGGTCGATTTGCGGCTACTGGGCTATGAACTGGGATTTTCGGGCAAGGAACGTTTGAATTGTTTCGTGATAAGTTTGGGCAACATAACGGTCGGCGGGACGGGCAAAACTCCGACTGCGCAACGTCTTGCCAAAGAAATTCGGGATATGGGTTATCGTGTGGCGATACTTAATCGTGGTTATCGGGCAAAATTTCGCGGAGAAGTTGGAATCGTCAGCGACGGCAAAACTTTGAACATGGACGCGACACAAGCCGGCGACGAGGCTTATATGCTTGCCAAACACTTGCCGAATGTTCCCGTGTTGATTGGAGCGAGGCGGGCAGTCACGGGGCAATATGCTATTGAAAAGTTTGGCGCGGAAGTTGTGATTCTCGATGACGGCTTCCAACATTGGCAAGTTATTCGCGACTTTGATATTCTGTTGATTGATGCGGTGTCTGTCTTTGGCAACGGCTATCTCTTGCCGCGCGGGATTTTGCGCGAGTCGGTTTCTCATATCAGCCGCGCAGATGTTTGTTTGATGACTAAGGTTGACCAAGCCCTCGAAGGCTCCTGCGATTTGATTCGCCAAACCGTTCATAAATATAATTCTTCCGCGCAGATTGTCGAGAGCATTCATCAGCCGCGTTGTTTGATACCGCTTGCGGAATGGTCAGTAAACTTGGCGGGCAATGGCGTTCCTGTTGAGACGATTCGCGGAAGAAAAGTTATGGCGGTGTCGGCTATCGGGAATCCTGCGTCGTTTGAGCGGACGCTTCGAGACTTAGGCGCGGAGATTATTTCGAGTTTACGCTACCCTGATCATCACGATTATACGATTATGGAGATGGAAGACATTTTACGGCGGGCGGATTCGTTAATGGCGGAGATGATTGTTGTTACGGAGAAGGACGCCGTTAAAATCCCGGATGAAGTTGCGCGAGAAAATTGGAGCATACCGATTTACGTTATATGCGTCGTGGTGAAGTTTCAAACGGGCGAGGAAGAATTTCATGAAGAATTACGCCAACGCCTCGCAGAGAAAATCGGCGTTAAAAATGATTGACTAACAGACGAAAAGGTTTCTGTTTTACAGGAGCCTTTTTTTGTTACGCGTGGCGGTGTCCTCGAAACAAAAATAATCCGGACGATGTCGAGATTCAGTGTACTCAAATTGAATGCCGTCGCCGTTAAAAACCCTGCCGCTGACAATAGCCAAACAATTAAAATCAGCTAATTCAAGATGTTGCTTATCTTCAGTCGTGGCAAGTTCAGTAGTCATTCTTCGCTTACTGGTCATGATTTTTACATTGAGTTCATTTTCTAGGTAATCATAAATAGAATTTCTGGCAATTTCCTCAGTCAAGTCGCGTGCGATAGAGGCGAGGAAATAATTTTTGTCCAAGATGAGAGCTAAACCGTTGACGTAACGAACACGGCGCACATCGTAGAGTTCATCACCGACTTTGAAACCGGTGTGAGCGGCAATTTTTTCATCAGCTAAAATTTTTTCAAGATGTATAACTTTTGTATCGTAGGAAAAACCGTTTCTGACAGCGGCTTCTTTGAAAGATTCGATACCACCGATTTTGAAAACATTCCTCTCGATAGGCTCGTAAATAACACGGACGCGGCTCCCTTGATGAGTTTGAATGTAGCCACGTTTAATCAGCTCGGAAAGTGCACGACGAATTGTGGCTCGTGAGCCACCATAAATTTTAGTCAATTCATTTTCGGATGGAAGAAAAGAGTTAAACGTATATTCTTGAGTTTCAATTTTGGCTTTCAAGTCGGCATAGATTTTATCGAATTTACTTTCTGGCATAACGTATCACCTCCGAGCAAAATGTTGAATTGATTATAACCTTAAAATTGGAAATCGTGAATAAAAAAAATTAGGCGTAGAAAAAGATTGACTTGTATAAACAAGTGTACTATAATCCTGCTTAAAGCTAGTTGTCTATACATCTTTAAGGAGGAATAGGTGATGGGAAAGTACACGGCGGACTCCGAAGAACTGCTTAAGCTGGTCGGCGGCAAGGAAAATATCGCGGCGGTATCGCACTGTATGACGCGGATGCGATTTGTTTTAGCAGATCCGAAAAAAGCAGATGTCAAAAAGATTGAGGCGATGAAAGTCGTCAAAGGCTCGTTCACGCAAGCGGGACAGTTTCAAGTCATAATCGGCAACACGGTCAGCGAATTTTACAAAGACTTCACGGCGGTCGCGGGCATTGAAGGCGTATCGAAAGACGCGGTCAAAGCGGCGGCAGGTGCGAATCAAAATATCTTGCAACGAGCGGCGGCGATAGCGGCAGAAATTTTCGCGCCGTTGATTCCGGCAATTATTACGGGCGGTCTCATTCTCGGTTTCAGAAACTGCATTGATTCTTTGTATATCTTCGAGGACGGCACTAAAACGCTGGTTGAGCTAAGTCAATTTTGGGCGGGTATGGATCACTTCCTCTGGCTGATAGGTGAAGCAGTCTTCCACGTCGGCATTCCGGTCGGAATTTGTTGGTCAGTCGTTCGGAAAATGGGTGGCACTCCGATTCTCGGCATAGTACTTGGTTTGACGCTTATTTCAGGGCAACTTTTGAACGCTTACGCGGTGCCGACGACTCCGCCCGACCAAATTCCGCATTGGGATTTCGGCGGTTTTATTGCAGATTAATTCGCGTATTGCCAATGATAGCCTCCCGCAATGCTATTTTCATTTAGGCAAGCTTTGCGCAATACGTGGCGTGAAATTTTTGCCCATGTCATTGCAATTTTCATACTCGGAAAAATTTCGCCCGTTTCAACGCAACGAACGGCTCGTTTTTTTGCTGACGAGTCCGCCATTTTTGCACGAGTTTCTGCACTTGCTTTTTTTCCGATATTTGCAATCGTCAGTTTCGCTCGGGTTTCCCTCGAAACGGAGTGTCCCATTTTCGCCGCTGAAATATTTGCTTTATGCTCGGCAGTGAACTCGCGTCCGCTCAGTTTAGCAGATATTTTTGCGCGTTGTTCTGGAGTGTTTCTTCTGCCTTTGCGCATTTTTGAAAGTCTTGCGCTCAATTCGGGCGGTGCTTTGTAGCCTAAAATACCTTCGCCGCCGTCAGTGAGGTTGTAACCGTTTGGAAATTTAGTATTCTGCTCGATAATATATTTTTTCTCGCATTCGTTGAGCTGGTTGATAGTTTCGCATGTTTCGAGAACTTCGACAGAAAAATTTTCCCAACCGTACTTTTGAATGGCACGGTCGACGTAAGAATTGCTTTTGTTGCGCAGGTGCTCCGCAATTCGTTCGTCAAGTGAACGTGTCGTCTTGCCTACATAACTCATGCCGTTGAGCTTGTTGGTGATTTTGTAAATGAACATAAGCCTTACCTCGCAATTCGTTGACACTCGCAAGCAAGATTGCTAAAATGATTAAAGCAAAAACCTTGCACACGACTGAATTTGATTTTGTAACAGTTCAAATTGTAGTACGAGCAAGGTTTTTCGTCAACATAGTGCTTTTTTTTATGTCGAAAATAATTTCAGCAGGTATGGTTGGCGACGGTTTGGCGATTAAACCTTCCAACGAAACTGTCTGCGCGCCTGTCTTCGGAAAAATTACCGTGCTTATGGAAGACTCGAAACACGCGGTCGGCATGACGCTTTCAAACGGCGTAGAAATTCTGATTCACGTCGGAATAGATACGGTATCGATGGGCGGCGAAGGATTCAGCTATCTGGTTAAGGTCGGCGACGTTGTCAAGGCGGGAACTCCTCTGCTCAAGTTCAGCCGTGAAAAGATTAAGGCGGCGGGACATCCCGACACGGCAGTTTTCGTTGTCACAAATCCTAACGGAGTTAGTTTCAAATTCAACGCAGGTCAAGAGGCAAAAACAGGTAAGACGATTATCGCAACTTACTGAGTGTTTTAGGAGGCTTTCAAGATGAAGAAGACATTAACAGCAGCATTGGCGGCAGTAAATCCGTTCAGCGACGTTCCGGCAGGGCATTGGGCTTATAATTCTATCTCAAAACTCGCGGCAGAGGGCGTTGTCGAAGGTTACGGTGACGGAACTTATCGTGGAGACAGGAATATCACCCGTTACGAAATGGCTCAGATGATTGCTAAGGCTATGGCGAAAAATCCTACCGGTTCAAGCAAAGCCGAACTCGACCGACTCGCCGCAGAATTTCGTGATGAACTTGACGCTCTCGGCGTTCGCGTTGCCGAGCTTGAAAAGTACGCCGATAGAGTTGTTTGGCGCGGCAAAATCGAATACACTTACCACAGCTACCGCACTCAAACAGAAAATGCAAACGGCGGGCGTACAAAACATCGTAACAATGATGACACTTTTGTTTTCCGTTTGGAGCCGACCGCGACTGTCAACGATCATTGGTTCCTTTGGGCACGTATCGACGCTAAGGATAACATGAAATATGACGACCACGCCCAGAAAAATTTTTACTTCGTCAGAGGTTGGGCACAAGGTAATTATGGTGATTTCAAAATTCGTATCGGCAAGCCCGACCTCTACACTAACGAAGACGGACTTATCTGGGATACGGATTACTCCGGCGCGGATATTCAATTCGGCAAGCGATTACAGACCAGAATTTTTGCGGGACGTTTTAACGCTGACACGACAGGCGGCGGCACTCGCGGCTACTATTATCAGAACGGCAACCGTGCTCAAGGCGAAGACCCCGGTAATTTTTTGGGCATAAATCTGCAATACGTTCCCGCAACGAATAAAGGACTTTACGGCGGCGCAGCTTATTATCGCATAAAGGATGACGATTTCAAGACTGCGGGCAGACTTTACTCCGATAAGTCGGGCGGCGAAGATGTTGCAAGTGTCTGGTCAGTCAATGCGGGCTATTGGTTCGGGCATAAGTTCAGAGTTTACGGCGCGTATGCCAACAATACCAAAGCGGACGTCGAAGATTATTCGTGGCAAGCTCAAGTTCGTTACGGCAACTACGCCGACAGAGCCAAGCGCAATGATTGGGCGGTCTTCGCAGGTTATAAGCGTCAAGGAACGAATACATCATTCAGCGCGATTAACTGGGATGATGTTATTCTCGGCACGAAGGGCTGGAACGTCGGCGCGGCATGGGCTCCGATGGACAACGTCGGCGTGATTCTCAAATATTTTAACGGCAAATACATTACGGGTAAAGGCGATGCCGAAAAACTTTTTGCTCGCGTCGAATTGTTTTACTAAATAAATTGGAGGGTCTCCATTGAAAAAAGTTGCATTGATAACAGGCGCGTCAAGCGGTCTGGGTAAAGAGCTGGCAAGAATTCATGCGGCTCGCGGCGGAGCCCTTGTAATTGTCGCTCGCAGTGTCGACAAGCTCAACGATTTGAAAGGCGAGCTGGAGAAAAAGTTTGGCGTTAGTGTTTACGTCTTGCCGAAAGATTTATCGAAGGTAGACGTCGCCGAAGAAATTTATGACGAACTCAAGCGCGAGAAAATCAGAGTCGATTATCTTATCAACAACGCGGGACTCGGCGGACAAGGCTACTTCCACGAACGCACTATGGAGCAAGATTTGAATCTGATAATGGTCGACGTAATTGCGCTGACGAAACTGACGAAGTTATTTCTGCGCGATTTTGTTAAGCGCGGAAGCGGGAAAATCCTCAATGTCTCGTCGACGGCGGCACTTTTCCCCGGCGGACCTCTGCAAGCAGTCTATTACGCGGCAAAATCTTATGTGACAGTACTGGACGCGGCAATCTGGCAAGAAATTCAAGGAACAGGCGTGACGATGACGACGCTCATGCCCGGCGGGATGGATACAGGCTTTGCTAAGGCGTCTAGCTTAGAAAATACCGCGCTGGCTAAGGAAATGACGTTTACGCCCGCTGTGGTGGCGCAGGATGGCTATGACGCGATGATTCGCGGCGACATGGAAGTTATCTCGAAAATTACAGCGGAGCAAGCGGCGTGGTTCAAGACTATTCCGACGATGCCTAAAGAAACTTTGCTCAAACAAATTTTTGACATGCAGAAATGATTTTTGGGAGGCGACGAAATGAACTTTAGAGACAAGGTTGTCTATCAGATTTACCCGAAAAGCTTTTACGACTCGAACGGCGACGGGCTCGGCGACATTCGCGGCATCATTGCCAAGCTCGATTATATCGCGTCGTTGGGCGTCGATTATATTTGGTCAACTCCGTTTTTCGTGTCTCCCATGAAAGATAACGGCTACGACGTTGCCGACTACTGCGAAATTGATCCTCGTTTCGGGACTATGGCGGACGTTGAAGAACTTATAGCGGAGGCAAAAAAGCGCGGGTTGTCCTTGATGTTTGATATGGTGCTCTGTCACACGTCTGTTGAGCATAAATGGTTTCAACGTGCGCTTGCGGGCGATGAGCAATGTCAATGTTACTACATTCTGCGCGACGGTCGCAACAAAAAAAGTGAAGATGATTCTGGAGAGCCGCCTACAAATTGGCAATGTGCATTTGGCGGCAGTGCTTGGCAATGGGAACCGCGCTTGAAAAAATGGTATCTGCATTTGCACGATGTCAGTCAGCCCGACTTGGATTGGACAAATCCCAAAGTGCGTGAAGAGCTGGCAAATGTCGTGCGATTTTGGAAGGATAAAGGCGTCAGAGGTTTTCGTTTCGATGTGATAAATCTTATTTCCAAACCAGAAGTTTTTGAGGATGACACTCAAGGGTTGGGCAGAAAACTTTTTGCCGACGGTCCGCACGTTCATGAATATTTGCAGGAACTTGTAAAAAATGCCGGGATTGACGGGATGATAACGGTTGGCGAAATGGCTTCAACTGATTTGAAAAATTGTTTGGTTTACACAAATCCCGCCGCGCACGAACTTTCTATGGCGTTCAGTTTCCACCACTTGAAGGTTGATTACAAGGACGGCGACAAGTGGTCGCTCATGCCCGCCGATATTCCCGCGTTGAAAAAACTTTTCGAGACGTGGCAAGTTGCTATGGCGGAGGCGGACGGTTGTAACGCGCTTTTCTGGTGCAATCATGACCAGCCGCGAGCTATTTCCAGATTCGGCGACGACGGAAAATATCATGACGAGTCGGCGAAAATGTTGGCGGCGGCGATTCATTTCATGCGCGGCACTCCTTACATTTACCAGGGCGAAGAACTCGGCATGACCAATGCCAAATTCACTTCGATTGAGCAATATCGCGACGTTGAGAGCTTGAACTACTGCAAAATTCTGCGCGAGTCGGGTAAAAGCGAGGCGGAGGCGTTGAAAATTATCGGCGAACGTTCCCGCGATAACAGCCGCACACCTATGCAATGGTCGGCAGAAAAATTCGCGGGTTTCTCGACGGTCGAACCCTGGATTTCTTCACCGGACAACTTCAAGACGTTTAACGTCGCGACAGAGGAGCTTAATAAAAATTCCGTTTTAAATTTCTATCGGGAACTCGTTCAGCTCCGCAAAACTAAAAAAATTATTTCCGACGGCGCGATTGAATTTATTGAGCGCAACAATCCCGATGTTCTTGCTTACACTCGCACGCTCGGCAATGAAAGTTTAATTGTGCTGTGCAACTTCCGCGACACTGAGACCAAGCTTGCCGAAAAAACTTTACGCGATTACACCGCGCAGGGTTATAAAAAAATTCTTGGCAATTACGACGGACTCGGCGAAAAGCTTCGACCGTTTGAAGTCATAATCTTTGAAAGCTAAACCCACTTTTTTAATAAATCTAATCTGCGCGGCGACGGGCAGATTTTCTTTGTATGAAAAATTTCTAGCCTGTGATATAATCGGCAAAAATTTTTTCTGCGGAGGAGGGATTAGATGAACTTAAAATATCGGGCACTAAGGAGTTTAAAGGAGCTCCATTGGACAAATTTTATCGCGTTGATAATCGCGGGCACCGTCAATGCATTTGGCGTAATGCTGTTCATGTATCCCGTAAAGCTTTACGACAGCGGCATATCGGGCGTGTCAATGTTATTGAATCAGCTCACACCCGAAACTTACACGCTGTCATTATTCCTTGTGATTTTCAACGTGCCAATATTCATGTTCGGGCTGAAGAAACAAGGCTTCGCGTTCACGGTTTACTCTGTCTTCGCGGTTGTTATTTATTCAGTAGCGTCGGGTTGCTTATCCGGTTATTTTCCGCTCGATGAAATTCCCGAATCACCGTTAGCAGGGACTGATTTATTATTGTGCGCGATATTCGGCGGGACGTTATCGGGCATTGGCAGCGGCTTGACGATTCGTTGGGGCGGCGCGATTGATGGCATTGATGTTTTATCGGTTATTTTTGCTAAGGGATTGGGATTATCGCTCGGCTCGTTCGTCATGATTTTCGACACGATACTTTACATAATCTGCGGAATCATCGTTGGCAGTTGGATTTTGCCGCTCTATTCGATTGTCACTTACTATATCGGCTCGCAAGTCGTTGATTTTGTCGTCGAAGGCTTAGACAGATCAAAGAGCGCGATGATTGTCACTAATAAGGCGGAAGAAATTTCCAACGCACTCAGTGAACAATTTCAAGCAAGCGGCACGATTATAAATGCCATTGGCGGCTATTCAAAGGAAGAAAAGCAGATTATTTATTTTGTTATCAACCACTTCCAGATTAACAAGCTTAAAAAACTCGTCTACGAGATTGACAAGACGGCGTTTATTTCTCTCTACGAAGTTTCGGACATCATCAAGAAACAACAAATTACGCACAAGAAATAAGGAGGATATTTTTAGCATGAAAACAATTTTGACGGGCGACAGACCCACAGGCAAACTTCATCTCGGACATTACGTTGGCAGTCTTCGCGAGCGGGTTCGCTTACAAAATTCGGGCGAGTTCGACGAGATTTACATTATGATAGCCGACGCGCAGGCTTTAACCGACCACGCAGGCACTCCCGCTAAAGTCCACGAAAATATTTTGAACGTCGCGCTGGATTATCTTGCCGTCGGGCTCGACCCTGCAAAGTCTACGATTTTTATCCAATCGCAAATCCCGCAACTGTTCGAGCTTACGTCGTATTACATGAACATCGTAACGGTGTCGAGGCTTGAACGTAACCCGACTGTCAAAACTGAAATCGCGCAGAAAAATTTCGAGGCAAGTATACCGGCGGGATTTTTATGTTACCCTGTCAGTCAAGCGGCGGATATTACGGCTTTTGACGCTAATGTTGTGCCCGTCGGTGAAGACCAAGCTCCCATGCTTGAACAGACGCGGGAAATCGTTCGCAAAATGCATGAGCTTTACGGCGAGGGAATTTTAGTCGAGCCTGAAATTTTCTTGCCGCGCAGTCAAGTTTGCAGGAGGCTACCCGGTATCGACGGTAAAGCTAAGATGAGCAAAACTCTCGGAAACTGCATTTACCTCAGCGACGACAGCGCGACCGTTGCGGCGAAGATTAAGGACATGTACACCGACCCGACGCACATTAAAATCAGCGACCCCGGACATATCGAGGGCAATGTTGTCTTCACGTACCTTGACGCCTTCGCAACCGACACCGCTAAAGTTGCCGAGCTTAAGGAACATTATCAACGCGGCGGACTCGGAGACGTTGCCGTTAAAAAATATCTGCGCGAAGTTTTGGAGGAAGTTTTGGAGCCGATTCGTCGCCGTCATGCCGAATACGAGGCGCGTCCCGATGAAGTTATGGACATTCTCAAAGAGGGCACTAAGAAAGCTCGCGCTAAAGCCTCAAAAGTTTTAAATCGTGTCAAGCGCGCCATGAAGATTGATTATTTTAACGTGTGAGGGGATTTTTATGAAGAAACTTTTAAGCCTCGCGCTGATATTGACGTTGATATTTACGTTGACAGCCTGCGCGGACGCGGCTAAAAAAAACAAGATAAAATTCAACAAGCGGCAACTCAAAAAGATAGAACTGGTCGAATCGCCACGACACGGAGATCCGATGATAGTTCTGCGCGAAAATTATTCGGACGTGCCGATAATGGGCGAACCCGTCGCGACGCAAGCACAGATGGTTAATTACATCAACAAGCGCAACCCGAATCCCAAATTGAATTGCACGGTTGAGGAGCTGGTTAATCTTTATTACGTGGAGGCGGGGCGCGAGGGTATTCGTCCGGACATTGCGATTTGCCAAGCGATAAAGGAGACGGGCGTTTGGGGATACGGCGGCGATGTTATCCCCGAACAGAATAATTATTGCGGCTTGGGTACGACGGGCGGCGGTGTTAAGGGCGAATTTTTTGCGACGCCTCAGCTTGGAGTTCGTGCTCACATTCAACATTTGCTATCTTATACGTCAAAACGTTTGCCGAGAGTTGAGATTGTCGACCCACGCTATGAATTGATAAAAAAATTTCGTCCGCAGATTTTCGGCAAGCTGACAAAGTGGACGGAGCTTAACGGTGTGTGGGCGGTGCCGGGCAATCATTACGGCGAGGACATTTTGAATTTATGGGTTCAAGCGCAGATGCCCGACGCTTCCGACGCATCACTTGACGCTGCGAATTTGAAAGTTTTGCTTGAGGACGACAAGGCGGCGGCTTATGTTTATCGCGGGATTGTAAATATGGAGCGCGAAAATTTTTACGACGCGCAAGATGATTTCAATGCGGCTTTGGAAGTTGAATCCGAATTAAAAGAGGCTTTATTCGACCTCGCGCTTGCTCAGGAAAAAATTTCCGACGTCGACGGCGCGATTAAAACTTACGACGAACTCCTTAACATTGACGAGAAATTTGTTGACGGTTGGTATAATCGCGGGCGTTTGAAACTTACCAAAGAAGATTACGCGGGCGCAATAAGTGATTTTGAAACGTCGCTTGCGATTGAGACGATTAACGCCGACGCCTACAACGACATTGCCCTTGCCTA
>CAJOHN010000031.1 GCA_905234235.1 uncultured Selenomonadaceae bacterium
CAAAAGCGCAAGCAGACTTCGCAAAAGCGAAAAAACTCGGCTACGAAGACTGACGATTATCGAATTTAGGCAAAAAAAAATTCCCCAACGTTCAAAATCGAGCGTCGGGGATTATTTTTTTTTATATCAAAGCCCTTTTGCCGCCAAATAATCTTCCAAAATTTTTCTCTTGGCAATTTTACCGGTCGAAGTGCGCGGAATTTCCTTCAGCTCGTGGAATTCACGCGGCACTTTGTACAAAGCAAGATTTTTCTGCAGAAAACGTTTCAACTCGCGAACGTCAACCGCCGCGCCGTCTTGAACTTCATAAAAACACGCGCCGACCTGCCCGCGCAACTTATCATCGACGCCGATAACCGCCGCATCCTTAATTCCTTTGAATTTATAAACGACTTCCTCGACTTCACGCGGATAAATGTTTTCGCCCATGCTGATAATCATTTCCTTAATCCGATTGACGATATAATAATAGCCGTCCGCGTCAACTTTGCCGACATCGCCCGTATGAAGCCAACCGTCAGCGTCGAGAGCCTCTTTAGTCGCTTGAGGATTCTTCCAATAGCCCAACATGACTTGACCGCCGCGAACCAAGACTTCACCGACTTCACCTTGAGCAACGTCGCGCCCGTTTTCGTCGACAAGCCGAATTTCTTCGCCGTCAAGCATTTTTCCGCACGAACCTTGCCGCTCTTCACCGTGAGTCGTCAAAAATACGCAGGGCGACGCCTCCGATAAGCCGTAACCTTCCGCAATTTCCCTTCCGAATTTATTTCTGAACTCGTCAACGATTTTATCGGGCAAAGTCGTCCCGCCGCTCATGAAAAATCGGACGGTTTTAAAGTCTTCGGGCTTTGCCAACGCCGTTACAAGCTTAAAAATCGACGGCACGATAATTATATCGGTAATTTCCTGTTCGCGAACCATATCAACCATTTCTTTAGGCTTAAAAACGCGCATAACATGGAGTTCCGCGCCGCGATAGAAGGTATTTAATACCGTGCACGTCCAACCGAAGCAATGATACATCGGCAAAACGCAAATCGATTTACATTCGCGGTGGCATTTGAAAACTTTGCATTGTTTTGTATTGTGGACGAGGTTTTTATGGGAAAGAATCGCGCCCTTCGGGTTGCCGGTCGTGCCGGAGGTGTAAATTATGACGCAAGGATTGTTTTCGTCGAAATCTGCGGGCAAATCGGGCGCGTCCGCGCAGATTTTTTCGACGAACGTCGCAATATCATGTTGAGTAACGATTTTTTCCTCAAAATTCAACGGCTCGTAAGTCAAAAGGTGTTCGACGCCCGCATTTTGCAAAATGTAAGCGGTTTCGCGCGTGCTGAGCTGAAAATTTATCGGAACGTTGATTGCTCCGAGTGATGCCGTTGCAAAGTAAGCGTAAACGAATTCCGCGCTGTTGCGTGAGAAAATTCCGACGCGATCGCCCTGCCGAATTCCGATTTCGTAAAGGCGATTGCGATATTTTTTTATGCCCGCCTTGAGTTGCGAATAAGTTATCTGCCTCCCCTCGTCGACGATTGCAATATCTTCTTCGCGCCCGCTATTTATTATATCGTGAACTAACAAATTTTATGCTCCTTTCTCTTCCATAAGCTTACAAAAAAATTCCGCCCATTGATTCGCCACAACTTCGGGATAAAATTTTTCAACGCTCCGTGCACAATTCGCCGCAAGCTTATCGCGAAGTCCCGAATCGGTTAAAATTTTTATAATCCTGTCAGCCATCGCCGCAACGTCGTTAATTGGCACCAAGTAGCCGTTTATGCCGTCCGCAATCATATCATGCGCCCCGTAAAGACAATCGAAGGACACCACAGGACAATTATTTTGCAAACTTTCTTGAACGGCAAGCGCAAAACCTTCAAAGGAACTCGCGCAGATTGAACACGTCGCTGCAGAAAATATTTCCGCAACGTTTTTAGCAAAACCTTTTAACATAATCGAATCGCCCAAGTTAAGTTCGTCAATTTTATTCTGAAGCTCCGCCTTTAAAGGTCCGTTGCCGTAGAAATGCAGTTGAGCTTGCGGAATTTTTTCCAAAACCAATTTGAACGCCGCGATAGCTTTTGAATGCCCTTTTTCCTCAGCGAGACGCCCGACCATTACGACATTGAACGGATTAACCGCCGCTTTATCAACGTGAAACTCTCGCAACGGATGAGGAATCGCATAAACATTCGGCAACTTGTATCGTTCGGCAATGTCAACTTTTTGTTGCTCAGTCAGCGTGATAATCGCGTCGGCTTGGATATTTTTATCAGTCAAGTAGCGGTAATTATTTTTAGTCGGAGCCGTCAACGGGTTGAAATCGCCGCTAACATGCAAACTGTGCACTTGATGAATCACGCGAACATTTTCAAGCCGCGCAGATTTAATATCGCTGTAAGTTTTATGCCATTCGGGCGTCCTGTCGCCTATCAAAAAATAATTTTTATCTTTATCGTCAAGCAACTGCCGAATCCAATACGACAACGCGTCATCAAATTTCGTAAAAGTTTTTGTAACGTCGCCGCTCCTATCGACAAGCTCTAACGACTTTAAATTATTGACGTGATAAATTTCGTGGACAGCCGTTGAACCGTCGAGGCGATAATAAAAAATTTCCGTCGGCAAATCCGTTGTAATGTCGAACTCTTGACGGCGACTTAAGAAGCCCAACGCGTCATAAGTATCGCGGCGATATTTTTTATAGTTTTCGTCGAAGAAATTGATATAACTAAGTTGCTGATTCTTATGCGTGAAAGCGCAATACATCGCCAACGAATTATCCTGCCGCAAGACGCGAATATCCCGCTCCAAACGCTCAACTTTCCAACCGTCGTGCATTGGCTCGATATAAACTTTGCGCGGCTCCGCCTCCCGATTAATCTCTTGAAAATAATCGTAAAAATTCATGACGGAGGCGGCTGAATCGTATTCGTCGCGGCGGTCGAGCAAATCATTTTGGTAGCGATGCGTAAGGATTGTTACGTCAATGCCGAAGTGCTCACGAAATAACTTTGCTCTTCGGAACGCCGATATTTCAATGCCGGGAGCTTCAAAGTCAATCGGATTAAGCGTGCGGAGCATGAAAAAAATAACGCCGTTCGCCGCGTCAAATTCGCGCTTAAACTTTTCAACATCAACGCCGCCCCCGAGTGTGTTAATTTTTATCTTGGCAATGTTTTTGGGGTTAAAAAGTTCGACGGGCTCCAATTTAGATTCTGCGCGGGTCGGAGGATTAAATTTAGTTTCGATAAAATTATCCGCTGAGAAAATTTGTTCGACGCCACGCTTTGAAATTACAACATAAGCCGCGCCGCGAACAATCGGACGGTTTTTATAAGCCTCGACGTTGAAAATTTTTTTACTGCAATCGAGAACAGCATCCGCGCCGCTGTCAATCAAAGTTTTGCCGAGCGATCCATCATTACCGGCAACAAAGACAACGTCAGCTTTGCGGCGAGCGTCGGCGATTTTCTCCGTGAAATTTTCGGCGTCGAGGAGCGCGATTATAATTTTGTTCGCCTTGATAAAAATATTTTTCTCGGAAAGATAATCTGTGATATTAATGTCGGCGTCCCGCGCAGTTTGAGAATCACCGAAAAAAATTACCGACCAACCCTTGATAAAAGGCGGCGGAACAGTTTGATTAAGGAACAAAGAAACACCTGCTTTCTTATGGTGCCAAAGATTTTCTGTACTTCACGCACGCGAAAAATTCATCGACGCTTTTATTGACGACGAGTTCTTCAGGGAAATTATTATCAGCCAAAACTTTTTGACTAAGCGCGTGGTTGCCAACGTCCAAATCAATGTGCGCGTCGGAGCCCATGATAATTTTCGTGCCGTACTTCTTGCAAGCCGCCAACATTAACTTTACATTTTCAACCGAACCTACGCGGTGACCGTTCGGCAAGTAGGAACTGCTGTTGACTTCAAGCAAAACGCCGTTATCCTTAGCCGCACAAGCAATCGTTTCCAAGTCAGCGGGGAATTGCGGATTATCGGGGTGCCCCATTATCACGACGTGAGGATTTTTCATCGCGCCGATTATCGCCGCCGTATTCTCCGCCACGCTGCCCGATTCAATGCATTCTCTGTGCAGGCTGGCAATCGCGAAGTCTAATCTTTTTAAAATCTGCGCGGGGAGGTCGGTACTTCCCGAATAATCGATTATGTTCAGCTCCGCGCCCATGACAATTTTAATCCCGTAAGCGTCGCGGGGAATGACTTTAAAATTTACAAAGTGGAAATTATGAATCGCGCCGGGCACGGAAGATGCATGGTCAGCGATACCGACGAGTTCCAAATTTTTTTTCTTAGCGGCGGCAATAACCTCGCCAAACGTGCTGTAAGCGTGTATCGAAGCCGTCGTGTGTATGTGAACATCAAGAATATCTCTCATAAGTCGTCCGCTCCTTTCGCCGCGATTATATCATAAAATCTTGCCCGCGCAAAAAGTTTCGCTTAGAATATGGCGACAAAAACTTTTGGAGGAAATCGAATGACAGTAGCGGAAATTTGTGTGAACGTCGCGGCTAACAGCATTGATAAAAATTTTACCTACCGCATTCCTGAACGTTTTAATTTTTTGACGGCGGGTTGGCGAGTGATTGTTCCGTTCGGAGCGCAGAGAGTTGTTGGCTTTATAATGAATGTCAGCGAGTTCGACGACGCGACAAAATTTGAGTTCAAGCTTAAAGAAATTCTGTACGTCATCGACGAGGAGGCATGGTTTACGCCGGAAATGTTAAAGGCGGCGCGTTGGATGGCGGAATTTTATTTATGTCCGTTGTCGCAAACTATGGGATTGTTTATGTCGGGGCGGCGCGTGAAAAAAATTCCGGCTCGCTTTGAAAAAATTTATAAACTTGCGCGACCGTTCGAGGAAAAAAATTTTAAAAATAAACCCGCGCAGTTGAGGTTCCTAAAACTTTTGTCGGAGCACGGAGAAATTAAAGCTGACAAAAAAAATTTTGCAGTGGCGAAGATATTAATAGCGGCGGGCTACGTTTCAGCGGAACAACAGAGAATTTTACGCGACAGTTACTCAGAGATAAAATCGGTGCCGCGCAGATTTGAATTGACAGCTGAACAAGTCGCGGCGATTGAGACGGTTGAAAAATTTTTGACGGCGCGGAAGTTTCAAGGATTTTTACTTTACGGCGTGACGGGTTCGGGCAAGACGCAAGTTTATATCGAGCTGGCGAAGATAACCTTGCGACTGGGGCGGCGCGTGATAATTTTAGTTCCCGAAATTTCTCTGACGAGCCAAGCCGTTATGAATTTCAAAGCGCATTTCGAGGGCGTGGCGGTTATCCACAGCCGATTGACGATAGGCGAACGTAGCGACACTTTCCACAGGATACGCAGCGGCAAGGTCGGAATTATAATCGGGGCGCGTTCGGCACTGTTCACACCGATTGACGACGTCGGCTTAATCGTAGTGGACGAGGAGCAAGACAGTTCTTATAAGCAGGATAAAAATGCGCCGCGCTACCACGCCCGAACAGTCGCTGAGGAATTCGCAAAGTTTCATGGGGCGGCGATTGTATTTGGTTCAGCGACGCCGAGCTTAGAAAATTTTTATCGTGCGCAATGCGGCGAATTGATTTTGTTAAGAATGCCGCGCAGAGTTTTAGATAATCCGTTACCGGAAGTTGAATGCGTCGACATGCGGGGCGAGCTTCGTGCGGGCAATCGTTCAGTTTTAAGCCGAGCGTTGTTTGTACTGCTGAATAAAACATTGGCGGCGAATCATCAAGCGATACTTCTTTTGAATCGGCGCGGTTGGTCGACGGTTGTAATGTGCAGAGCTTGCGGTTTTGTTTATGGTTGCCCCGACTGCGGCTTGCCGATGACTTATCACGTAGACGGGAAATTGCATTGTCATCATTGCGAGGTTGAGGTTGAGCCGCCGAAAATTTGTCCTGCTTGCGGCAGTCGGCACATAAAATTTTTAGGCACGGGCACCGAGAAATTGGAGAAGGCATTGAAATTATCTTTACCGCGTGCTAAAGTTTTGCGTATGGATAGAGACTCGACGGGCGGCAAATTCGGGCATAAAAAAATTTTGGACGCCTTCGCCAATCACGAGTTCGATATTTTATTCGGGACGCAAATGGTTGCTAAGGGGCACGACATCAGCGGCGTGACGGCGGTTGGGGTTTTGAGTGCTGATGCGGCGTTAAGTTTTTCAAACTTCCGAGCGGAGGAAACTTGCTTTACGTTGATAACGCAGGCGGCGGGTCGCGCGGGTCGCGCGGATTTGCCGGGTAAAGTGATTGTTCAAGCGTACAACGTCGATGCGGCGGCTATTCGATTTGGTTGCGAACAGGATTACGAAAAATTTTACGCGAACGAGTTGCCACAGCGCGAGGAAGCTTTTTTCCCGCCGTTTTGCAATTTGGTTAAGCTGATTGTGATGAACGCTGACGCGGGTAAAGCTAAAGACTTCGCAAAAGAAATTCGCATTGCGTTCCGAACGGAGGTAGCAAAAAATTCTTCGGAGCGTCAAGAAATATTCGGACCGATAGCGGCGGCGATAGCCAATCTGCGCGGCGTGTATCGATTCGTATTGCTGATTAAGTCTGAGGATTTATCGAGCGTAAGAAATTTTTTACGGGCGCACAAATTACACCGGCGCGACGACGTTATAATTGACATTGACCCGATGACGACGGATTAAAGGAGGAATTATTTTGGCGAAGAAAATTTTTATCGGCGTGATGATTTTTATGCTGGCGATATTTTCGTTGGCGAGTGCTAAAAAGATTGCGGGGACGTGGCGGCTAGACGGAAATGCTTCTGCGGAGATTAGAAATTTTCGGCTGATGACTGACGCTTGGAAAAATGACTTTCGCGGGAAGGAGCCGACGCGTCAAGGCATGGATAAACTTCACGCTTCGGCGAGCGGACAACCTTCCTTAGCCGCGCTGACGACGCTTTATAACAAAATCAAAGAGCTTGAACCCGACGCGGAAATTTTTCTTATCGACTTGCGGCAGGAATCTCACGGCTACACGAATTCTTTGCCGGTAAGTTGGCACGTCAAGGGGAATGCCGCCAACGTCGGGAAAAATTCTGTCGAAGTTGAAGAGGATGAACTTGAACGCCTTAACAGTCTGCGCGGAATCGAAACGACTTTCGAGCCTCTTGGCAACGCCGATAAACAGATGTTCAAGCCGATAACGATTATTCCTCGCGTGATTCAAACCGAACGCGACGCCGCCGAGAAACTCGGCTTAAACTACGAAAGATTCGCGGCGACTGATATGCAATTCCCCGCGCCCGAACTCGTCGACGAATTTATAACTTTCGTCGCTAATC
Organism: uncultured Selenomonadaceae bacterium; assembly: GCA_905234235.1. Classification (GTDB taxonomy): domain Bacteria; phylum Bacillota; class Negativicutes; order Selenomonadales; family Selenomonadaceae; genus Quinella. The sequence goes on from CAJOHN010000031.1 coordinate 7,330, forward strand.
TTCCCGAAAATGCGTGGCTCCATTTCCATTGCCAAGCGGGGCACGGACGCACGACAACTTTTCTCGTCATGTATGACATCATGAAAAATCCCGACGTGTCACTGGAAGAAATTTGTAAGCGGCAATATCTTTTGGGCGGCACGAATCTTTTGCTTGAAGTCGCGGGCGATGAGCGGAGCCTTGAACGCGCAAAAAAAATTCGGCTGTTCTATGAATTTATACAAGGGACACGCGCCGAGCAAATCGGTTTGCAATGGTCGGGGTGGTTGGAGGTTAAGCGATGAAAAAATTTTTAACAATCTGCGCGGCGATTTTTATTTTGATGACGGGTTCGGCAAAGGCGATGGACAATGAATATCTTTTGAACAACGCTGAACTTTATCCGACTTCGACGGGCGCGGATTATTGCGACGAAATTGTTTGGCAAACTTTATCGCAGATAACCAGCGACGACATGACGACTTACGAGAAAGTTCGGGCGTGTTATGATTACCTTGTCGACACCTGCACTTACGGCGACAACGTTTTGAGATTAGACTTTGAAGACGTGAACGCTACCGCCCGCGCTTACGGAATGTTGGTCGGGCACGTTGGGGCTTGCGACGATTATTCTTGTGCGTTCGCCGCGTTGACGAGGGCTATTGGTTTGAATTGCTACACCGTTTACGGGCAGACGGCTCGCGCTGACGGCGGTTATACGGGGCACATCTGGTGCGTCATTGATATTGACGGCGTCGAATACGTTTTTGACCCACAGATTGACGACAATATCGGCGCGGACATTTACTACAGATTTTGCGTGACTTACGATGAAACGCCCGGCTCATATTATCCTTCCGAGACCGGTTGGGGCTATTTTTATCCGCTTTATTGATTGATTGGAGACGATTAAAATTAACACGGACGAGCTTGCAAGAAATATTTTAAACACGGTCGGCGGCACCGGTAATGTCCTTTATTCCAACGTGATTGAGGCGACAAATTGCATGACGCGCCTGCGCCTGCGTCTTATCGAAAAAAATGAGTTCATGATTGAAGCGTTGAAGAAAATCGACGGCGTTTTGGGCGTCAATGAGGACGGCGACGAAGTTCAAATTATTTTGGGCGTTGGCAGAGCGACGACTGTAACCAACGCGGTTAATAAAATTTTGGAGGCGACGAACAACGTTAAAGTCGGCAAAGTTAAAATCGGCGACGCGCAAGCCGTTCACGATAAAATCCGCGCTAAAAACGCTACGCCTATAAAATTATTCTTCAAAAAAATTTCCAGTATCTTTACGCCGCTGATTCCCGGATTTATTGCTTGCGGCTTGATAACCGGACTTGTAAGTTGCGCGATAAAAATTTCTCCCGAACTCGCCGACGAACAAATAATTAAACTGCTGATGATTGCGGGCAACGCGGTATTTTGGGGCATGAACTTATTCGTCGGGATAAACGCGGCAAAAATTTTCGGCGGCACTCCGATTCTCGGCGGCGTATTGGCGGCGTTAATGACTCATCCCGCGCTTGCCGACGTAAATATTTTTGGCAATGCATTTGTACCGGGTCGCGGCGGCGTAATTTCTGTGATAATCGTTGCGGCATTCGGAGCTTGGCTTGAAAAACATTTGCATAAAATTATCCCCGAAATGTTCGACTTATTTTTAACGCCGTTGGTTACAGTTTTAATGGCGGGGACGGCGGCGATTTTTATCTTGCAACCTATCGGCGGCGCACTCTCTGACGCAATCGGATCTGCGGCGACAACTGCAATTCAATCGGGCGGCGCGTTCGTCGGATTCATTTTGGCGGGAGTATGGTTGCCTCTTGTAATGCTTGGCATTCATCAGGCGATGACGCCGATTCACGTTGATTTAATCGCGCAGTTCGGAGTAACGATTTTATTGCCGATATTGGCGATGGCGGGCGCGGGACAAGTCGGAGCGTCAATCGCGGTTTACTTCAAAACTAAAAATAAACTCCTAAAGAAAACTATCGCCTCTGCACTACCCGTCGGGATGATGGGCGTTGGCGAGCCTTTGATTTACGGCGTGACGTTCCCGCTTTTCAAACCGTTTATCGGCGCGTGCATAGGCGGAGCATTCGGCGGAGCAGTTGTTGCGACGTTCACGGTTGGTGCAGCGACACTCGGAATTTCGGGCTTGCCTCTCGCCGCCACTACGAATAATATTCCCGTTTACTTTTTAGGTTTAATCGTTGCTTACGTTGTCGGATTTATCGCGACGTGGTTTATCGGTTTCGACGACCCGCCCGAAACTTAATTATTTTTTGCGGGCGGAGCCATTTCTCCACGTTGAATCATGAGCGCGAACGCCGCCTCCATAATCTGCCGACCAATCGGAACTGCCGAACTCGCGCCGAAGCCGCCTTGCTCGACGATAACCGCTACGCTGATTGTGGGATAATCAAAAGGACCGTAGCCTACAAACCAGCCGTGATCCGTGCCTTGCGAATTTTCAGCGGTACCGGTTTTGCCCGCAATGTCGTAAGGAAAGCCGATAAAATTCCGCGCCGCCGTCCCGTTTACTGTAACGTCGTGCAAACCCGATTGAACCAACTCGATAACCCAGTGCTCAACCTGCAACTCGCCGACCAATTCGGGCTGAAAATCTTTGATGACTTTCTTATCTTGTGTGACGATTTGTTTGACGAGGTGCGGCTTAAATCTTTTGCCGTTCGCCGCGATTTCGCCCATAACCATTGCCGCTTGTAACGGCGTCACCAAGTTAAAACCTTGCCCGATAGCCGCGTCCATTACTTCCGACAAATAAAAATCATCCTCGTAAACTTCGCGCTTATATTCCTTCCAATCGGCAAGCCCCGGCGATTCATACGGCAAATCAATCCCCGTGACACTCCCCAAGCCGAACATCCGCGCATAACTTTCCAATAAATCCGCGCCCAAACGATTGCCCATCTCGTAAAAGTAAACGTTATCGGAATGACTTAACGCCGTATGAAAATCTAACCAGCCGAGAGCCTCGCCGCCCGCGTTGCCCTTAGGAACAAGCCAGTGCGTGCCGCTGTCGAAAATCAATTCGTTAGGGTCGACTTTGCCCGACGCCAACGCCGCTGTGCCCGTTACAATCTTGAACGTCGAACCGGGAGGATATTCGCCCGTGATAGCTTTGTTGTCCATCGGGTGATAAGGATTTTCGTTAATCGCGTTCCAATCTTTTGTCGAAATGCCGTGCGCAAATAAATTCGGGTCGAAGGCGGGGCGACTCACCAACGCCAAAACTTCGCCCGTCTGCGGATTCAAAACTACTGCCGCCGCCGCGTTGCAACTCAACTGAGCCAACATGTCGTCGACGGCTTTTTCTGCGGCCACTTGTAAATCTCTGTCAATCGTCAAAATCAAATCGTAGCCGGGCTTTGGTTCCTTCTTGCCTAAAATTTGCACGGGCTTACCCGACACATCAACTTCAACTTGCTCGCCGCCGTTTTCGCCGCGAATTTCTTTGTCGTAAACGCGCTCCAAACCAAACTTGCCGATAATATCGCCCGACTTGTAACCTTCGTCCTTTTTTCTCTCAAGCTCCGCGTCGGAAATTTCGCTGACGTAGCCGAACGTATGCGCGCCTTCCTGCTTGAGTTGATAATTTCTGATAGGCTGAACTTCGATAACGACGCCGGGATATAAATCTTTTTGCTCCTCGATAATCGTAACAATATCCTGCGTCACGTCGGGGCGAATCCTTATTGGGTCGAAGCCCGAATGCACCGAAATTTTTTGCTGAATTTCTTCAAGCGGCACGTTCAAAAGTTTAGCGACGCGTTCGACGACTTCCGGCTTAATCGGTTCAGTAAGCGGCAAAAGCGCTACGCTGAAACCCGGTCGATTCGTCACGAGTAGTTGCCCATTTCTGTCGTAAAAAGTTCCACGCGGAGCCATCGACGGAATAATTCGGATTCGGTTGCCGTCGGCGAGGCGTGCATAATATTCTCCGTCGTAAATTTGCAGATAACCGACTCGCGCAATCAAAATCAAAATCACGAGCGTAAACATAACCGCCAAAGTTTTAAGTCGTCCGATATATTCTTCACCATTGTTAGAGTTGTCAATCACAGTATGAATCCTCCCGCAAAATCCTTAGTCAGCGAAATTATATCATGCAAAGGAGAAATTAAAAGTGGCAAAAAATATTCCGCCAATCGTGGCGGCGATGAAAAAATATTCGGCGGACGAAGTGTTACCATTCCACACGCCGGGACATAAGCAGGGGCGCGGAGCTCATGAATTTTTACGCGAACTTTTAACGGCGGAAGGATTGCGGCAGGAAGTTTCGCTGATGGAGGAGCTTGACGATTTACACGCGCCGCACTCTTGCATAAAAGAGGCGCAGGAATTGGCGGCGAAACTTTGGCACGCGGACGAGGCGATTTTTTTTGTAAACGGGACGACTTCGGCGGTACAAGCAATGATTTTCGGGACGCTTAAAGCGGGCGATTTAATCATGATACCGCGCAACGCTCATCGCTCGGTAATTTCGGGGCTAATTTTATCTGGAGCCGTGCCGATTTTTTTACCGGTAGAGTTCGACGCGGAATTTAATTTGCCGTTGAATGTAAGCGTCGAGACGATTAAAATTGCGATAAAAAAATTCCCGCAAGCTAAAGCGGTGTTGTTGGTGTCGCCGAATTATTACGGTGTGGCGGCGGACGTTGAAAAAATTTCGGAACTTGTGCACGCGGCGGGCATGATTTTACTTGTCGACGAGGCGCACGGGGCACATTTGCAATTCTGCGCGGAACTTCCAAAGTCGGCAATGGATTCGGGCGCGGATTTGGCGGCTCAATCGACGCATAAAATTTTGGGCTCGCTGACACAAACCTCAATGCTGATGCTGAGAAAAAAATTTTCAGAGCGCGTAAAAGTTGCGGCGAGCCTCCTACAAACGACCAGCCCGAATCAATTATTGCTTGCGTCGCTTGACATTGCAAGATTTCAAATGGAACTCGGCGGGCGCGAATTGATTCAATCGGCGGTTGAACTTTCCAAACGTCTCCGCGCAGGAATAAAAAAAATTCACGGGCTGAAAACTTTTGACGCCGTGAAAAATTTTTCATTAGATTTGACTAAAGTTACTGTGAACGTTCAAGATTTGGGATTGACGGGGCAACAAGCTGAAGAAATTTTGCGCCGCGACTTGAAAGTTCAATGCGAGCTTTCCGACGCGGCTAATTTGTTACTCTTGATAACCTTCGCCGATTCGGAGGAAACAATTTCAAAACTCACCGGTGCTTTGCTTGAGATGAAAAGATTGAAAGATGAAAAGATCAAAAGTGTTTGGCGAGCCGATTTCTCGCGGGAAATATCATTAGCAACGTTGAGTCCGCGAGAAACTCTTTACTCACAAACAGAAACCGTCGAGATTGAAAAATCCGTCGGAAGAATCTGCGCAGAGGAGATAACATTTTATCCGCCGGGAATTCCGCTTTTAATTCAAGGGGAAAAAATTTCCGCGCAGATTATCGAGTTGATTCAACGGGAAAAATTTTCGCGAGTAATCGGAGCCGCCGATAAAACTTTGTCGACGGTAAAAGTTGTTACATAGCTTTGATGAACGGAAAAGAACTAAATTCTTCTCCGTTAGCCTCCGATAAAAGCGTCCAGCCTCTTAAGAAATGAGTTCCTTCAACAAAACCCTCTTTGCTAAGCAAATGAAACGGAAAATTTTTGTTCATTATGAAGAACACGCATTTATCTTTAGAAATTTTCATTGCACCAATCAATCTCTGAACGGATTCATTATTTTCGTTAAGGATGATGGTTTCATCGTCGCGTACGGAAAAAACTTTTTTCAGCCAATCGATTCGCGCCGGTTCGATAAAAAATGCACGAGTCTTGCCCGACATGGTCGCAGTGAGCTTTAAGTTTGAGTCCATTAAATCATTACGAATCCGTCTGAACTCGCTGTAAAGCCTGCCGATAGATTCCGCGTCAAACCATTGTGTACGGATAAAATAACTCATCCACAATCGATTTAAGATGTCATTCTGGTCGAGCCCAAGTCCACCGCCGGTTGCATAGTGATAAATTTTTTGCCCAATTCTTGTCTCCTGATTGCGACGCAAGTATGTCATTCTGTCAAATTTAATTGGTAGTTTTACAGTTCGCGCCGAGAAACAATAATTTAAGACTGTTTGGTCAAATAGATACATACCTACGCGGGGATTTTCATTTAAAAATTTTATTCCATCCATTAAAGTTTCTTCTTCGCCACGCAAGAGTTTTAAATTCATTAACAGCACACCGCAATTAAAGTAATCGTCGCTTTTTACGTGCCCTTCAATGCAGATAACTTTTCTTTTCGGGTCGTCACCTTGTATATCTTCGGGAACAACAGCAAGGACTTTCTCACCAAGATTAATCTGCCACAGCTCATTTATGTCGAGATTAACGATAATATCTCCGTCGAGATAAATCGCCTTTTCGATGGTATCGGGAAGAACTTGCGGAATAAAAAATCGGTAAAGCGTCCCTCGCGTAAAAGTACTTTTGTCGACACTTGGAAAGAGTTTAATTATCTTATCAATCTTATCCGCACAAAGTTTTTCAACGTTGTAAAATCGCACGAGATGACCGTAACGTGCCGCCAAGTATATAAATTTGTCGCGGTTGTCTGTTGTCAACGTATTATCATGCAGTATATGTACTATAATTAATTTATTCGGGGGGGGGGTATTATTATAATTATCAAAAATCGAGAGCATAGATGTACCAACGAACTTTGAATAAAGCCCCGCCTTGTCGGTAAAGCAAAAACAAACGTGAATCATAAACATTCCTCCTTAAATACGGCGGATGAAATCGTTGATAGAAAATTTTTTATTAGGCTCCTTCTGCGCGGGCGTCAATAATTTTTCGTCGCGGACGGGTGTCTCCAATTCATCGAGCGGCTTGAATTCCAAACCGTCGGGCGTCTTCAAAATAACTTCAAGATTATCTCCGCTCTTGACGGTGTCGGCGAACTCGGCGGGCATTCCGTTTACCTTAATCGTAAAACTCATGCGGCTTGCGGCGGGCGGCGGTTTAAAGTTCACGGCAAGGAGCGCGTCGCTGACCATGACGGTTTTTTTCTCGTCGCGCTCGTAGATAATTTTCGCGCCGTCCTCGATAATCGTATTTTCATTGGAAACGCGCCCATTGACACTCAAAAGAAGCGTCGTAGTCGTCGGCACAGAATATTCCTTGCCGTTGTAAATAATTTTAATCGCGGTAGTGCGGCTGTCGTCCTTGATAATTTCGGCGAGCTTAATCGCGTCGTTGGCAACGTATTCAATCGCGTCGCCGGCTTGCGGAACGTCGGAAATATCTGCGCGGTCGCCGTTGAGAAAAATATCGGGCTTGCAAACGTAATGCGCCTTGCCGCCGTTCAACGTGTAGTGAATTTTCTTACCTGTCGGCGGGAAATTCGCAAGCCTCAACAGTTCGCCGATTGTGCGCTTAGTTTGAGTGTCGAGTTCGTCGCCGTCCTTAAGAATTCGGCTCGGCAAGCTGACTTCCCCATTAACCAAAAGTTTCGGCGTAACAGAAAATTCCTTGCCGTTGACAGTGACGGTAAAAGTCGGCTCAATCGCTACGATGTCATCAATTTTAATTTGCGGAGTAACGCCGTCCTCGCCCGCCTCGACTTTTATCCGGCAATTATTTTCAAGCGGCGTATCCAAATTCGCGGGCGCGCCGTTGACAGTAATTTTCGCGAAAGTGCCGAGCGTTCCTTGAAAAAATTTTTTCTCGCCGTTCAAAGTAATCATGACACCGAGTCCGGGCTTGCCGTTGAATTTTTTATAATCAATGCCCGCGCTTAAAATGGCGTCGCCGACCGTCAAGTCGCGGAAGTGGAAAAGGTTTTGTTCCTGCCCGTTAATCGTGACGTTAAAGAAATGGAAAGTGTCCGTCGAAGCAACCTTAAGAATCCCCAGCGGCGTGGCGGCGTCGGGCGATTGCAATGCGGCGGGAATATTTTTTATGCCTTCAACTTGGTCGGGCTTGCGGACGGCAACGAATTCAAGCGGCAAGTTCAAAGCCTTAGCGACAAGTTTATTCAGATTCGGCGATAAGGCTCCGCCACCAACTAACAACAAAGCTTGGGGCGGGTCGTTGCCGTTGAGTTCAAGAATCGTTTTGGCAATGGCATTGGCGATTGTCGCGACGTGATCATTAATCGGCGTAAGAATTTCTTCAGCCGTGAGGTCGTAACTGCGTCCGAGAATGTCGTTGAACTTTGCGCCCTCGCCGTTGGTAGCCTTACGTTTAATTTCTTCAGCGACGTTGAAGTCAAGCAAAAATTTTTGAGAAATAGCCTCCGTGACTTCGTCGCCCGCGAGCGGAACCATTCCATAAGCAATGACGGAACCATTTTTAGTTATCGCAACGTCGGAAGTGCCCGCGCCAATGTCAACGAGTACGATATTTAAATGGCGCATTGACGGCGGGACTAAAACGCTGATTGCGGCTATCGGCTCCAAAGTCAGCGCACGAACTTCAAGCCCCGAATAATTCAGCGCAGTTTGCATTGAGTCGACGACTTGACGCGGAAGGAACGTCGCAATAACTTTTGTCTTAGCGATTTTGCCGCGTTGCCCGATTAAACTTTTTAATCTAATGCCGTCGAGTTCATAATTGATAATGCTGAAACCGACGCAGTAATAAATTTTGGCGTCAATTTTTTTCTCGTTGGTAAGTTGAGCCTGCGCAAGTTGGACGGCGGCAAAATTCAAGGAGCTTTGAACTTCGTCGGTTATGACGCCGTTGACTTCAAGAGTAGCCTCAGCAGTCATGGTATAAAGTGCACGCCCCGCCGCCGCGATTGCCGCGCTTTTAAGTTCGCCGACCTGTTCAGCCAAATAATTTTTAACGCGAATGATAACTTCCGCGACTTGCGGCACGTCATGAATTTGCCCGTCGAGCATGGCGCGGCTGGTATGTTCCAATCTGTGCGTCGCGATAATTTTCATTTGCCCGTCGTTATCTTGTACCGCGACAATCCCGATAACACTGCGCGTCCCTATGTCTAAGGCAAAAATTTTTTCACGCCCGTCGTTTTTATAATCGATTTTTTTTCGTCCGCGTCGCGGTTTGGCGTCCGAAATAATTTTTTTTGGTCTCACACGCTGAGGCGGAGTCTCAATAATTTTATCCGTCATAGAATTTTCTCCTTGTCGATAAAGGTTATTGCGCTTATTTCGCGAATCAATAAGATTATCCCTTCAACCCGATTCAAAATTAGTTAGGGAGGTAATCCTATGATAGGCAACAGAGAGGTGATAACGGGCGGCGACTTTAAGCGTATGGTCGCAGGCGCGTACAGCGAATTTCTTTTGGAATACGAAACGATAAACGCATTGAGCGGCGCGGGGACGTTAGCGGGGACGCACATTTTGCGAACGATGGGCGCGGCGGTCATGCCCCTTGCCGATGCCAAAGATGATTCAATCGGCGGCTTATCTCGGCGCGTGGCAACGGCGGCAGTTTTCGGAGCGCGTGGCAATGCCGGAGTTGTTTTAGCGCAGATGTTTCGCGGAATAAGCGCGGGGCTCGTCGGCAAATACGACGCAACGGGTTCGGAATTCGGCAAGGCATTTCAATACGGGATTTTATATGCGCAACGAGTTATCCCCGAAGAGCCGGAACGCCCGTTCATAACCGTAGCAAAGGCTGTGGCAAAAGGAGCTTATCACGCGGTGCGCGACGGAATGCCGATTGTGGAGATTTTGTTGAAGGCGATACAATCCGGCGAGATGGCAGTTGAAGAAATCGGACTGGACGACGCGGGCGCGAACATCATGCTGAGTTTTTTGAAGGGCTGTTTAAAAGGGCTCGACGGAAATTTTGTATCTCCTGCCGTAAGTTTATCGTTGGGCTTGGGGACGCATAAAAATATGCCCGACCCGCGAAATGATTTAGTTCGCCCGTATTGCGTACGGTTGCGCGTTAAGAATTCCAAAGCGAGCTTGCCCGAACTTGAACGGCAAATGAAGGACTTCAGCAGTTTCTCAATCGTGGAGCGGGCACGCGGCGGCTTTGATGTTCACTTACATACAGATCACGTCGGCAAAACTCTGGAACAAGCAATCGGTTGGGGTCCGTTGTCCGAAATTAAAATAACGAACATGAGCGAGGCGCACGCTTTACCCTTCCACGAGGCGATAATGACGGTTGCGGCGTTGGCAGTTGCTAAGGATTCGTTCGAGGCGCAAAAACTTCAAGACGCAGGCGCGTCGATATTGGTATCGGGCTCGGAGGAGTCGTCGCCGTCGCTGTCGGAAATAATCGGGGCGGCGCATTCAGATTTGGCGTCGAGTTATGTATTGGTTGCTTCGAGTCCGGATTATCGATTGGTATTCAAACAGGCGAAAAGACTTTTGGGCGGGCGCGTCGAGTTGGTATTGGCTGACACGTTCGAGAATGCGATAGCCGCACTTAGAAAATTTTCTCCCGGATTATCGGCGGTGGAAAATGCTAAGTTCATGGCGCAATTTTAAGGAG
>CAJOHN010000032.1 GCA_905234235.1 uncultured Selenomonadaceae bacterium
GTTGCGCCGATATTATGCGAGCCGAATCTCCGTAAATCTTTTTTCCAGATGAGCTTGCCCAAAATCAACCCGAACGGAATCGAGCCGATAATATAAGCCGCAATTAAAAGTATCGCCCAGTCCATAAAACTTCCTCCCCTAAAACCTAACCCCTAAAACCTAACCCCTAAAACCTGATCCCTAAACTGGTGCGGATGGAGGGGGTCGAACCCTCACGCCCGAAGGCAACGGATCCTAAGTCCGGCGCGTCTGCCAATTCCGCCACATCCGCTCGCGCTGATTAAATCACATTTATTTTTCACTGTCAACATTCGCAGGAATAAACTGCCTTTCGCCGAATACAAACGGAAATTTACTTGGGAGGGAAAAATTTGCAAGTTAAAGACAAAATCGCCGCGCAGATAAAATTGGCGGTCGAAGCGGCAATGAATGACGGCGCGTTGAAATTCTCGGACGCGTTGCCGGAAGTCGCGTTGGAAGTTCCGCCTAAAAAAGAGTTCGGAGACTTCGCGACAAACTTCGCCATGCAGACCGCTAAAATTTTCCGCGCATCGCCACGCAAAATCGCAGAGGAAATTAAATCCAGAATCAGTTCCGATTTGTTCGAGCGTATTGAAATTGCGGGCGCGGGCTTCATGAATTTTTATCTTCGGAACGACGTGATTTATCGCGAGCTCAAAACGATTTACGACGCCGGAGAAAATTTTGGTAACTTGCCGAACAAAGGCAACGTCACGATACAGATTGAATACGTCAGCGCGAATCCGACGGGACTTTTACACGTTGGGCACGGACGCGGCGCGGCGGCTGGTTCGGCTATCGTCAATATCATGCGGGCGGCGGGCTACAACGTCGAGAGCGAGTATTACATTAACGACGCGGGCAACCAGATGGATAAGCTCGCTAAGTCCGTCAACGCGCGCTACCTTGAACTGTTGGGGCAAGAAATTAATTTTCCTGAAGACGGCTATCAAGGCGCGGACATTATCGACACGACGCGCAGAATTATTTCTCGGCACGGCGATAAATATTTGAACTTGCCCGCAGACGAACGCATAAAAATTTTGGGCGAACTTGCCTACGCCGATAAAATGCTTGAGCTTCAAAAGGACTTGGAGAATTTCGGCGTTGAGTTTGATGTTTGGTTTAGTGAACGGACGCTTCATCCCGATAAGATTAACGCGGCGATTGAAGTTTTAAAGTCAAATGGCGGCGTCTACGAACAAGACGGTGCGTTGTGGCTGGCGAGTTCCAAATACGGCGACGACAAAGACCGCGTAGTTATTCGCGAGAACGGCGAGCCGACTTATCTTGCGGCTGACATTGCTTATCACAAAAATAAATTTGAACGCGGCTTCGGAGAGTTGATAAATCTTTGGGGCGCGGATCATCACGGCTACGTTGCGCGAGTCAAGGCGGCGATGACTATGCTTGGTTACGACGCGGACAAGTTGAAGATTATTTTCCTGCAAATGGTATCGTTGTTTAGGAGCGGCGAGGCTGTTAAGATGTCGAAACGTGCTGGCACGGCGATTCCTATGCGCGAACTTATGGAAGAAGTCGGGACAGACGCGGCGAGATATTTTTTCCTTATGCGTTCGACGGACAGCCAACTTGATTTTGATTTGGATTTGGCGAAGTCGCAGAGCGCGGATAATCCCGTTTACTACATTCAGTACGCGCACGCGAGGATTTGTTCAATCTTCCGTCAGACTAAGGAGGCGGGCTTGACGATTGAAGGTGCGCCAAATTTTTCGCTGATGAATTCAACTTCTGAGATTGACTTGATAAATAAAATTTTCGAGTATCCTGACGAGATTGAGAAGGCGGCGGCAGAATATTCTCCGCAACGCATTGCCCGCTACGTTTATGATTTGGCGTCGACGTTCAGCGCGTTTTATCGCGATTGCAGGATTTTGGGCGTCGAGAAAGATTTGGCTGTGGCGCGGCTGGCTTTACTGAAAATTACCAAGCACACGATTGAACATGCGTTGGGATTGTTAGGCGTCTCGGCTCCCGAAAGAATGTAATTTTTTGTTCATACTTTCTTTGTGGGCGTCAAAGAAAGTATGCAAAGAAAGACGCTCCCCCGCTAGAAAACATCACGTTTTCAACGCGGGGCGGCGCGCGTCCATGCGCGCCGGATTTCAAATCAACTTGTAAGGAGTAAGTCATGAAAAAATTTTTGCTAACGTTGGTGGCGGTGTTTATGTTTATTTGTCAGACCGCGCAGGCAAGTCCTTCGCCTCAGTGGGTTAAAAATTTGCCGGCAGCCAAAAATTCAACGCAAATGATTGTCGTCGCGTGGATTAAAGGTTCGGACGCTTTGCTTTCTATGCACGAGAAAAATTCTTCGGGGGATTGGGAACAGATTATGGAGACTGCGGGCTTTGTCGGCAGAAAAGGAATTGGCAAAACTAAACAGGGTGACGGAAAATCTCCGCGCGGCACGTTCACGTTTAACTACGCTTTTGGTATTGCCCCTGACCCCGACTGTGCTATTCCTTACGTTCAAGTCAACGAAAATCACTATTGGTCGGGCGATTTGGAGTATAAATACAATCAGCTGGTTGACGTTCGCAAGGCTCCTGCTAATTTCGACTATGAAAACAGCGAGCATTTAATTGATTACAATCCGGCATATCTTTACGCGCTGAACATAAGTTACAATTCGGAAGGCAAGCCCGGCAAAGGTTTTGCGTTGTATTTGCGTTGTTCTGAACCCGGCAAGACGGCTACAGGTGGCTCAGTCATGATTCCCGAAGACAAAATGCTTTTCGTCATGCAACACGTTAAGAAAGATTGCGTCTGTGTCATTGATTCGATGAAAAAACTTGGGGGCGATCTCTATGAACAGGCAACTCCTTCGCCTCAATGGGTTAAAAATTTGTCTGCCGCGCAGACTGCTGAGCAAATGGTTGTAGTTGCGGGGATTCAAGGCACGACGGCTTGGATTTCTATGCACGAAAAAATTAACGGTGCGTGGGAAATGATTATGACGACGCCGGGCTTTATCGGCAGGAACGGACTCGGCAAAGTCAAAGAGGGCGACAATAAAACTCCCGTCGGAACATTCTATTTTGATTATGCGTTCGGAATTTTGCCCGACCCGGGTTGCGCAATTCCTTACGTTCAAGTCAACGAGTATCATTATTGGTCGGGCGATTGGGATTACAAGTACAATCAGTTTGTCGACGTGCGCGATGCTCCCGCCAATTTTGAGACGCGCTACAGCGAGCATTTGATTGATTACAATCCGCATTATCTTTACGGCTTGAACATGGGTTACAATGCCGAATGCACGCCCGGTAAAGGTTCCGCGTTGTTTATGCATTGCTTTGGAACAAATAAGCCGTGGACGGGCGGTTGTGTCGGTTTGCCGAATGATAAAATGCTTTTCGTCATGCAAAATATCAGACCCGGTTGCGCGTGCGTTATCGATTCTCTGACCAATTTAGGAGGTTCTCTTTAATGGATGAAAATATTTCTGAAGTCGACCTTGCCTATCAAATCCTGAGCGAGGCGGGCAAAGACAATCCGATTTATTTTAAGAAGCTGATTCGCGAGATTATTGCCAGAAAAAATAAAACCGTCCAGAATGAGGCGGCGGCTATCTCCGAAATTTACACGATGATTAACATGGACAGTCGTTTTCAGCACGCGGGCGACGGGCTTTGGGGCTTAACCGATTGGTATCCGCCCGAAACTAAACGCACGCGTTCTTCGACGACCAAGACGACAGTTAAGGCGTAAAAATCTTTACGAAAAAAAAATCCCGCCGCTTGACGGGATTAATTTTTTTTTATTTTTTGTCGCTGTACGTGACTAAAGTATTTTCCTTGAACAAATCAGTTGAAGTTTCAATCTGCGCGGGTAAATAAGTTTTACTTTCAACGAGTGAGCTGAGTTGGTTATCGGAGAAGTTATCATCGCCTTCCATGAACCAAGCAACCTCAGCATTGTTATTCGCATAAATTTTCGTCGAACTTTTGCCGTACTCGTCGACTATCGTAATGCTTTTATCGGCGGCGTTTTGGACTGATATTTTGCCTTCGCCGATTGTAAACACAACGTCATTATCTTTGACGACCACATCATCGCTTAGCGAGCCCGAATTGATTTTGATTATGTCATCGCCCGCCGTGTAGTCAACAATTATATCCTTGCCGTCGCCTTTGTTGTAAACGAAAACATCCTTGCCGTCCCCGCCGTAAAGAGTATCGCCGCCTTTGCCGCCCGTCAACGTATCGTTTTTCGTGCCGCCTTCGATTGTATTATTGCCAGAGCCGCCGATGATTTTATTAGCTTTGGAGTTGCCGATAATTTCAAAGTCGCGAGTTGTCGCTGAGGCGTTTATCGTAACGATTTTGCTACCATAATCCGCCACGTCAAAAGTCTTATCGCTGAAATTTGAGAAAAGAGTTATCGCCGTGCCCGCCGCGTTAATCTTGTAAGTCTCGACGTTTTCGGGGAAAGTGTGTTCGCCGTTTTTGTCAAAGTAAGTAACAACTTTATCGGCGGCTCCGTTGAGAGTAATTTTCCCGCTCCCGACAGTAAAAATAACATTGTTGCCGCTCGTCGTAACGTCTGCAGTCGCTGAGGTAATGCTGATGATGTCGTCGGAAGTGTAATCGGTGATGATGTCGTTGCCGTCGCCGGAGTTGTAAACGAAAATATCTGCACCGCCGCCGCCAATTACTGTAGAATTTTCCTTGCCCGCAGAATTTATAATCGTCAAAGTTTTATTCGCGCCGTTTTTGACGGTTAAAGAATCGCTCCCAACCGTAAGCACAACGTCCGAATCGTTGACGGTTGCCTTTTTAATCGCGCCGCTGACAGAAATTTTATCGCCCGCCGCGTAATCAGTGATAACATCATTGCCGCCGCTGAAAATAAATAAATCATTGCCCTTGCCGCCGGTTAAAGTGTCATTACCTGCGCCGCCGTCGAGAGTATCGTCACCACTGCCGCCTTTTAACGAGTTGTTTAAGTCGTTGCCGATGATTTTAACGCCGCTTTTAAGAGCCGCCGCGTTGACATTTTTAACGGTACCGTCGAAATTTGCCAAGTCAAGAGTTTTCTCTTCAAAGTCCGTTGTGAGCGTCAAGATAGTTTTCTTATCGTTATAAGAGACGCCGATTGGAATGCCGTCAGAATAATTTTGGGCGAGGTAGCGCAGATAAGCATAACCGCCTGTTGTACCGCCCGCAAATGATTTATAATTTGTCGCTGACTCATCAATTCCGCCGACAATCGCGCAGAGTCCGCCCGAAATTTCATTGGGCAATTTGTTGGCGTAAGCAATATTCGACGCCAGAGCTACTTCGGCAAGCCCCATAAGAATAAGCCTATCGAGATAATTAGTAAATTGCGGGCAGTGGCTATAAACTTCGGAATAGACATAAGATTTTTGAGGAAGCGTACCGTTTTTATCGTCAGCGGTTATGTCGTAGAGGTTATTGGCATTGATTTTAATCGTAGCACTCGACGCAAGCCCCATATCATAACTAAAATCCGTTTCTACGGTCGTACTGGTGTTACTTTTTCGGTAGTCAAATACGATGTTGATTTCATTAATCGAAGATTTACCATCCGCCAAGCTGATTCCTAGAGATTCATTAATTAAATCCAGCGATTCGGCAACCCACCAATTATAAAGCGCACGAGTTACCAATTTTTGTTTCTCAAGGTAAAGTTCTTCATCATAATCAAAATTTTTAAGTAGTTTATTCTGAGTGGTTGTCGCGTAAGAAATATTAACGGTAAGCCCGTTTACAGTGAAGGAATTATATTCTGCGTCGGTGAGTTCTTTGGCGTCGCCGAGTTCGGGGATAATTGATTCGGCAGTCTTGGCGGTACTGCTAAAACCGGCGTCGGAGCCTGTGATTGCGCCCGTGTCGGTGTTGTTAATGCGAATGCCACAGACTTGCTCGAAAAAATCTTGATAGGAACTGTAACTTTTTTTTGCGCTACTGAACGCGCTTTTAAAAGCCGAATAAGTGCCCGCGCCGACTTCCTTAAAAGCTTCGTCAGCGGCTTCGGTACCTTGTTTAGTCGTTTCGACGAGTGTTTGGACGAATTTTTTGATGACGCCGATTGGGGTAGACATAAAATCATCTCCTCATAAATTTTATTCACACGGGTTGTTATAGAATTTTTTTCCAAAATTACTAGCCGCGAAAATTTTTACACAATCGCACGGAGTATTTTTTTGGCAGGAAAAATTTTTCATTGGCAGAATCAATCACAGAAAAGTGAGGAGGACAAAATGGCTAAATATATTTTTGTGACAGGTGGAGTAGTTTCGTCGCTCGGCAAAGGAATTACTGCGGCATCGCTCGGCAGACTTCTTAAAAGTCGCGGCTTGAAAGTTACGATTCAAAAGTTCGACCCTTACATTAACATTGACCCCGGCACAATGAGCCCGTATCAGCACGGCGAAGTTTTTGTGACTGACGACGGCGCGGAGACTGATTTGGATTTGGGGCACTACGAACGATTCATTGATATTAATCTCAGCAAGCACTCGAATACTACGACGGGCAAAGTTTATTGGTCTGTTTTGTCCAAAGAGCGCAGGGGCGATTATCTCGGCTCGACTGTGCAAGTTATCCCGCACGTCACCAACGAAATTAAAGCGCGCGTCTACGCCGTAGCTGAAATGGATAAAGCTGACGTTGTGATAACTGAAGTCGGCGGGACGGTCGGCGACATTGAGAGCTTGCCGTTTATCGAGGCGATTCGCCAAGTCAAAAAGGAAGTCGGCAGGAACGACGCGCTTTATATTCACGTGACGTTGTTGCCGTATATCGGGGCGGCGGGCGAACTCAAAACTAAACCGACTCAACACAGCGTCAAAGAATTGCGGGCGATTGGCATTCAGCCGGATATTTTAGTTTGCAGGACGGATTACCCGATAACTCGCGAGCTTAAGAAAAAAATTGCGCTGTTCTGCGACGTGGATGAGAATGCGGTTATAGAAAATCGGACGGCTGAAACTATTTATGAAGTTCCGCTAATCATGGAGAGCGAGGGGCTTGATAAAATCGTCCTCAACAAATTAAATCTGCCGCAAGCTCCGCCCAAGCTCGACGAATGGCGGCGCATGGTTCATAAAATTAAAAATCCAGACCGCACGATTAAAATTGCTTTGGTTGGAAAGTATGTTGAGTTGCCCGACGCTTATATCTCGGTTGTCGAGGCTTTGCACCACGCGGGCATTGAGCATTCGGCTAAGGTTAAAATTAAATTCGTGAACGCGGAGAAGATTGAACGTGCCGACGTTGATTTGGAAGAAGTTTTCAGCGGTTGCAGAGGAATTTTAGTACCGGGCGGCTTCGGCGACAGAGGCATTGAGGGCAAGATTAAGGCGATAAAATTTGCCCGCGAAAATAAAATTCCGTTCTTTGGCTTATGCTTAGGTATGCAATGCGCGGCGATTGAATTTGCTCGCAACGTCTGCGGTTATGCTGACGCCAATTCAACCGAGTTCAATCCCGATACTGAGCACCCCGTTATCGCGCTGATGGATTCTCAAATTGCCGTGACGGAAAAAGGCGGGACAATGCGTTTGGGCGCGTATCCTTGCAAAGTTTTGCCCGACACTCACACGTTGGCGGCTTACGGCGTCGATAATATCAGCGAACGTCACCGCCACCGCTTCGAGTTCAATAACAAGTTCCGCGAAGTTTTCAAGGCAAACGGCATGATAATTGCGGGCGTGCTCCCCGACGACAGCTTGGTTGAAATTATCGAACTGGATAAAAATATTCATCAATGGTTTGTCGGTTGCCAATTCCACCCCGAATTGAAATCGCGCCCGAATCATCCGCATCCGCTCTTTAAAGATTTTGTCGGCGCGGCTCTCAAGCTTAAATATCAATAATAAAAAAAAGGATTGTGATTGAAATGAACAGCATCAAATTAACGGTACCGATTACGATTAAGGCGAAACTCACGGAGAAATTGCGTGCGCGGCTCATCGACGAGGCAGTTAAAGTCGCCGAACAAATGGAACTCGAACTCAAGCAGCTTGAAATAAACATGCAACGCGAGCTTGAACAAAATCCGCAGTACGAGGGGCAGATTAAAAATTTCTTCGGCAATGAAATGGCACCGCGTCAAGGGCGTTTGGATGAGGCGCGTCGTCGCAAGGAAACTTTTGAGAAATTGGCACTCGGCGCGGAGATAGTACAAGGGACGGCGGAGCGGCAAGTTGATTTGAAAGTCGGCGATAATTTGCGCGAGGCTTGGGGCGTGGAGATTTTGGTTGAAGATGACAAAATCATTGCGATACGCGGCTGAAATAATTATCGGGAAAGTCGGGGCGGCGCGCGGGCTCGACGGTACAGTTAAAATAATTCCGCTGACAGATTTTGAAGGGCGTTTCGACGGCTTGGAAAAAATTTTTATCGGCGGGAAAATTTTTGCTGTCGAGGAAGTTAAGCATATCGGCGGGCAAATTTTTATGAAGTTCGCGGGCGTCGACAGTCGTGAATCTGCGCGGGCGTTGACGAATAAATTTTTAACGGTCGACAGGAAAGACGCGGCTCCGCTTTCCGACGGCGAATTTTACACGTTCGACATTATCGGTTGCGAAGTCTTCGACGGCGATAAAAAGCTCGGCAACGTCACCAACGTCCTCAAAACCGGCAGCAATGATGTTTTCGAGGTTGACGGAAATGTTTTAATCCCCGCGCTTAAATCCGTCGTCAAGTCGATTGACATTCCCGCTAAAAAAATTTTGGTTGATTCAAATGCTTATTGACATCATCACGTTGTTTCCCGAAATGTTCGGCGGAGTTTTCGGCGAAAGCATTATCAAGCGCGCCGTCGAGAAAAAAATTTTGGAGATTCGCTTTACGCAACTTAGAGATTTCGCCTTCGACAAGCACAGGCAAGTTGATGATTCGCCGTTCGGAGGCGGGGCGGGTATGGTGTTGAAACCGGAGCCCGTCTACCGCGCAGTCCGTGACGTGCTTAGTAAATCCGATGAAAATATTTCGCGCAAAATAATTATCACAGACCCAAGCGGCGAGGTTTTCAATCAAAATAAAGCTAAGGAACTTGCCGCGCTTGACCAGATTATTTTTATCTGCGGACATTATGAGGGTTTTGACGCGAGAATCTACGACTTGGCTGACGAATTAATTTCAATCGGCGATTATGTTTTGACGGGCGGCGAACTTCCTGCGATGGTTATCGTCGACGCAGTAGCGCGAATGCTCCCGAATGTTTTAGGCTCAGCGGAATCGGCGGCGACTGATTCATTTTTCGACGGAATGTTAGGCTTCCCGCAATACACACGCCCGCGAGAATTTGAGGGTAAAATTGTGCCGGAAGTTTTGTTATCGGGCAATCACGCGGAGATAAAAAAATGGCGCGAGGCTCAGGCATTGAACTTGACGCGCACGCGCAGACCGGATTTGATTAAATGAACACTAAAAAAATTTTGGCGGCGGTTGCCGTCCTTTTGATTATGGCGATTGTCGTCGGCGTTGCGGCTTTTCATAATTGGCAACAGTTCAAGACTCGCAGCGGCAATCCTGCAGTAATTGCGCGGCAGGCGGTTGAGGCTCGCGACTTTGAAACTTTTAAAAATTTTGTCGACACCGACGCACTGATTGAATCGGCGGCGGAAGAAATTTTGACGGCTCACATCAACGCGACGCTTGCCCCGACGGCTTACTCAATGGATGAACTTCAAATGCGCTATGATAATCTTAAGCCCGACTTTGTAGAATCTGCGCGGGCGGCAATGGAGCAATATATTTCTTCGGGCAAAGTTACTTATCCCAAAAATCTCAGCGACGCACAAAAATTTTTTAAAGAATCGGGCGCGACTTCTTGCGAAATTAAAAGCATAACCAAGCCGCAAACAGACGGCAACGCTCGGATTGTGACGGTTCTTTTCTACAACGCCGCTATGAAATTCAGTTTCGAGATTGAATTGGAACTTGAGACCGCCGACGAAAATAATTGGCGAATCACGAACGCTAAGGGCTTTGAAGGTTATTACAGGAGCTACCGTCGTGCGCTCCGCCATAAACTCGACTCGTTTAACGCGCCGATTGTCCGCAAGATGGACGAAATTTTTAAGGTAAAAAGTTTCAGCGTTAAGAATGCGGGCGGCGATGAATACGGCTTTTCGCAGACGCTCGACATTGAAATTAAAGCGGACGTTAAATCCGATAAGCCGCTCGCCCAAATTATCGGCAACATTGTACTCGGTAAGGAAGACCGCGAGAGTTTTGCGCCGTTTACAATCGACATGACAGAACGTGAACAGGGCTTGCAGACTTTCAACGTGACCAAAACTTTAAATCCGTTTATCCGCGCAGATGTCGACGCGATGAAACACGGCTTCAGAAAAAAAGATTTGCACATTGAAGTTACGGAAATAATTTTCGCGGACGGAACAAATCTTAAGCCGCTCGACCGACTGCCCGATTAATCATTGACAAAAGCAGTAGCCCTGCGATATATTCTGACAAAATCAAGGTAACTTTTTGAGGTGTCATAATGGATAAAATTAATGTTGTGCTCGTCGTGCTGGACAAAATGCTTTTGGAGAGGGCTGTTAAAAATCTCAACTTTGAACGTGTACACTTGGCAGCGATAGTTGCGCCGGGCTATGGCGAGAAAGTTTTTTATGCCAACGGCGAATCAGTTCCCGTCTCGGAACTTCGCAACAGTATTATCTCCAAGAACAGAAGTTCTATTTGGATGATTCACGGCTCGGCGGGCGACGCTGATAACATCAGGAAGATAAAAAAATTTTTGCGACTAAGCGACGTGCCCGAAGCTAACATAATTAATTTTACGTTGGTCATTCCGCTGAATTGGGTTAGGAATTTGCGCCACATAGAAAAATACGGCGCGGATTTTTTCGTAACCGGTACAGAATACATAAGAGACAGCTTGGATTTGAAACTCGTTCCGCAAGCAAGCAATCGTTACCCTGCCGGACAAAGCGGCGTCAATCTTGCCGACTCCTTCCAAGATTTGCAACAAAGTTATTGGACGGCTAAATACATTTTCGGGCGCGTCAAACGCGGCACGATTAAATTTGTCCTTATCGGACTCACGCCGGATATTTTTCGCTACGATAACGCCAAAGATTTTCCTAACTGCTCCAAAAATCTCATGTATCTTTTTACCTTAAAAAATTCTGCAACGGAAACCGAGCACGATAAATTGCTTAAAACTTTGATTAACAGCAGGATAAAATCCATTTTCGACAACATGACCGCGAAATCGGCTGATTTGAGTTTCGACAGCGCGAGAAAAGAAATTAAAGGCAATTTCTCGACGGATTCATTAGCCGTATGGGATGACGATAAAAGTTTTTTAAGTGCCGCCGCTGTCGAGAAAAACGTTAAGATTCTCAGGGATTATGTTCAGCTCTGTATCGATAGAGGCGCGAAACCTGTCGGCGTAATCTTCCCGCCCAACCTTGCTGTCAGAAAAAATTACGGTAAAGATGTTCTGAATCATTTCCGCGAAGTCATTCGTCAGCTGGAAAAAAATATCGGCTTTACGTGCATTGATCTGTTCGAGACCAGAATTTACTACGATTCTTTTTGCGACATGACGCATATGAATGCTCGCGGGCGGTTGTTTATTAATTCGTTGCTTTCTGCGCGGCTCCATAAAAATAAACTCGTTCCGGCTGAAAACTTCCTTGATATGAACTACGATTATTTTCATAACTTGTCTTGGGTTACGTCCAAAGTTGAATATGCTGAGTTTATGGATAGCGTTTTTGAAGCCGCCGCCAAAAATATCCGTAGCAAAGATAAAATCAAAGTCGGCTTTGTGCTTTACGACGCGGCGTTGTGGTGTGGCGATAAGTTGTATAATTACTTCGCCCAAAACGAACGCTTTGAAACTACTATTTTTATGTGCCTGCGCACCGATAAGCCTAAAGATGAACTCGTCCTTACCGAATTTTGGTACGGCGTTAAGCAACTCAAAAAACGCGGTTTTAACGTCACAGCCATAAACAAACGCGACGCCGAAGTCCCCGAACAGGATTTGCTTATTTTCTTGACGCCTTACTTTAATGTTATGCCGGACGCGTTGCGCACTTCAAGCATTACCGCGAAAACTTTAATGGCGTACATTCCCTACGGTATCAGCGTTTCTTGCTACGAAGGCTTTAATCTTTGGATGTTCGATACCGCTTGGAAAGTTTTCTTCACGTCGAAAATTATAATCGACATCTACGAAAAGAAATGTCATGCCGGAGCTCCTCGCGGCGTTTTCGGCGGCTACCCCAGAGCCGATGTTCTCATGGATAAAAATCAAAAGCTGAGTTTCGATTGGAAGATGGCTCGTCCGAACGCTAAAAAAATTATTTGGGCACCGCATTGGACGATAAACGACAGCATTAATTACGCAACGTTTCAATGGAACTATCAATTTATGTACGAATTCGCCAAAGCTCACCCCGAAACTTCTTGGGTTCTCAAGCCGCATCCGAATTTGCTTTTCTCGGCGGTCAAGGAGAAAGTTTTTGCGTCGTCGGAAGAGTTTCAAGAGTATCTGGATAAATGGGAAGCCCTGCCCAACGCGATGGTTTATATGGGCGCGTATTATCAAGAAGTTTTCGCAACCAGCGACGGCATGATTCTCGATAGCAGTTCGTTTGTCGCCGAATATCAGTACACGCACAAGCCGCTGATTTTCTTGACTCGCGACACGCAAGAGTTTAACGAACTCGGCGAAGAAATTTTGAAAGTCTCTTACCTCGTCGACGGACAAAATTTGGACGGCATTGCCGATTTAATTCAGCAAGTTTTTATCAAGAAAAAAGATAAGAAATATTCCGCACGTAAAAAGATTTTCGATGAACATCTCAACTTCCAGAAGATTAACGGCATGTCGGCGAGCGAATTTGTTTACAAGAGTATTGCCGAGAAAATTACATAGAATCAGCTTCGGAACAAATCCCGCAGGAAATTCTTGCGGGAAATTTTTTGTTGCAATATAATCCTGCCGAAACGGGGGAATTGTTTAGGAATGTCAAGTAAAAACGACGCGCAAAAAAATTTCGGCGAAACAATAATCGTGACGGCGGACGGCGTGCACATACGGGCGAAGAGCGAAGGACAACAAAATTATCTGGACACAATGCGGCGGCACGTCGTGACATTCGGAATCGGAGCGGCGGGCACTGGTAAAACTTTTTTGGCGGTGGCAATGGCGGCGTATTATTTGCGCGTCAAGGAAGTACGGAAAATAATTTTAACGAGACCGGCAGTTGAGGCTGGCGAACGTTTAGGATTTTTACCGGGCGATATGCAAGAAAAAGTTGATCCGTATCTGCGTCCGCTTTACGATGCGTTAAAAGAAATTTGGGGCTTCGACCTTTACCAAAAATTTTTTAATCGGGGCGTGATAGAAATTGCGCCGCTGGCGTACATGCGCGGAAGAACTTTAAGCGACGCGTTCATAATCCTCGACGAGGCACAAAATACCACGTCCAAGCAGATGAAAATGTTTTTGACGCGCTTAGGCTTCGGCTCGCGAATGGTGATAACGGGCGATTTAAGCCAGATTGATTTGCCGCGCGGAATAACGTCGGGACTTGCTGAGGCGGTCGAGATTTTAAAAAATGTTAAGGGCGTCGGGATAGCAGAATTAGGTTCGGCGGACGTTGTGCGGCACGAGGTAGTTTCGAGGATTGTGGAGGCTTACGATAAACATGAACACGACAATCAGCTTTGAACCGGAGACTTTGACGGTTGAAGAAAATTTGCTTGAAGACATTTTGCGAGCGGCGGACGTTGTCGGGGAAATTTACGGCGTCGAGAATTCGGAGCTGAGTTTGACGTTGACGGACGACGAACACATTCACGCGTTGAATAAAAAATTTCGCGGAATCGACAGAGCGACGGATGTTTTATCGTTCGCGTTCAGAGAGAGCGACGAGCCCGAAATTATCGGTACAGACTTTGAAATTTTAGGCGACGTAATAATTTCATTGGAGCGGGCAAAAGTTCAAGCGGAAGAATTTGGGCATTCATTCAAACGCGAAGTTATTTTTTTGGAAGTGCACGGGCTACTGCATTTGCTAGGCTACGACCATATGGAAGAATCCGAGCGGCAGGAAATGGAAACTGAACAAAAATTTATCATGGAGAAACTTGGAATTGGCAGGTGAAAATTTTGTACATAATCGGCTTGACCGGCAGCATATCGAGCGGAAAGTCGGCGGTTGCGGAAACTTTAAAGCGTTTCTTCGGCGCGGTGACGCTTGATATTGATGATATTACGCAATGGATGACGGAACCGGGCGGTGAGTTGTTTGATATTTACGTTCGGCATTTCGGCGGCTACGTCGTCACGCGCGAAGGCTTTCTTAACCGGCGACTTATCGGCGAAATTATTTTCAATCATACCGACGAGCGCAAATGGATTAATTCGGTAGCGCATCCGATTCTTCTCAACAAGGCGCGAGATTTTTTGGTTGATTGTCAAGAGAGCGGCGCGGGATTGGTCGTATTGGAAATTCCGTTGTTGTTCGAGGCGGGCTGGGAATTTTTAGTCGACGAAACTTGGGCGGTCTACACCAAGAAAAATACGCAAGTCCGCCGCCTTATGTTCCGCGATAATCTGACTAAACAGCAAGCAATTTCCAGAATCAATGCGCAGATGTCCGCGCAAGAAATTCGCGAGCGCGCCGACGTTAAAATAAAAAATCTTGGCAGTTATAATACAGTTCGTAAACAAGTTTTCGCGGCACTGCGCGGCAGAATTTTTTAGCAGGAAAATTTATCGGCAAGTGGAAAGTGATTGGCACTAGAATTTTTTGGAGGTTGCAATATGAACAAGCGAATCAAAATGGCGGCGGGAGCAGGGCTTGCCGCGCTGGCGTTAGTGGTTGCGGGCGGCGGCTACTATTATTTCCACGTGGAAACCGACACGCCCGAATACGCGATAAAAACGATTCAGCAATCTGTCGAGGAACACGATACTAAGGCTTTTCATCGCGCAGTTGATTTGGACGGCGTGTTAGATTCGGGCTACAGCGGTTTTGTCGACGGCGTAACTTCTGCCGAGATGACAGAGGATACCAGAGACGCGATTAGGAATTTTACGAAAATGCTCCGCGCCCCGATGATTATGAGTTTGAAGTCGGCGATTGATTCTTACATTGCCACCGGCGAACTCAAGGCGGAAGATAATGCCGGCGTATTTGAATTGCTGGAGAAAGCGGGACTTCTCAACGCCGAAGTTCGCAACGTAAAAAATATTCAAGTAAACGACGCCAACAAGGACGAGGTTTTTGCCGACGTGATAATTTTTCAGCAGGAACTCGACAAGGAATTTCCGATTCAGTTGGTGTTGACACGTGGCGCGGATAATCAGTGGCAAGTTTCTCGCGTGCAGAATTTCAAAGAATACATGGAGCAAATTGCATTGGCGCGGCGTGCGCAACTCGATAATTATTTAGCGGCGGCGGGCGAAATAAATTCTCGTCATGAAACGACGATTCGCGAGGCGGAACAAAAATACGGCTCGATACTTGCGTTAGGGTCATTGGCGCAGGATTCGACGCGTGCAGAGCTTAAAACTTTGATTAATGACGTGTTCAAGAAGGATTGGGAAGAGCGCAAGCAGGAGCTTTTCAATTTGAAGGTGCCTAAGGACGCCGAGACTTTGCAAAATCTTTACATGCGGATTTGCGACACTTCGATAGACGCCGCGCAGAATTACGCCAAGTGGATGGACGATAAAAATCCGGCGACAATTAAACATCAAGTGCAAACTCTCACGACGGAAGCGGCGGCACTTGCCAAGCGTATGACATCTTGAAAGCGCGTAAAATTTTTAGGAGGAGCCATCAATTTATGAAGCACGTTTTATCGGTTTACGTCGAGAATCAGCCGGGCGTTTTGGTGCGCGTGGCGAGCATGTTCAGCCGTAGAGAATTTAATATCGACAGCTTATCGGTCGGCGTCACGCAATCGCCGGAATTTTCGCGGATAACGGTTGTAGTTCACGGCGACGCCAATTTAATCGAACAAATGATTAAGCAGTTGGAGAAAATGCCCGTCGTGCAGGCGGTACAGCGGCTTGATTCGGCGACGGCAGTCACTCGCGGCATGACGATGATTAAAGTTAAAGCCGACGATAACAATCGCCTTGACGTGCTGAAAATGGCGGAACTTTTCCGCGCCCACGTTGTCGACGTGCAACCTACGACGCTTATTTTCGAGATAACCGGCAACGACGAGAAAGTTACGGCGTTTACGCGGCTCCTTGCCCCTTACGGAATTATGGAAGTCATTCGCACGGGACTTGTGGCTTTGGAGCGCGGCGAAAATACCATTCACGACTATAACCAAGCAAGAGAATTTTACGGCAAAAATTTGCTTTAGAAATTGAATCTTGAAACGAAAAAACCCTGTGACATTTAGCACAGGGATTTTTTTTTTATACTTAAGTTCAGGCGGTCGAGAAATCTTTATGAATCACAAAACGATTTTGCCGAAGTCGGCGATTTGCGCGAGTAAGTCGTCTATCGACTTCAACAGCGCGAGCCGATTTTGCCGAACTGTTAAATCTTCATCCATTACCATTACCGAATCGAAGAATGAATCAATCGGCGTGGAAAGTTTTTTCAATACGTCAAGCGCGCCCAAGAAATCTTTTTTGCCGACGAGTTCATCAGCCGCAACTTTTATCGCCGCAAATGCTCCGTACAAAATTTTCTCAGCGTCAAGTGTAAATAAATCCGCGTTAAGTTCCGTCGTATCGGCTTTTTTGGCAAGGTTACTCACGCGCACAAACGATTGAATTGTTTTTTTGGTTGAGTCGGGCGTAGAAAGGAATTGTTCAACCGCCGCCGCCTTCAACGTCACGGCAAAAATATCGTCAACATCATCAATCACCGCGTCGATAACGTCGTAGCGCGTCGAGTTGCTTAAAACATTTTTGACGCGCAGACGCATGAAGTCCGCAACCTCTTGCTGAATCTTTTCGCGCCCAACTTCGTCCGTGATACTAAGCAAATCCATCGCAAGTTCGACGACTTCGCTAATCGATAAAGTCCAACGCGCTCCCGCCAAAAGATTAACAATCCCCAGAGCTTGACGGCGCAACGCAAACGGATCTTGCGAGCCGGTCGGAACTAATCCCCTGCTGAACGTCGCCACAATGTTATCAATCTTATCCGCGAGGCTTAAAATTTTCCCGGCAACAGTCTTAGGTTGAGCGTCGCCCGCAAATCTCGGCATGTAATGTTCATCAATCGCCGCGCAGACTTCCGGAGCTTCGCCGTCAAGTTTAGCGTATTCGCGCCCCATAACGCCCTGCAATTCCGTGAACTCCGTAACCATGCCCGTAACTAAATCCGCTTTAGAAAGTTCAGCCGCACGAATAGAATTTGTCGCGTCGACGCCGAGCATCGCAGAAATTTTTTCGACGAGTTTAACTAAGCGTTCGGTCTTTTCGTAGACGGAGCCGAGCCCTTCTTGGAAGACGACGGTTTTAAGTTTGTCGCGATGAGCAGCTAAAGATTTTTTCCTGTCCTCGTTGAAGAAAAATTGCGCGTCCTCCAGCCGAGCCTTCAAAACACGTTCGTTGCCGTGCTGAACAATTTCCAAATAATCCTTGCCGCCGTTGCGTATCGTTATGAATAAATTTTTCAACGCGCCGTCAGAATTTTTCACGGGGAAATAACGTTGATGGTCGCGCATCGGAGTTATCACGGCTTCGGCAGGCAGTTGCAAATATTTTTCCTCGAACGCGCCAGCCAATGCCGTCGGATATTCAACGAGATATAAAACTTCTTCCAATAAATCGTCAGTAATTTCAGCGACGCCATTTTTATTTGCGGCAACTTCCCTAATCTGCGCGGCTATCATTTCGCGACGTTGATTCTGGTCGACGATAACAAAATTCTCCGCGCAGGCTTCGACGTAATCAGCCGCCGTCGCAATTTCAAAATCTCCCGCACTCAAAAATCTATGCCCGCGAGAAATTCTGCCGCTCTTAACGTTTGCAACCTTGAACGGAATAATTTCCTCGCCGAACAACGCGACTATCCAACGCAGCGGACGAATAAATTTAAAATCCAAATCGCCCCAACGCATATTGTTCGGGAAACTCAAATCGCAAATAATCTTCGGCAAGAGCGTCTTAAAAATTTCGGCGGAAGGCTTTCCCTGTTCGCGAATCACAGCGTAAATATAACCGTCGCGAGTGATTAAATCTTCGGGGCGAACGTTATTTTTTTTAGCAAAACCAATCGCCGCCTTAGTCGGTTTGCCGTCCGCGTCGAAAGCAATTTTGGCGGAAGCTCCGCGCTTTTCTTCTTGTACGTCGGCTTGAGTGGTCGCAACGTCGCTGATAAGCAATGCCAATCTGCGCGGGGTGCCGAGAGTTTTAATTTCGCCAAAATCGATTCGAGATTCTTTTAAATTTTTATCCGCCAAATCTTTAAGCTGATTCAAAATGCCGGGCATAGCGTGCGCAGGAATTTCTTCCGTGCCGATTTCAAGCAGTAAAGTTTTCGTGTCCATTACGCGTTCACCTCCGATTTTTTCAGCAACGGGTAGCCGAGTTTTTCGCGCTGCTTGAGATAAACTTCCGCGCACATGCGAGCCAATTTCCTAACCCGACCGATAAACGCCGTCCGCTCACTTACGCTGATTGCCCCGCGTGCGTCAAGCAAATTAAACGTGTGCGAACATTTCAAAACATAATCGTAAGCGGGATGAACGTAGCCTAACTTGATAATCCGAACCGCCTCCGCCTCGTACTTATCAAACAGCTCAAACAGTAAATCCTCGTCGCTCAAGTCAAAAGCGTAACTGGTTTGCTCAAACTCGTTTTGGTGGAAAATGTCGCCGTAAGTGACGCCCTCCGCCCATTCCACGTCGTAAACATTTTCGACGCCTTGAATGTACATCGCCAAACGTTCCAAGCCGTAAGTTATCTCGACCGCAACCGGCTTAACGTCTTGACTGCCAACCTGCTGAAAATATGTGAACTGAGTTATTTCCATGCCGTCAAGCCAAACTTCCCAGCCAAGCCCCCAAGCCCCAAGCGTCGGCGATTCCCAGTTGTCCTCGACGAAGCGAATATCATGCTTTTGCGCCTCAATGCTGATTGCCGCCAAACTCTCCAAGTAAAGTTCTTGAATGTTATCGGGCGACGGCTTCATAATCAGTTGCAGTTGATGATGTTGATAAAGACGATTGGGATTGTCGCCGTAACGTCCGTCCGCCGGTCTGCGCGAAGGTTCCGTGTATACAACATTCCACGTCTCCGGTCCAAGCACTCGCAAAAATGTAAACGGGTTCATCGTGCCCGCGCCTTTCTCCACGTCGTAGGGCTCCGCTAATATGCAACCCTTATCCGCCCAAAATTTCTGCAGGGCAAATACTAATTCTTGATACTTCAAATGAATTGCCTCCTTAATGAATTTCCAGCCCGTTATAGCAAATGCAAATTGCATTGTCAAATTTCGTTATAAAAGCTGTCGCGTTCGACGGGCTGATAACCTGTCTCCGAAATAATTTTCTCCAAAGCCTCGCGACTAATTCCTGCAGAAGATTTTGCGCCCGCCGCGTGGATAATTTTTTCCTCGCCGATTGTACCGTCCAAATCATCTGCTCCGAAGTTCAAAGCCAACTGCGCTATCGGTAACGTCAACATTATCCAAAACGCCTTGAAGTGTTTAAAATTATCCAGCACCAATCTCGACAGCGCGAGCATTTTTAAATCTTCCCAAGAGCCCACGCGCCGCAGATTAAATTTTTTTCCAAGCTCTGTATTTGCGGGGTGGAACGGGAATAGCATCATCGCCATAAATCCGCCGGTTTCGTCCTGCAAGTCGCGAAGTTTCAACAAATGGGTAATACGTTCCCCAATCGTCTCAATGTGCCCGTACATCATCGACGCGTTCGACTTCAAGCCGAGTTTGTGAGCCGTCCGCATGACTTCCAACCATTCAGACGCCGAACATTTTTTCGGGCAGATAATTTCGCGGACTCTGTCTGATAAAATTTCCGCGCCGCCGCCTGCCAAACTCGTCACGCCCGCTTGAATCAATTTGCTCAAGACTTCCGAAAAATTTTTGCCGCTAATCTTTGCGAAGTTCACAATTTCAACGGGAGTGAAAGCATTAATCCCGACGTGAGGCAAAATTTTTTTCACGAGCTTAACGGCGTCTAGATAATAATCGAAAGTTTTATCGGGGTGAATCGAGCTGACGATATGAATTTCCCTAATCCCTGACCCCTGACTCCTGACAACTTTTTCAACTTCGGCGAGTTCGAGCGTAAAGGCGCGATTGTCGCCGCTTTGACATTGATAAGCACACAACGGACAATTCGCCTTGCAAACGTTGGTTAAATTTATGTGGTGATTGACGGTGTAGAAAATTTTTTTGCCGCTGTGAATTTCTTTGACGCGCCGCGCAGATTCAGCCAAATATAAAAGGTCGTTGTCCTCGTAAAGCGCAAGTATCTCGTCGCGTTCAAGTCTTTTGCCCGAAGAAATTTTTTCCTTAGCAATGTCTAAAATCATTTGATAATTCTCCTGACATTAAAATTGCAATCGACAGCGGCAGGAATTCGCCCCGCCTCGCGAATAATTTTTATAATTTCGTCCTCAGCAAGCGAACGCGGCGAAGTTGCTCCCGCCTCGTGCAAAATATTTTCGCGGTGAATCGTCCCGTCAATGTCATTTGCGCCGAAACTCAACGCCACTTGCGCGACCGGCACCGTCAACATTACCCAATACGCTTTGATATTTTGGAAGTTGTCAAGCATGAGCCGCGAAATCGCCATAGTTTTTAAGTCGTCCCACATTGAAGTTTGCCGAATATTTTTTTCAAGCGCGGTGTTCTTCGGCAGGAACGGGAAGCAAATAAAAGTTTGGAATCCGCCCGTCTCGTCTTGGAGTTCGCGGAGTCTGATTAAATGTTCGACGCGTTCCGACAAAGTTTCAATGTGCCCGTAAAGCATGGAGGCGTTGGTTTTTATTCCGAGTTTATGCGCCGTGCGAGCAACGTTTAGCCATTCATCGGCGGAACATTTTTTCGGGCAAAGTAAATTCCTCACACGGTCAGTAAGAATTTCCGCGCCACCGCCTGCAATCGCCTGCAAACCCGCCGCTTTTAACCGAATCAGAATTTCTTCGACACTCAAGCCCGAAATGTTCGCGAAGTGCTGAATCTCGACGCCTGTAAATCCTTTAATATGCAACGTTGGAAATTTCTCGTGAAGAACTTCGACGAACGATAAATATTTTTCAAAAGTCCAAGTCGGATGCAAGCCGCTGACGATATGCAAGCCCGATAAATGCGGGTCGCGACTCGCCTCCGTCACAAGTTTAATCGCGTCGTCAATCGTCATGGCGTAGGAACCTTTATCATCTTTATCACGTCCGAACGCGCAAAATTTACAACGCGCCGCGCAGATATTCGTAAGGTTGACGTGGCAGTTGACGTTGTAATAAACAATGTCGCCGCTGACTTTTTTCCGAACGTAATCAGCCAACGCGCCCAACCAACTCAATTCATTGCACGCAAATAAAAATTCTCCGTCCTCGCGACTTAAACGTTCGCTGTTTAAAATTTTACGTTCAATTTTCTCAAGCTCTCCTCTGACGAACAAAATTTCTGCCTCCCGTTTAATTATAATTGCACCAAGGCTCGCCGCTCATGAAATCGCCGCCATTATAACAAGCCGCCCGCGCACGACAACCGCCGCATTTATTTTTATACCGACACGCGCCGCAATTCCCGCTGTAGTTAAGCGTCCGGAGCGTCTGCAAAATTTTATTCGACTTCCAAATTTCATCGAACGGAGTTTCGCGCACGTCGCCGAGTTCCATGTTGAGATACGCGCACGGTTGAACTTTGCCTCGCGGACTGATTATGCAATAACTGAGCCCCGCCAAACACCCGCGCTTAAATCTTAACTTCATGCCGAGTTGGTCAGCGATTCGTAAAAATTGCGGCGCACACGTCGGTTTGAGTTCGATTGAAACTTCCTGTTGTTTGCGCATGATTCGCGTTAAAACTTTCTCGTAACCTTCGGCGCGTAATGATTCTTCCTTGATAGTTTTGGCGCGTCCCGTCGGCACTAAAAAGAAAAAGTGATGCGCCTTAGCTCCGATTTCTACCGCGAAGTCCGTTATCGCCTCCAACTCGTGCTGATTCCAATCCATAACCGTCGTGTGAATTTGGAACGGTAAATCAGCCGCCGCACAATTTTTCATGCCGTTGACTGCTCCTTGCCACGCGCCCGCGAACGACCGAAATTTATCGTGTTTATCGGCGTCGAGTGAGTCAAGCGATATACCCATGCCCTTTGCGCCCGCCGATTTTAAATCTTTTGCCATCTGCGCGGTTATCAGCGTGCCGTTCGTTCCGAATACTACGATTAATTTCAAGCGCGTTGCGTGTTCGACAAGCTCCAAAATGTCGGGGCGCATTAACGGTTCGCCGCCGGAGAATATCATTATTTTAAAACCTGCGCGGGCTATCTGATTCAAAAGTTCCTTAGCCTCAGCCGTCGAAAGTTCTTCCTGAGCCTTACAGCCTGCGTCGCGGTAGCAGTGCGCGCAATACATATTGCAAGCGTTGGTTGTGTTCCATGAGACTATCAAATTAAATCCCTCCCGCGCAAGTATAATCGCCGCGCAGATACTTTACAAGATAAAAAAAAATAACCCGCCTCGATTGGGAGACGGGATTTTTTTTCGTGTTAAATTACTAAGTCGGAGGCTCGACGAAAAATTTTTCGGCAAGTTTATCGCTGATAGTAAATTCGCCGAGTTCCTTAACGAATCTTGATGCCGTACCGTGAAAATCACTGCCGCCGGTAACCAGAAGATTATACTTTTTGGCGAGTAAGAAATAATGCTGAACTTCTTCGGGCTTGTGGCAGGGATAATAAACTTCGAGCCCGTCCAATTTACCGCAGAGCTCCTCAACAAGCGCGTCGTCGCCAACGAGTTTGGGGTGCGCCAACACAGCTTTTCCGCCTGCTTGATGAATAACTTCGATAACCTCGTCGACTTCCGGCAAGTAGCGCGGGACATAAGCGGGGCTTCCCTTGCCGAGCATTTTTTCAAACGCCTCGCGAACGCTTTTGAATGCGCCAATCTTAACCAGAGTTCGGGCGATATGCGAGCGACCGATTGAATGACTTGTGCCCGCGACTTTCAAAACGTCTGCCTCGCGAATGTTATAATTTTTGCGTTGAAGGGTATCGATAATCTGGCTGAATCTCTCCCAGCGCGCCTCGATAATCTTATCAATCATATCCGTGAGTGCTTCGTTGTAAATATCGATGTTGTAACCGACGATGTGAATGTCCTTTTCGGGATGGTTGGCACTCAGCTCGACACCCGGAATTATATTCACGCCTCTGCCGGGATAGAGCCCATTTTCGTAAAGTTGGCGAACACCGTCAACCGTGTCATGGTCAGTTATGCCCAGATAGTGGAGACCGATTTTCTTCGCCGCTGTCACGAGTTCTTCAGGGGAATAAGAGCCGTCTGAAAAATTCGTATGGGTGTGCAAATCGCCCGCCATTTTTTTACCTCCGTGACTAAATGTCCGCCTTCACGGCTTCTGATAATTTTCCTTTGGCGGAGTGAGGAATTAACGCGGTTCGACTATGAGTTTAATAGCAGTGCGTTCACTCCCGTCAATCTCGATGTCCGTAAAAGCAGGAATGCAGATGAGGTCTACGCCGTGCGGTGCCACGAAGCCGCGTGCAATGGCAACCGCTTTTACCGCTTGGTTCAGCGCTCCGGCACCTATCGCCTGCATCTCGGCACTTCCGGTTTCGCGGATGACTCCCGCGAGTGCGCCGGCGACGGAATTGGGGTTAGATTTGGCTGATACCTTTAGGATTTCCATGATTG
>CAJOHN010000033.1 GCA_905234235.1 uncultured Selenomonadaceae bacterium
ATTCGCCGCTAAAAATTCCTCGGTAGCTCAGTCGGTAGAGCACCTGACTGTTAATCAGGGAGTCACTGGTTCGAGTCCAGTCCGGGGAGCCATTTTTTTTCAAAGGTCTTGGGGCATAGCCAAGTCGGTCAAGGCACGGGACTTTGACTCCCGCATCGTTGGTTCGAATCCAGCTGCCCCAGCCACTTGCCTCAAATTTGACAACATGACTCGCTAGCTCAACTGGTAGAGCAACTGACTCTTAATCAGTAGGTTCGGGGTTCGATTCCCCGGCGGGTCACCATAATCGAAGGGCGATTAGCTCAGCCGGGAGAGCATCTGCTTTACACGCAGGGGGTCGGCAGTTCGAGCCTGTCATCGCCCACCAAGTTAAAATCCGGCCCGGTAGTTTAGTTGGTTAGAATGCCGCCCTGTCACGGCGGAGGTCGTCGGTTCAAGTCCGATCCGGGTCGCCATTTGAAATCAAGATTCACATTATAGATTAGTTGCCTCGGTAGCTCAGTTGGTAGAGCAGGGGACTGAAAATCCCCGTGTCAGTGGTTCGATTCCGCTCTGAGGCACCATTTCGATTTTAAGCGCAAGTTTATATATGCGCCGGCTTAGCTCAATTGGCAGAGCAGCTGATTTGTAATCAGCAGGTTGTAGGTTCAAGTCCTATAGCCGGCTCCACGCGGGTGTAGCTCAATGGTAAGCTGATCACGTGGGTTCGATTCCCATCACCCGCTCCACACTTGCCGGGGTGGCGGAACTGGCAGACGCACGGGACTTAAAATCCTGCGAGAGTAAAATCTCGTACCGGTTCGATTCCGGTCCTCGGCACCAGTTGTGCGGTAGTGGCGGAATGGCAGACGCGCTAGCTTCAGGCGCTAGTAGGGGCAACCCTGTGGAGGTTCAAGTCCTCTCTGCCGCACCAATTCAAAATTAAATATGCGGTCGTGGCGGAATAGGCAGACGCGCTGCTTTGAGGGGGCAGTCCTCGTAAGGGGGTATGAGTTCAAGTCTCATCGACCGCACCACATTACGCGGTTGTGGTGGAATAGGCAGACACGCTGCTTTGAGGGGGCAGTGCTCACAAGGCGTATGAGTTCAAGTCTCATCAACCGCACCATAAAGAAATTTCAAGCGCGAGGATTAGTTCCCCGCGCTTTTGCGTTACAAAAAAAATTACCCCTGCCAAATTCGACAGGGGCTTTTTTATTGCCGATAATCAATCAGTACTTGCCCGCGACTTCAACGAAACCAAAAGTATCTTCGACTTCGCCGATATGCAAGCCTTCAATGTAATCGTACATTTTCTGCGCGAAAGCTCCGGTTTTGCCGTCGCCGATAACATAATCCTTGCCTTTGTAACGAAGAACTCCGACCGGCGAAATTACTGCCGCCGTGCCGCTTCCGAAAACTTCCTCAAGCCGACCGTCCTCGTGAGCCGCAATAACTTCGTCGATTGAAATTCTGCGTTCGGCAACCGGCATACCCCAAGCCTTAGCAACTTGATTAACCGTGCGCCGCGTGATGCCGTCCAATATCGACGTTTGAATTTTCGGCGACGGAGAAACTATCTCGCCATTAATCTTGAAGAGAATATTCATCGAGCCGACTTCCTCGATATATTTGCGTTCAACGCCGTCAAGCCAAAGCACTTGGTCAAATCCAATTTCATGTGCAACCAAGCCCGCGTGTAAACTCGCCGCATAATTCGCAGGAGTCTTAGCCGCTCCCAAACCGCCACGAACTGCGCGGACATATTTATCTTCAACGAGAATCTTAACGGGCGAAAAACCGTGCGCGTAGTAAGCGGCAACCGGCGATAAAATTATCATGAACTTATATTTCTTGCTGACGCTCACGCCCAAAACTTCATCAGTCGCGAAGATAAACGGGCGAATGTATAAGCTCTGCCCCTTGTCCGCCGGTATCCAATCCTTCTCAACGTCGATAAGTTTCATCAAGCCCGCGTGCATAACGTCAAACGGAACTTCGGGGATGTCAAGAATCTGCGCGGAAACATTGATACGTTTAAGATGGTCGGTGGCACGGAAGACAACAGCCTTGCCATTGTTGCGATAAGCCTTAAGCCCGTCGAAGATGGCTTGCCCGTAATGGAGCGTCGCGTTGGCAGGGTCGATAGAAATTTTCTCGTGCGGAACAATCCTCGCGTCATGCCAACCCTGCGCGGCGTCGTAGTCCATAACAAACATGTAATCCGTAAAGTGCGTGCCGAATCCAATCTTGCTAACGTCCGGCTTCGCCTTCAAAGTCTTAGCCTCAACAAATTTAATCTCCATAAAAATTCCTCCTAAAATTTATTCGTTGATGATTTTGCATTGGCAATTTTTCATAACGTCCAAAGCCTTCTGATGAGCTTCGGGCGAACTCCCCGCGCAACATGCCGCATCAATTTGAACACGTTGCTCCGGATAAAATGCCTTGACTAAAAGCGCGTTTGAGATAATGCAAATGTCAGTGCAGACGCCCGCGAACTCGACGACTTCATAGGGCTTGATAAGGCTCGGCAGACGCGTCGAACCAAATGCTTTTTTCTCGATGACTGCCTTAGCTCGCGCCGTGAACTTCTGCAATTCGGGGACAATCTGCCAGCCGTCGGTTTTCTTTATGCAGTGCTTGACGGGTAAATTTTTCCCCTCCTGCGTGTCAAGATAATTATCGGCGTGTGTGTCCTGCGTGAAGATTAAATCAACCGCGCCCTCCTCAACTATCGCCTCTAACTTTTTGACCAGACGCGGCAACATTTCCTGCGCCTCTTTTGTGCCGAGTTCGCCCGTTACGAAATCGTTCTGCATGTCGATGATGATTAATGCTTTTGCCATGTTAAGCTCCTCCTAATTTTAATCCGACAGCGCAAGCCGCTAAACTCGCAACCACGCTGACGATTATATTTGCCGTCGCCGCGAAAAGTTGTCCGCCTTGAATCAATGCCAACGTCTCAGCCGAAAAACTAGAAAACGTCGTAAAACCACCTAAAAATCCTACCGCGACAAACAATCGCACCGATTCAAATCTTCCCGCCAAAAGCCCGACGACTAAACCCATAATCAGACTGCCAAAAAAATTCGCCGCGAGCGTTCCTATCGGGAAGTTGCCGAGCTTGCCTGCTAATGCCGTCGTCACCAAAAAACGCGACATCGCTCCGAGTCCGCCGCCGATAAATACCAGTAAAAGTTTTGTCATACGCCCTCCTTAAACCCTGCGCGGGGGTTGTTAAAGAATTTTTCGCGCTGTATACTTCTGCAGTAAAAATTTTCTGCGAGGTGTTTTGATTATGTGCAAAGAATGCGGTTGCGGCAACAGCGGCGGCAATACTCGTTTGCAATTCACCGCCAAAGGTTACACTCCCGAAAACGCGGCGGCTGTCGAAAAAAATTTGCTCGGCTTGGCGGGCGTCCTGTACGTTCATATTCACGCGCACGACGGCGAAACTACTATCGATTATAACCCCGACAAAACCAAGCTCCGTGAAATTCTTAAGGTCTTTGATACTCACGGCGTTGACGCGGATATTTAACTCATTTTATCTTCGCGATAATCTGCTTTAAAATTTTCAAATCCTGCCGAGTTAAACTGTCGTCGTGGCTCAAGGAATTTTCTAAGCGACCGCCGAGCTTTTCTATCGACGAATTAATTTCTTTCAAGTCAGTTTCTTCGACTGCGCGGAGACGTTCAAATTCCCGCTCCAACGTCAAATTAAGTGCGGCAGAATTTTCTTCGAGGCTGGCGATAGTCGTTTTGAGTTCAGCGGCGTATTCGGCTATCTGCGTCAAATTATCCAACTCGGCGAGGCGTACTCGAATCGTTTGCAAATTATCATGCGCCAGTTGCGCGGCGTCGTTTACGGAAGTCATCGCGGTAATGTTCGCCTCCGAAGTCTCAATAACTTTGCTACGGAGCTGTTGGAATTGAATTTCCAAACGCTGATGATTATCTTCCGCTTCCTGCGCCGCCTTAACCAAAGCAAAACGCAAACTCAACGCCGCCAAGACAGCACTGCCCGCCCCGATAAACCAGCTGAAAATGCCGTCCATCTTAAGGAGCGCACCTAAACTCAACAACGCGAAAAACAATGCGCCTGCATAAGCATTTTCACTGCTGTTCATATCTGAGCCTCCGATAAAAAACTTTCCGCGATTTTAACACCAAACCTGCGCGGTTGCAAGATTGATTCCTTGACAGAGACTAATCGCTGTGATACACTTTGGCGCGTTAAGCAGGAGCTTGCGCTTCTCACCCGCCGACCTTAAATGAGTTGGCGCGGTTCCAACAGATTTTCCTATCGAGAATCGCAGGTGGCTTAACGCCGCCTTTAATTTTTTTCACGCGCCGCAGGAGGTGTATTTCAAATTAGCAGAGACACTTTGAGAATCAACGATGAGATTCGTATTCGCGAGGTTAGGGTCACGGACGCGAACGGCGAACAGCTCGGCGTCATGCTCACAAGGGACGCGCTTAAACTCGCTGAGGATAAACACCTTGACTTGGTCGAGGTCGCGCCCAAAGCCAGACCGCCCGTCTGCCGTATTATGGACTTCGGCAAATATCGCTACGAACAACAAAAACGCGAAAAGGAAGTCCGCAAGAAGCAAAAAATCATCACGATTAAGGAAGTCAAGCTCCGCCCGAATATCGAACAACACGACTTTGAAGTCAAACTCAAAAATGCCCAACGCTTTATCGAAGAGGGCAACAAAGTTAAAGTTACGATAATGTTTCGCGGGCGTGAACTCTCTCATCCCGAATTGGGCAACGAAGTCCTCATCAAGCTCGCTAAAGCTTTGGAAGAGATCGTGACAGTCGAGCGTCCCGCCAAACTTGAGGGCAAAAATATGACGATGATTCTCTCTCCTAAGGCACAGAAGGCGCAAAAGACCAAGAAAACTACACAAACAAAAGGAGGGGACTCAGGTGCCCAAAATCAAGACGCACAGAGCAACAGCTAAGCGTTTCCACGTGACAGGCAGCGGCGAATTCAAACGCAATAAAGCATACAAGAGCCACATTCTCGAAAAGAAAACTCGCAAACGCAAGAGAAATCTCCGTAAGGCAACGCTCGCTTCGGCGGCAGACAAGGCTCGCGTGAGGAAAATGCTTCCTTATGCTTAATTTTATTGAACGGAGGAGATTATCTTGCCAAGAGTAAAAACCGGCGTCACAGCGCATAAACGCCATAAAAAAATCCTCAAGCTCGCTAAAGGTTATCGCGGCGCGAGGAGTAAACAATTCAAAAAAGCTAACGAATCTATCATGAAAGCCGGGCAGTACGCCCACCGCGACCGCCGAGTTAAAAAACGCGAATTCCGTCGCTTGTGGATTGCCCGTATCAATGCGGCGGCTCGCATTAACGGCATTTCTTACAGCAAATTAATCTGCGGTTTGACTAAAGCGGGCGTTGCCGTCGATAGAAAAATGATGGCGGAGCTTGCAGTCAACGACGCGGCGGCTTTTGAAAAACTCGTCGCCATCGCTAAAGAAAATATTTGAACAAAAAATTAAGCGGCTGATTTTATCGTCAGTCGCTTTTTGCTTGCCATAAATTTTCAAGCCGTTGTTTAATCTCAGCCTCGTAACCCTGCGCGGACGGCTCATAATATCGTTTGGAAATTTTATCGGGTAAATACTGTTGCTTAACAAAATGATTCGCGAAGTCGTGCGGATATTTGTAACCGACGCCATGCCCGAAAGTTTTCGCGCCTTTGTAATTGGTGTCGCGTAAATGCTTAGGAACTTCGCCACGAAAATTTTTAACGTCGGCAAGGGCTTTGTCAATCGCAAGGTAAGCCGCGTTGGACTTCGGAGCCCCCGCAATGTACGTGACGGCTTGCGCCAAAATTATCCGCGCCTCCGGCAAACCAACGAATTGAACTGCTTGAGCCGCCGCGTTCGCCAGAATCAACGCTTGCGGGTCGGCGTTGCCAACATCCTCAGCCGCGCAGATTACAATCCTCCGCGCAATAAATTTCAAATCCTCGCCGCCGTCAATCATCTTTGCCAGATAATAAATCGCCGCGTCCGCGTCCGAACCGCGCATACTTTTAATGAACGCGCTCGCCGTGTCATAGTGATTATCGCCGCTCTTGTCGTAACGTCGAATTTTTTCACCGAGTAATTCGCCTAAAATTTTTGTCGTAACCTTGCCCGCGAACGTCGCTTGCTCCAATAAGTTCAAAGCCATTCGCGCATCACCGTCCGCAAAGTCCGCGATAATCTCCAATGCATTATCCTCGACAGAAAATTTTTCAACGTCGACTGCGCGGCGGAGTATTTTTTTTATGTCATCGGCAGAAAGTTTTTCCAAGCGGACAATTTTAACGCGGCTGAGGAGCGCGGCATTGACTTCAAAAAACGGATTCTCGGTTGTCGCGCCGATTAAAGTTATGCGCCCGTCCTCGACGTATGGCAATAAAAAATCCTGTTGCCCCTTGTTAAAACGGTGTATCTCATCAATGAATAAAATCGTCCGCCGCCGATAAAATTTGCGTTGCTCCTCCGCCTCTTTGACAATCCCGCGCAGTTCGCTAATCCCCGACAATGCCGCGTTGACTTTAACAAATTTACTTGCCGTAGTGTTCGCGATAATTTTTGCTAGCGTCGTTTTACCTGTGCCCGGCGCGCCGTAAAAAATTAGTGACGGCGTCTGCCCTTGAGCAATCATCTTACCGAGAGTGCCGCGCAGAATTTTTTCTTGCCCCGCGAAGTCCGATAAGTTCTGCGGTCTCATTCTCTCGGCGAGCGGCTGATATTTTTTATCGTCATTCACACTGCTGAATAAGTCCATTTTTAACGCCCCCTAAAAATTTCTTTATCGTTGTCTGCTCTAATCAAAATCTAATGAAATTTTTTATAGAAAGGTCTTGTGAGTTTTATATTTTGCTGATATACTTGCAATCAAATATTTGATGATAATCAACTGAGTTGTGGGGGAGTGATGACAAATGCTATTAATCAAAAAAAATGTCTCCTCTCAAAAAGGTCAAATCTTAGTCCTCTCCGTGATACTGATGCCACTTTTCTTGATAATGTTTGTCTTCATTATAGAGGCAGGCTTCCTTTATATCAAGCAGTCGCAGTTACAAAGCGCGGCGGATGAAATAGTTCTTGCCAAAATTACTGATGAAACCAACGCAAAAAAAATCGTCGCGCTAAATCGAACTGTAGATTTTAAAGAGGTCGACAACATAAAGTTTCCTACCCGCAACACTGATGCGGCTAATATTTATCGCGTCGTATTGGAAGAATCTGTCATTCCGGTATTTGAAGTATTTGGCAAGAGTGAAATTACAACGATAATGGTTTGTTCCAAAGCCGAAGATGATAAATTGGTATCTTGGGATTAGTGATGGAGGAAAAGGCTTTTGTTCACTAAAGTTGTAAAGACTCTAAACAGTCTGATTGAGCGATTAACTTCAAGGCAACTGCTTGCAGGTACTGCCGCTATCGGAGTATTGGTAGCCTTAATGGTTTATCTGACACTCACTAATCTTGAACGTTCATTCGAGGCTGAAAAGCCTGTGCCCATTAAAATGACTAAGGTTGTTGTGGCGAAAGTTGATATTCCTCGCGGTGTGGTCATTGAGGCAGATATGTTAGCCGTTAAAGAATTTGCAGTAAAGTCTTTGCCTAAAGGTACGTCGAGCAACGTTGAGGAATTTGTTAATCTTCCGACTAAGCTGGAGATATTCGCCGGAGACTTTTTGACAATGGAAAAAGTTTTTACCGATTACAGGCAAGCGGGTTTCATAGGAATGATTCCGGAAAATTGCCGCGCAGTGACAATCCCTGTTGACAACGTAACTGGACTTTCCGGCTTGCTGAAGGCGGGCGACCGTGTCGATCTAATTCTGGTTTTAAACGCCAATGGCGGAACCCATTCCGAAGTTATCCTCCAAAATGTTTTGTTGCTCAGCATAAACAGAAACGCCGACAGATACATTCAAAAACCGGCTACAAAAAAGCCCCAGAAAAATTCCGACGAAAAAACCGATAACGAGTTGCCAAATTCTTTGGAAGGCGAAGAGCCTGAAGAGGAAGACTTAACAAAAGAAATTGCTAAAGAAGCTATGCCGAATGTCCCTATCCCATCCGCCGGAGCCGTCGGAACTGTTACCTTAGCTCTTAAACCCGATGAAGTCACGATGATAACTGCCGCGACAAGTATCGGGAGAATTTATCTGGCACTTCGCCCATTGAAACCACGCGGCGATAGTATGTACATAAGCGAAACCGATTATTACACGGCGACTAAAAGCAGTGAGCCGCCTCAACCTAAATCTGAACCACAACAAATTTTTTCAGAGGAACCGGTAGAATCGATTATCCCTGAAGTCGTTCCGGAAGTCCCGATGATACCAGCCGCGCCACCTCTGCCATCA
Source organism: uncultured Selenomonadaceae bacterium (assembly GCA_905234235.1). Taxonomy (GTDB): domain Bacteria; phylum Bacillota; class Negativicutes; order Selenomonadales; family Selenomonadaceae; genus Quinella. Next base: position 8,382 of record CAJOHN010000033.1, read on the forward strand.
GTTCCGCCGCCGTCAGTCCTTCCCTCAATTCCAAGTAACGGCGTAAATCCGACGCCACAGAATGAAAGTTTTGAGATTATTAAATGGGGAAATTAATTATGGCAAAGGTTATCATTAAATCGACAGTACTAATTTTCTCGTTACTTGTACTTTCAACGGCGGCGCAAGCAAGAGATATGGTAGAAGTAGATATAAACGCTTCAACTTATGTGAATGTCGGCACTCTCATTACTCGAATCACTTCCGGCAATCCTTCTATCGCCGTCGTTAAACAAGTCGACCCCACTCTGAAAACCGGCTTTCTGGTTGAAGGACACAGCGGCGGCACAACCTCAATCTTGGTTTGGACAATCGACGGACAGATTAAGGAATATATGATTGTCGTTTCGCCGGAAGATGTCGGGCAGGCTATGCTAATTCAAAAAGCAATCGGTCTTCCGAACGTTCACGTTAAAAAAATCGGCGGAAGAATCTTGCTGACGGGAACGGTAAGGAATCAATACGAGCGCAACCGTGCACTCCAAATAGCCGCCTTCTACGTGCAAGGCGATGTCTCCGTCCCGATAAATGTCGGCAGTAACGTCAACTTTGAATTGAGTTCCAGCAGTGCAACTTCAAGCTCCGGCGATGACATTGAAAGTAACAAAACGGAAAGCACCGGCTCTATCGTCGACTTACTAAAGATGACGCATCCCACTCAAATAAAGTTCGAAGCGCAAGTTATTGATATGAGTTCAAGCGACAGCAAAGATTTGGGCTTCCAATTCGGGCAAGCTTCCGGTATCACAATCTCGCCCGGCATTATGTCCGCAGGTGAGACGATGGGCAGAGGCGGCTACAATAATAATCCTTTAAAATGGTTTGACCGTCACAGGACTCCTTTGGGCGTATCTATTCAAGCACTCGTCGACAAAGGCAAAGCAAAAGTTCTTTCGCGCCCGAACTTGACAACTATGAGCGGCGAACAGGCTACCATTCAAATCGGCGGACAAATTCCTTATTCCGTTTCAAATACAAACGGTACAACTGTTCAATTCAAAGACTACGGAATTATCTTGCAGTGTAAACCAATAGTCGACGACGAAGAAAAAATTACCGTCGCCGTCCATGCCGAAGTTAGCAACTTAAGCGGGCAATCTGTCGACGGACAACCAATTATTTCAACTCGCCACGCTGAAGCCGTTGTCAATTTGGCGTCGGGAACTTCAATGCTTATCGGCGGCTTAATGGATTCTTCCGAGACTAAAAACTTGCGGAAAATTCCACTGCTCGGCGACATTCCTATTCTCGGCGAATTCTTCAAGTACAGTTCCAAGTCTAGCAGTAAACGTGAACTTATAATCATTGTGACACCAACTATTATAGAATCGAGCGATTCAAAAGACGCGGAAGTTTATTTGGACACGCCGCTTGTAGAAACGAAAGAGTGAACCTAAATGGCTCAGGGACGCAGTAGCATTGTCATAACGGTTTTCAGCACCACTTCCGGCATTGGTAAAACTTTGGTCGCGACAAATTTAGCGGCAGGGTTAGCTCTCGACGGATTCGCCGTTTGCCTTATCGATTTGGATTTGCAATATGGTGACGTTGCTAATTATTTGAACTTGCAGGACGTCCCGACTATCGCCGACATTCCAACTTCAATCCCCGCTAACAAAATCAGAAACTACATAAGCGAATATCGCTACGGCAATGTTGCATTCTCCGTTATCCCCGCGCCTTATCAAATCGCAAATTCTTACAACGTGGACGAACGCACCGTCCTTTCCGTCATTAATCATCTGGATTACTTCAACTTTATCATCGTCGACACAAAATCAGAGTTCAACGATATGAACATGGCGGTTATGGATGTTAGCACCATTATAAATTTCTTATGCGTCGCCGATTTCGTCCCCGCTATAAAAAATCTCAAAAACGGCTACGAGGCAATTCTGCGTTTCGGCTACGACGTAAATAAAGTCCGCCCCGTCTTAAATCGTAGCGGCTCTCAAACTTTAATCGACGCCGAAGATGTCGAAGTCGTTCTCGGTAAAAATTTTTATCACAGGCTCGCCAATGATTTTAAAGCGGCTAGTGATTCGATTCATTCGGGTTGCCCGATCGTTCTGTCCAACTCCAATTCCAAGTTGAAAAAAGATATTTACGATTTAGTCGGTCTCTACACTAACCGCCCGAAAAAAGCTCCGGTAGAAAAAGCAACGGGCAACGGATTAATATCATTTTTTAAGAGGCTGTGGAGCCGTTAGGAGATTCTGCTTTGAACTACAACGTTATATTGGTTGATGCTGATGATTCAACCCTCAACCATACAGTCAACATCTTTAAAAGATTTCCCAACTTTACTCTTGTATCGTCTTATCGGGAGGTGAAGTCTGCTATCGGGCAAAGTAGCGTTTTCGATCCAAATTTATTTCTGATTGACATCGAAAACACCGACAACCGTAACATGTTGCCCGCCTTTGCTGATATTTTCCCGCAAGCTATCGTTATCGGCATTATGAGCAAATGGGACGCCGATATAACTTTTGAAAGTATTCGCGGCGGAGCTATCGGTTGCATTCTTAAGCCCTTTTCCGGCGAAGATTTAACTGACGCCATAAAACTTTTTAGTCGCGGCGTTCGCAATACTATTCCAAGTTCCTGTTCATTCTTCAGCGCAAAAGGTCGTAGCGGTAAAACTACTTTAATCGCTAACCTCGCCCTCTCTATCGTTCAGCAAACCGGCGACTTGGTTGCGATTATCGACGCCGATTTACAGTTCAGCGATATGGCGATTTTCTTCGACGTGGAACCGGTTACAACGATTGTCGAAGCAACTCGCGATGTAAAATTCCTTTCCCCGCTCAGGCTTAATCCTTACTTCCTGCCCGTCGCCGATAATATTCAGCTCTTATGTGGTCCGCGCAGATTGGAATATTCTGAACTTGTTGATGTCGAAAGTTTAACCGCCGTCGTCCGCATGGCGCAAACTCTTTTCCACTACGTCTTGATTGACTTGCCATCGGGCTTGAGCCCTTTCTCTACCAGTATGTGCGAAGTCGCTGATACCGTCTTTATTTGCGGTATGCTGAATACTAACTTTGAAGTCAAACACATTAAGCGCACCTTGCCGCTCTTTGAAAAATTGGAGCGCGACGGCAAAAAACTTAATATCGTTTTCAGCCGCGCCGATGATAAACAAAAATTGGAGATTGAAAAACAGCTCGGTCATAAAGTCGCCGCAGTCCTGCCTAATGAATTCCTTATGGTTTCGGCGGCGAACAGCGGCAACATTAAAAACATCATGAACCAAAAAAATCTCCTCGCAGAAAAAATTAACAAACTAGCTGAAGGAATTATCAACCATGCTGATTAGTTTAGTCGCGATACTTTGCGGGCTTCTTACAGTCTTAATGCTTTTCCTCCTGTATAAATTGCTCATAAGGTATCACATCAACCTGTTCCACGCTTTGCGCCACTATATGGACAAAGTTCCGCCGCCGCAAACTTTAACCGATTACAAAGCCGTAAAGGTGATAATCGCGTTCGTCAAGAGGACGGCAACTTTCCTCCCGAAAACGTCATTCATCTCAAAGCTCGATTTAAATCTGCGCCGCGCAGGTCTTCCATTACTCGGCTCGGAGTATATCGTCGCCACAATCTTAGCCGCTATAATCTTCGCACTCGTAACTTTAACTTTCACACTCAAACTTTCTTGGATGCTCGCAATTTTTTTACTTACTGTCGCGGCTTCGGCTATCCTCTTGCAAAGATTGGTTCAAAGACGACGTGAACGGCTGATTAATCAACTCGGCGACTGCTTAACAACCGTCGCGAATGCCTTGCGAGCCGGCTTTAGTTTCGTGCAAGCTATGGATTTAGTTTCAAAAGAAATGGAGCCGCCTATCAGCGAGGAATTCGCTCACGTCATGCGCGATGTCTCTTACGGCATGATTTTAACGGAGGCTTTGGATGATATGGATAAACGTATCGGCATTGAAGATTTGCACCTCGTTATCACGGCAGTTTTAATCCAACGTGAAATCGGCGGCAACCTTGCGCAAGTCCTCGATTCTATTGGTAATACTATAGCTTCCCGTATCCGTATGCGCCGAGAAATTTTGACGCTAACCTCGCAGGGCAGAGCTTCTTCGTGGATTGTCTCCTTGCTACCAATTTTTATCGCGGCTTGTATGCTTTTCATCAACCCGACTCACTTCGACGAAATGTTAAAGAGCCAACTCGGTATGACTATACTCTGCGCGGCGGTCGTCCTTGAAATTTTCGGATTCATTATCATCAGAAAAATCGTCACTATCAAATTCGATTAGTGGAAGGGAGACGATAATCTTGTTAAAAAAATTTCGTAAGTTCTTATCAGAAACGGGACAGGGTGTCGTCGAATACGCTCTGCTTATCGGCTTCGTCGCAGTTATTACCGTTGGCTTGTTCGGCACTGACAGCGAAGAAGGCTTAAAGGAAACCTTCAGAAGCACGCTCAGCGGCATTATGGGGCAATTCACTCAGTTTAATGAGAGCTATAACGGCGGCTGAATAACTAAAAAATTTTTCTAGGGAAGGGAGACAGTAACCATGCTACAAAAAATTCGTAAGCTCTTCACGCCAAAAGGTCAAGGCGTCGTCGAGTATGCCCTTATTCTCGGTTTCGTCGCCGTTATCGCCGTCTACATTCTTAAAGGCTCCGGCTTAACCAAAGAACTCCAAGACAATGTCGATAACGCAAAAGAGGTTGTCAGCAAGTCCAGATTATAGGATTTAAATAAATAAGCTAACCCGCCCAACGTCGGCTGTGATGTGGACTAGCACCGACACGCGGGGCAAGGATAAATATGTTTTCTTCCAAGGAAAGGA
>CAJOHN010000034.1 GCA_905234235.1 uncultured Selenomonadaceae bacterium
ATCTGCGTCGATTGTCATTGTAATTTCTGAGGCAAGCCCCATGTCGTAAGAATATTCAACTTCTATCGCACGGTCATTAACACTGGTATCGCCGAAAACGATATTAATTTCATTGCCGTAAGATCTGCCGTCGGTGAAGTTGACGCCCAAAGATTGGTTGATAAGGTCGAGGGCTTCGGGAATCCACCAATTATAAAGCGCACGAGTTATCAATTTTTGTTTGGCAAGGTAAGTTTCCGTGTCGTAATTAAAATTTGAGAGTCGGTAATCGCTACCGTCGGTTATATTTTCGTAGGTAACATTGACGGTCAGCCCATTCTTCGTGAAGGAATTATATTCGGCGTCCGTGAGTTCCTTAGCCGCCGCAGTTTCGGGCATAATCGATTCGGCAGTCTTCTGAGTTTTGCTGAAACCCGCATCCGAGCCGGTTATCGCGCCGGTGTCTTTGTTATTGAGACGAATCCCGCAAACTTGTTCCAAAAAATCTTGATAGGAACTGTAATTGCTCCGCGCGGTGTTGAAAGCACTTTTGAACGCCGAGTAAGTGCCCGCCCCGACAGCTTTAAAAGCTTCGTCAGCGGCTTCTGTAGCTGTTTTGTCGGTCTCGACTAACGTTTTAACAAATTTTCTGATGATGCCAATAGGTGTTGACATGAAAATCCTCTCCTCTCTTTAAATAAAGTATCGAACAAATAATACAAAATTTAACGGCGACGCGCAAGAACTTTAGAAAAAATTCTTCCGTTAAGTTGTATTTTCTGCGCGGTGTGATAAAATTTCCGACAAAGGAGGAATAGTTTTGCGCAAACCTACGCAGGAACAAATCATAGAATTTTATCACGCGAACACGGTTATAGATTATTTGGAAGTGGAGGTGGTGCCGACGCCCGACGGCGAGGCGCGTTTGGAACTCTGCGCGGATTCACGACACGCAAATTTATATTCGATGGCGCACGGCGGAGTTTTAGCGACGATGGCTGATACGGCGATGGGCGCGAAGTGCTTGGCATTAAATAAGCGCGTCGTGACAATTTCGCTGTCGATACAATTCATGCATGCGGTAATGACAGATACGCCGCGAGTATTCACGGAGGCGACGGTTTTACACGACGGACGCAAAACTATGGTCTGCGAATGTAAAATCGTCGACGCAAAAGGCAAACTCTACGCCAAAGCCAACGCAACTTTTTTCGTCACGGGCAAACTTTTCGACGAGTCTTAATGAAATTTTTAATTATCTCAAAGCAGATTTTAATAATCATGCAATAAACTTTACGCAAGAAAAAATTTTAGGAGGTCATTCTGATGTTAAAAAAATTTAAATTGCTGGGCGTGCTACTTGCAATAATTTTATTCGCCGTCAGCGGAAAGGTCGACGCCGCACCGAACTGGAACACGAATACAATCCAAGTAACGGGCATGGGCGTCGCGCCGCCTACAGCAGTCAGTCCGGCTCATGCGGCAATGCAAGCGCGTCGTGCGGCTTTGGCTGATGCTTATCGTCAACTGCTCGAAGCGGTTCAAGGCGTCAACGTCGACGCAGAAACAACCGTCGAACAGATGATGCTCACCAGCGACATTGTTAAGACGAGAGTAACCGGCACGGTCAGAGGCGCGCAAATCGTTTCCGAAGGCGAACTCAGCGGCGGCGGCTACTCCGTCACGTTGGAACTTCCGTTGTTCGGCGGTAGCGGCGGCATTGCTGAAACTGTTCTCGAACGCCCGCCCGTCATCGAACCCTTCCCGCAACCCGCTCCCGATTATCGTCCGCCCGTTATCGAATCACGTCCGACTACAGGCAATTATACTGGTCTCGTCATTGACTGCAGAGGCGTCGGGAAAATTAATTTCGTCATGAGCCCCGTTATCAAAAACGCCGGCGGTCAAAAAATTTACGGGCATAAAAATCTCGACTACGACAGAATCATTCGCGAGGGCATGGCAAGTTATGCGCAGGATATGAGCCAAGCCGGTCGCGCAGGTGCCAATCCTCTCGTCGTCAAAGCAATTCGTCTCGATGATTTGAATGCCAACCCCGTCCTCAGCAAGGAAGATGCCGACATGGTGCTTTACGAAAATAATCAAGCACATTTCTTGGAAAACATAGCTGTGGTTTTCCTCTACTGAAAACTTTATCAGACATAAAAAATTTCCTCCGTCAAAAGCGGGGGATTTTTTTTTTGACAAAACGCTCACGACTGAACTATAATTTTTCAAAAAAAAGGAGACGATTTTTTATGGCAAAGACAATTCGCGGCACGTCATATCATGACAGCCTTACCAACGTTGAGGTCGGCGTAGTAATTAATGCACTCAACGGCAACGACACTGTCGACAATTCGGGCGACACAGTTACAATTTCCGGCGGGCTCGGTAACGATTCAATCAGAAATGCCGGCGCGAACAGTTTCGTCAACGGCGACGACGGCGGCGATGTTATCGTGAACACTTCTTTAGGCGGCAGTTCCACGCTCGACGGAAACAAGGATAACGACATCATCCGCAACTACGCCGCGCAGGTTTCAATCGCGGGCGGCGACGGGCACGATACCATTTACAACGACAACAGCTATTACAATTACGGCTATTATCACGAAGGCTCCGGCAATAACGTTACGATAAGCGGCGGCGCAGGACACGATTACATTCAAAATCATTACGGCAACAACATCACAATCGACGGCGGCACCGGTAACGATACCATCGCGAACAATGCCGTTAATGTTACGGGTCTCAGCGGCGGCGTCAATCCCGTTATTCACGGCGGGCTCGGCAATGATGTTATCTCCAATTACGGCGGCGGTATCAATGCTACGGTCTTCGGCGATGACGGCGACGACACAATTAACAACTATGCTACAAACAGCTCCCTCTACGGCGGCTACGGTAAAGATTCTATCTACAACAACGCGGGCGGAGTTTATATCTTGGGCGGCGACGATAACGATTACATTTCCAACAGCGGCATTAACGCTACGATATATTCCGAAGCGGGCGACGGTAACGACACCATTAACAACACCGGCAATAATCTTGTCTTTGTTTATCAGACGGGCGGCGGCAATGATGTTATCTACGGCATAAACGATACCAGCGAAATTATTATCGGCGGCGGAGACGGAACTTATTCCAAGCGGACGGTTATCGACGATTTGGTTCTGACTGTCGACGACGGCACAATCACAATTAAAAACGTAGGCAAAACTCCCGTGAGTATTACGGGCGTTGAAACCTCCTCGACCAATGAGAATTTAATCTTCGGCACCGACGGCAACGACTCCATAAACAACACAGTCAGCGGCGCGACAATTCAAGCTCTCGACGGCAACGACTCTATAAGAAATTCCGGCGCGAATGTTTCACTTTTAAGCGGCGAAGGTTCCGATTCGATTTACAATTATTCCGTAGCGAGCGGCGCGATTATAGACGGCGGCGCGGATAGCGATTTCATTCAAAACTACGCGACCAGAGTTTCCATTTGCGCGGGCGCGGGCGATGATATTGTTCGCAATGAAAATGACGGTTACGGCTACGGCAACGACGCCAAAATCGAACTCGGCGCGGGCAATGATTCGCTGTTCAATCGCGGCTACAGAGTTACAATCAGCGGCGGGGCGGGCGATGATACCATTAACAACGACGGCGGCTATCAACGCAGCTTAGTGATTGAATACACCGAAGGCGACGGCAACGATTTAATTTACGGCTTCGACATTACAAGCACGCTCCAAATTGCTTCTTCCAAAGGAACTGTCGAATCGGTTACGAGCGGCAACGACCTTATCTTAACCGTCGGCGAAGAAAAAATTACTTTGAACAACGCGGCGAATTTATCCGACCTCAACATTAACGTCACGAAAAAAACTTTGACGAATTTGAACTTAACGAACGCCTCTAAAACTCCCGTGACACTCGGCGCGAAGATTGAAACTGCTGACGCCTCCTCGCGCACGACCGCTATTAAAATCGCGGGCAACTCCAAAGCCAATACAATCAACGGCGGCTCCAGTAATGATTCGATTGACGGCGCGGCGGGTAATGATTATCTTCTCGGCAATAACGGCAACGATACTCTCAACGGCGACGCGGGCGACGATACACTCACGGGCGGCAAGGGTAATGATATTTTCGTCTACAGCGCGGGCAAAGATGTTATCACCGATTACGCGACGGGCGATAAAATTTCTGTCAGCGGCGCGATTAAAAAGTCTGCAGTCAGCGGCAACGACGTTGTGTTTACCGTCGGCAAAGGTTCGCTCACTGTTAAAGACGCCAAGTTTAAAACGTTCAGCATAATCGATTCGGCGGGCAAAGAATATTCAACGGTTATCGGCGGCACGACCTTAACCCTAACCAACAACAAAGAATCTTCCGTTACTGCTGATTCAAAAGTTAAAGTTATCGACGGCTCGGCGCGGACGACGGCTGTTAAAATTACCGGCAATAAACTCGCCAACACAATCAGCGGCGGTTCCAAAAATGATTCGTTGTACGGCGGCGCGGGTAATGATTCACTCGTCGGCAACGCGGGCAAAGATAAAATTTACGGCGGCAAAGGTAACGATACTCTCTGGGGCGGCAAAGGTAATGATTCACTCTGGGGCGATGCAGGCTCTGATACTTTTATTTATCACAAGGGCGACGGTAAAGATTTTATCTTCGGCTTCGATAACAACGACACGTTGACACTCGACGGGCTGGCATTCTCGACTTCCTACGACAGCAAAAAGCATGCGATAGCCTTCAAAGTCGGCTCAACCTCAAACGCCATAACCCTCCAAGATTTCACCGCGACAACTTTCCACATCGATAACGACACTTACCAAATCAGCGGCAGTAAGCTCGTTAAGAAATAATCTGCGCGGAAAAAATTTTTTACGGGAGATGATTTCATGGCTTACATTGAAAATTCCAAAGCCAACAGCTTAGTCGACGGCACCAACGAAAACGACACCATTAAAAAACTCGGCGAACGGCGCAACGCTCGAAGGCTTGGCGGGCAACGATTCAATTAACAATTCAGCCGATTATGTTTCGGCGGCGGGCGGCTCAGGTAATAATTTCATCTACAACAGCGGCGAAAACGTCACAATCAGCGGCGGTGACGATAATAACACCGTCAACAATAACTATGGGCACTACTCGGCAATTAGTCTCGGCGCGGGCAAGGATAGCGTCTACAATTATTACTCCGAAAAAGTTTCAATCGATACGGGCGATGGCGACGATACCATAAATAATCAGGCTAACTTTTACAGTTATAGTAATGCAGGCAAATTCGTCACAATCATCAGCGGCGCAGGTAACGATTATGTTTCTAATACTTGTGGCGACTCAGTAAAAATCGATAGCGGCAAAGGTAACGACAAAATCCTTAACTACAGAAGCTCAAATGTAACAATCGACACGGGCGCGGGTAATGATACTGTTGAAAACAGAAGCGAAAACTACAGCCGTAATGTCACGATAAATTTAGGCGACGGCGATGATTCTGTCAGTATTGGTTACGCTAGTAGTAGTATTTCAATCAACGCAGGCGAGGGCGATGATACCATTCAATTCGGCGGCTCGAGCTCCAATGTCACCATCAGCGGCGGCAAAGGCAGTGATTTAATTTCTATAAGCTCCGGCAGTAACAATAACATCATCCAATTCAACGCGGGCGACGATTACGATACTGTTTACGGTTTTGATTCGGACGATAGCATTTCATTGCAGGCGGGCGCGCATTATACAATTTTTTCATCGGGGAATAATGCTGTGGTTAGTTTGATAAGCGGCGGCGGCATAACTTTAGCGGGAGCGAGCGTCTCGAATGTTAAAATTATCGGCGGCGTATTGAGTTCGGGAGCTTCGGGCAAATACATCAGCAACGAAATTCCCGATACCGTCCTAAATGGCTCCGCTTATGCTGACACGATCGAAAACGACGCTGATAAAGTCACAATCAACGGCGGCAAAGGTAATGATTCAATTCGTAACTTCGCCAGTAAAGTTTCAATCAACGGCGGCGCGGGCGATGACTTCATTTTGAACAGCTATTCTTTCGTGACGGTCGACGGAGGCGCGGGTAATGATTCTATCGGGAATTCTGCCGCAAGCGTTTCAATCGCGGGCGGAGCCGGTGATGATTCCGTTTATAACAGCTATTCCAAAGTTAAAATCGAAGGCGGCGCAGGTAACGATTCAATCACCAATTACGGGCGAACCAACGTTACAATCTACGGCGGCGACGGTAATGATGAAATTAAAAGTTCCAGCAACAAGACAGAAATTTTCGGCGGCGCAGGTGCTGATACGATTGAAAACTTCGGCAAAAACGTTACGATAACCGCAGGCAAAGGCAATGACTCAATCACCAACAAAGCCGCGCAGGTTTTATTCAAATATTCTTCGGGAGACGGCAACGACAAAATCAGCGGCTTCAACGCAACGTCGACACTCAGCATTTCCGGCGACGAATACACTTCAACAAAAAGCGGCAACGATATAATTATCACCGTCGGCAAGGGCAATATAACTCTCAGCGGCGCGGCGATTAAATTGCTTAAGAATTATCTAGACGACAGCTTTAACGTTTCTGATTACGGCGATGAACTCCAAACGATTGCCGCCTCAGCCGTGCCGCATGACGTTGAAATTATCGGCAACAAACTCATGAATAAAATCACGGGCAGCGACGGCAATGATACAATCAGCGGCGGCGGAAGTAATGATACATTGACGGGCGGCAAGGGCTCGGATATTTTTGTTTATGCTTCGGGCAACGACATCATTACGGATTATTCTTCGGAGGATAAAATAAGCATTGCGTCGGGCGCGGTCAGCACGATTAAAACCAACGGCTCGACAGTAATTTTCACAGTCGGCGACGGCAAAATCAGCGTCAAGAGCGGCAAAGATAAACTTATCACTTACGTTGACGAAACCGGAATTAATTATTATCCCGAATCCACAGATTCAAACGTCGTTGTCAAGGGCACGACTGCCACCGTCTTAAAAAATTACGCCGAAGAAAATTTCAACGTCGACGAATACGGCAACGGAATAAAAACGATTGACGCCTCGACGGTCTCGCGCAATTTAGTTATCACGGGCAATGAGAAAGCTAACGTGATAATCGGCGGCTTCGGAGACGATACAATCATCGGCGGCAAGAATAATGATACGCTTTACGGCGGCGACGGCGATAATGTCTACGTGTACAGCAACGGCGACGGCAACGATTTGATTGTCGATTACGGCGCGGGCGATAAAATTAGTCTGGCGGCGGGCTCGATAAGTTCCGATTCGATTAAAGGTGATGATTACGTCTTCAAAGTCGGCAAAGGAAAAATTACCGTCAAGAATGGCGCGGATAAAAAAATCTCTGTCGTCGATTCTGACGGCGCAGAAAAAATTTATAACGCTTCGGGCAACGTCGCTTGGTTCTTAGACGACGATAATAATTTTTCTGATAACCAACTCAGCTCGCTTGTCGAAAGTAAAAATTATTCATCAGCTGTACAGCTTGAAACATCTACAAATTTATTCAAGGAAAATATTTTCGTGACGTACAGCGAAAAATAATCTGCGCGGACAAAAATTTTTTAATCCCCATTTAATCTTGCGGGGATTTTTTTGTGTTATAATCGATAAAATTTTTGGGAGGAGGAATTTTCATGGATGACATCATTCAAGGCACGAGCGGCGATGATAATCTCAGCGGCGGCGGTTCGGAAATGATTCTTGACGCGGGCGCGGGCGATGACGTTGTCGGCTTCACGGGCGATAACAATTCCATAAACGGCGGCGACGGCTCCGACAACATCAACGTTGAGGGCAACAACAATACAATCGTCGGCGGCAACGGCAATGATGACATTGGCATTACGGGCGAAAAAAATTATGTCAGCGGCGACGCGGGCGACGATGTCATTGCCAACGAGGGCTCCAACGTAACAATCGAGGGCGGCGCGGGTAATGATTATGTCTGGAGCAATGGTCAGAATGGTTTCGTTTACGTTTACGAGGGCGGCGACGACACAATCGCTAACTTCAGGAGCGATAATAATTTTATCGTGATTGAGGGGCACACGTGGGCGACGCTCAGAGTTAAAGACGAGGAAGGCAACGATACTCAAAATGTTATCATCAACGTTCTGGACGGCGCGGAGACTGTCGGCACAATCACGTTAGACACTTACCCGTGGTGGGGCGTCAGTTATTTCGAGGACAAAGTTAATATCGTTTCGAGTAAAGCCGCGCTCGACGATTTTAATCTTATCTTCAACGACGCGGACGCAAAAAATATCAGCGGCACTGACGGCAAAGACATCATCAATAACAGCGGAAAAAATCTTACGATAACGGGCGGCGCAGGTTCCGATTCGATTTACAATGAATTTGGCGGCGACAGTATTTTAATCGACGCGGGAGACGGCGACAATTTCATCAACACCAACGCAAGCAACGTTACAGTCACGAGCGGCGCGGGCAATGATTACGTCCAGTACAACAGCTGGATGCATGCCGATATGGTTTATGTTTACGGCGGCGGCAATGATACTATCAACGGCTTCGGCTTCGCAGAGTTCACAACTGTTGTTCTCGGCGATGTCAAAGTAAGAGCTTCCGTCCAGTCGGCTGACGGCAACATTACTCTCTACCTCAACAACAAAAATACATTGACGCTAACCAACTCCAACATTGATAGAATTAATTTCGTTAAGACGTTGGCTGAGGTTCCCAAAATAAATTGCACTTACACCTACCAAAGCGATACTGTTATCACGAGTTCCGCGCAGGCAGGCGTTATCGATTACATTGTAAGCGACAGAAACAGTAACGTGACGATTGACGGCGGCAACGGCGCGGATTACATTTTTAACCACGATAGCGATTCAAATATCCTAAACGGCGGCGGCGGCAATGATACTCTCGAAAATCAATGGAATGCCAATAACGCTACAATCAACGGCGGCACTGGCAATGATGTCATCTTCCACAACGGCGGTAATAATGTTTTGATTAAATATTCTTTGGGCGACGGCAACGATATTATTCACGGCTTTAATGATACTTCCACGCTGTCAATTTCTGCCTCGAATTATTCAACGTCATTGAACGGCTCCGATTTAATCGTTAAAGTCGGCGGCGGCAATATTACTTTAAGCGGCGTGCTGGACATTCCCTCCGTCAACATTAACGGCGATGTAATTTCAATGCTGTTCCCTTCGGACACTCTGACTTACAACGGCAATAAGTATCAAATTTATTCGGGCGGCGGCTTCACGTGGGACGCGGCTAAAACTTATTGCGAAAGTCTCGGCGGGCACCTCGTAACCATCACCGATAAAGGCGAGACAGAATTTATCCAAACTCTCCTCGAACATGGCGTAAGAGGCTCGTATTGGACGGGCGGCTATAAAAATGACAGCGGCTCTTGGCAATGGGTAACGGGCGAAAATTTCAGCTACACAAATTGGTCGGGAGATCAGCCGGATAATTGTGGCGGAGTCGAAGATCGCATTGAAATTCACGACGGCGGAGATTGGAATGACATCCAATCAGATAATGGCGGTTTGGGTTTCATTTGCGAATGGGAAAACACTACGATTCGCGGCTCCAATTCAATCATCCTAACTGACGGCGTAGATTTTTATAACAACACTCTCGCGGGCGCGACGATTAACGCGGGCAAAGGTAACGACAGCATTAAAAACACCGGTAAAAATGTTTTGTTCAACTACAGTAACGGCGACGGCAACGATATTATCACGGGCTTTAACGCAACGTCCTCACTGTCAATCAGCGGCGGCGAGTATTCCACGATTAAAAGCGATAAAAATATAATCGTCACGGTCGGAGACGGGAAAATAACTTTGGTTGGTGCGGCGAGCTTTAAAAATCTTAACATTATCGGCACGGAAGATATTATGGCGAATTGGGAAACCGCGACGCTTTTAACTGTTGCGGATTCGCTGACTTCGCCCTTAACCGTCGGCGCGGCTGCTAAAACTGTTGACGCCTCCAAACGTACAATCGCCGTCGAGATTAAAGGCAATGCCCTCGCCAATAAAATTATCGGTTCCGCGCAGAATGATATTCTTCACGGCGGGTCGGGCAACGATACTCTCAACGGCAACGCGGGAGCTGATAAACTGTTCGGCGAGGCTGGCGATGACATTCTTAACGGCGGCAACGATAACGACTCATTAAACGGCGGCGCAGGTGCTGATAAACTTTTCGGCGACGCGGGTAACGATTCGCTCAACGGCGGCGATGGTAATGATACTTTATCGGGCGGTGTCGGAGATGATAAATTACTCGGCGGCGCGGGCGATGATTCACTTATCGGCGGAAGCGGTAATGATACTTTATCGGGCGATAAGGGCAATGACATTCTCGACGGCGGAGCCGGTGACGATTCAATCAGCGGCGGCGACGGTAAAGACAGTTTGAACGGCGACAACGGTAACGATAAACTTTTCGGCGGCAAAGGTAATGATTCACTCTGGGGCGGCAAGGGTAATGATACTCTCAAAGGCGACAAGGATAACGATTTACTTTTTGGCGAGGCGGGTAATGATTTACTCAACGGCGGAGACGGTAACGACACTTTGTCGGGCGGCGTCGGTAAAGATAAATTACTCGGAGGCGCGGGCAAAGATTCACTCAGCGGCGGCAATGATAATGATACACTCTTCGGCGAGGCGGGCAATGATATACTCGACGGCGGCAACGGTAGCGATTCATTATCGGGCGGCAAAGGTAATGACACGTTGACGGGCGGAAGCGGCGCGGATATTTTTATTTACAGCAACGGCGACGGCAACGACATCATCACCGATTACGAAGAGGAGGATACGATTAAAATCTCCGGCGTCACTGCAAAAGTTTCGACTAAGAATGATGACGTTGTCTTTACACTTGGGAGCGGCAAGATTACTGTCAAGGGCGGCAAAGATAAACTTATCACATACAGCGACAAGAAAGGCGAACATACTTATCCCGCGACGATTGAAATTAAAAGCACGACGATAACTTTGCTCGAAAATTACACGAAGGACACCTTTAACATTGCTGACTACGGCGACAAGCTGAAAATTATTAACGCCGCGCAGGTTCTTCACGACATTAAAATCACGGGCAACGCGCTTGCCAATAAAATTACCGGCTCGGAGGAAGATGATTATATCGACGGGCTCGCGGGCGACGATACAATTTTAGGCGGCGACGGTAACGATACAATTATTGGCGGCAAAGGTAATGACAGCTTAACCGGTGGCGACGGCGCAGATGTTTTCGTTTATAAATCTGGTGACGGA
>CAJOHN010000035.1 GCA_905234235.1 uncultured Selenomonadaceae bacterium
TACCGTCAGAGGCGGCGCGAATAAATCTATCACGGTTGTAAACTCTAAGGGCGCGGAAAAAATTTATAACTCTTCGGGCAACGTCGCTTGGTTCTTGGAGGACGACAATAATTTCTCCGCAGATAATCAGCTCGATTCGTTGGTTGAGACTAAAACCTATTTGCCCGCGCAGGTTGACACTTCAACTGATTTAGTCAAAGAAAATAATTTCATCACGTACAGCGACAAGAAGTAACAAAAATATTTCTTCGGACGGTCGGGAAAAAATTTCTCGGCTGTCTTTTTTTATCGTTGCCAAAAGCCGCGCAGTGAATTAAAATCTGCACAGAATTTTTTGTTGTTGGAAAGGAGGCGTTCGGTTGAGTTTTCTTCAATACATAAACCGAACATTGAACTCCTCGCGCTCGATGATTTTATTCGTAATGTTCGCGGGCTTTATCTTTGTGCGCACGACGTTAATGCCGCTCAGTCACGACGATTACGCTTACGCCTTCATTTGGGACGGAGCTCACGGCGGTAATTTGGAGGCAATGCAATTTGGCTCGGCGGAAGTTGAAAATCGTCAGCGCGTTGAATCTCTTAATGATATTGTTCAATCGCTGGAGTCGTATTATTTTACGTGGAGCGGGCGAATCTTCGCGCAAGGGCTGGCGCAATTTTTTATCTGGCTCGGAAAGCCCGTATTCGACGTTGCCAATACGATAATGTTCTTATTCCTGCTGCTGACGATAATTAACCTCGCAAACACTTGGTTAAAAATCTCGCGCAAAGCATTGGTATGGATTTTTTTAAGTCTGAACTTATTCGCGGCGTGTTCGCTGACGAGTATGCTTTGGCTAACGGGCGCATGCAATTATATGTGGATGGCGTTCTTCCAATTATTTTTCGTGACGCCGTATGTCAAAGCGTTGCGTTCTCGCGAGGCGGGCAATTCGGCTTTAAATGTCGCGCTGATGATTTTGCTGGGATTATTGGCGGGTTGGTCGAACGAGGTGGGAGCCTTAGCGACAATTTCCTTGACGATATTTTTAGTTGCGATGTGCAAAGTTCAAGGTGTTTTTCGTTCGTGGATGATAGCGGGGCTTGCGGCGTTGATTGTCGGTTACGCGTTCATGATACTCGCGCCGGGTAATTCTGTACGTTTGGAATTTTTTTATCCGAATCAAACGGCAAATGATTTCTTGCGCGTCGTGGCGGCTGATTTTATCGCGATGATTCCGATGTTTATTTACTTTTTACGGCGAGTCGGCGGACGATTAAACACGACAGAAATTTTAATGTTAGCGTTCACGGCGGCGGGCCTACTCGTGCCGATAATAGCATTTTTTTCGCCCGAATACGTCGCGCAAATTTCGGTAACGTCTTTAGTTTTTATCTTGGTTGCGGCGACAAGCGCGATTTTAGAATTGGAACGACAGCATTTAAAAATTACTAAAAAATTTTTCCACACGGTCTCAATAATTTTGACGATAAGCCTTGTCTCGTACTTCGCCACAATAATTTACGTCGATATTTCAGTGTTCAACTCTGCGCGGCGGCAAGTGCGATATATTCAGCGCAATGCACAATTCGACCCGATTCAACTGCACAAATTGCCGATACGTCATCGCTTTGAAAAAATTCACGGCGACAGAAGCGCAGTTCCTTACTTGAAATATTTCGCGGGCGTCAAGGAAAATCCAAATTATTTTCTTAACATTCTTGTTGCGCAATATTACGGCGTTCGTCACGTTGCGGGTGTCGATGATTAAATTCTTGGAGGTTTTAAAATGGCTGATTGTATTTTCTGCAAGATTGCGGCGGGCGAAATTCCCTCGCAAAAAGTTTACGAAGACGAAACTGTTATCGCGTTCAAAGATTTGTCGCCCAAAGCTCCCGTTCACGTTTTGATTGTCCCGAAGAAACATATTCAAAGCGTGGCGCACTTCGCGGAGGAAGATAAGGAACTCGCGGCGCATATTTTTGTTGACGTTGTGCCGAAGCTTGCCGCTGATTTAAACGTTGCTGACGGAGGTTTTCGTGTTGTTATGAATACGGGCGACGACGGCGGGCAAACTGTTAATCATCTGCACGTTCATTTGCTCGGCGGGCGTAAAATGACTTGGCCTCCGGGTTGAAAAGTAATTAGCAATAAAAAAATCCCCCGTGAATCTGCGCGGGGTTAAATTTTTATCTGGGAAATAAAATCCGACGCCGCATTGACGCCGGACTTTATGGTAAAAAATTTTTTATTACTTCTTATCGCTGTAGGTGATGAAATTATTTTCTTTGGTTAAATTGGTTGGAGTATCAATCTGCGCGGTCGGAGAATAATCCTTAGTCTCCACCAAATCGTCGAGTTGATTATCCGTCGAGAAATTACTATCGTCTTCAAGGAACCAAGCAACCTCAGCGGAGGCTTTCGTATCGTGAACGGTTTCTTTGCCAGCAGAATCAATGACAGAAATTTTTTGCCCCGCCGCGTCCTTGAGTTTAATCGAGCCGTCGCCGACAGTAACGAGAACATCCGAGCCGCTTTTAGAAACTTTAGCCGTGCCGTTGGTGATTTTAATTTTATCTGTCGCCGAGAAGTCCGCGATAACGTCTTTGCCGTCGCCTTCCGCGTACACGAATATATTTCTCTTGCCGCTACTCGTGATAGTATCATTACCCTTGCCGCCCGTGACTGTCGTTGCCGAGCCGAGTACTTTAATCGTATCTTTGCCTGCGCCGCCGCTGATTGAAATATTTTTCCCGCGAGCCGTAATGACATCAGCATTTTTACTGCCGGTTATCGAGGCGTCCGTATAATCCTTCGCGAAATTAAATTCGTAGCCGCTACCGTCGACAGAGACTTTACTTTTAAGCGAGGATTTTTTCAGCGTGATAACATTGCCGCTAATCGAGAGCCCTGCTTTAGATTTGACGCCCTCAACCGTCGCCGAAGTCGCAACCACTTTCTCGGAATAAGTTATGGATTTTTTATCGGCGGCGAGAGTATAGCCTTCCGTATTCGCGGCACTGCTATAAGTTGCGGTTGAAGTTGATTTGTTGAGGCTCCAGTTTGCCTCCGTCGTCTTTGATTTTGTAACGTTTTTACCGAGCTCGAGAGTGTAGCCGTCGCTGACTGTAACTTTATCCGTACCGAGAGCCGATGCAATAATAACCAGCCGTCAATCCTGCGCTCTTGTAAGTCGCTGTTGTTTTATCGAGCGTCCACGCCGAAGCTGTTCTCTTAGACCTTGTAACATCTTTATCAAGCTTGAGAGTGTAACCGTCGTTGACTGTAACCTTATCGGTACCGAGAGCCGCCGCCGCAACTGTAACTGTCCGCCCGCTTACACTGAGCCCCTCAACTGATTTAACACCCGTAACCGTCGCTAGAGTTTGTCCGGCTTTCGCCT
The DNA here is from genome assembly GCA_905234235.1 of uncultured Selenomonadaceae bacterium. Taxonomy (GTDB): domain Bacteria; phylum Bacillota; class Negativicutes; order Selenomonadales; family Selenomonadaceae; genus Quinella. Next base: position 3,384 of record CAJOHN010000035.1, read on the forward strand.
CTGAATAAGTGATTGCGGAACCGTTACAATGATAGCCCGCCGTCAATCCTGCGCCGGTGTAAGTCGCTGTCGTTTTATCTAACGTCCACGCTGAAGCTGTTCTCTTGGGTTTCGTAACGTCTTTATCAAGCTTGAGAGTGTAGCCGTCGTTGACTGTAACTTTATCCGTACCGAGTGCTGAAGCCTTAACTGTGACAGTCCGCCCGTTTACACTGAGCCCTTCAACCGATTTAACACCCGTAACCGTCGCTAAAGTTTGTCCAGATTTTTCTGCTGAATAGGTAATGGTTGAGCCGTCACAATGATAGCCCGCCGTCAATCCTGCGCCCGTATAAGTTGCCGTCGTTTTATCGAGCGTCCATTTTGAGGCTGATGTCTTAGGTTTTGTAACGTCTTTGTCTAATTTGAGTGTGTAACCGTCGCTGATTGTAACCTTATCTGTGCCGAGAGCTGAAGCCTTAACTGTGACAGTCCGCCCGCTTACACTGAGCCCCTCAACTGATTTAACACCCGTAACCGTCGCTAAAGTTTGTCCAGATTTTTCTGCTGAATAGGTAATGGTTGAGCCGTCACAATAATAACCAGCCGTCAATCCTGCGCTCTTGTATGTCGCCGTTGTTTTATCGAGTGTCCACGTTGGGGCTGATGTCTTAGGTTTCGTAACGCCTTCGCCGAGCTTGAGAGTATAGCCGTCACTGACTGTAACCTTATCCGTACCGAGAGCCGTCGCCGCAACTGTGACAGTCGAGCCGCTTAAACTGAGACCTTCGACTGACTTAACGCCTTTGACAGTGAGTAAAGTATCGGCACTAATTGCTTTAGAGTAAGTGATAGATTTGCCGTCACTGGCGAGAGTATAACCTGCTGTCGTTGAAGAACTTTTATAAGCCGCCGTTGTTTTATTGAGAGACCATCCCGCCGCAACATCTGTGGGTTTGCTTACGTTATCTGCAAGCTTGAGAGTATAATCACCGCTGACGGTAACATTATCAGTACCAAGTGACGTTGATGCGACTGTAATAACTTTGCCGTTTACGGAAAGCCCGTCGAGAGATTTAATGCCCGTTATCGTGACAAGAGTTTCACCGGCTCTGCTGTAAGTCGCAGTCTTTTTATTCAGCGTCCACTTTGAATTAAAATAATTTTCGTCGACAATGTTACGTTTAGACAGACTCGCCGCGCCGCCATCTATTGTGGAATTACTACCATAGTAGTAAATGGTATCGCTACCCGCTTCACCGAGAATTAAAGAATTTGAACCGCTGTAGTTGTAAATATAATCGTTGCCTGCACCGCCTCTGAGTGTTACGTCATGGACATGGTTATCGATAGTATCGTTACCGTCGCCCGCCGTCTATCGTAACATTCTTCCCATAGTTACTGATGTAATCGGCATTGTCGGTACCTTTTAAGAGAATGTTATCCTCATAATTGCCGCTTTCAGCATCATCGGCGTCGTCGGCGTCATCGCTCCAATCATCAGTGTCGTCCCAAGAATCATCAACGTCGTCCGCGTCATCCCAATAGTCATCCGCGTCGTCAGCGTCATCCGCATCGTCTACGTCGTCGGCGTCGTCGCCCAAAGAATCATCAACATCATCCGCGTCATCCCAATAGTCGTCAGCCATGTCGTCCGCGTCGTCATATGCGAACCGCTGTAGATCAAATACAAACTCATCCATAAAAACCGGCTCCCCTTCCAAAGGCAAACCAAACTAATTAACTTTTTTTCTAGTATAAAACCATTGAAAGGTTATTTCAACCGGTAAAAAAAAATTTTCAGCTATCGAGTTCAAGAATCCGTCCGAACGTTTCAGCGCGAACTTTGATAAAATTCTTCGCCGCCGCGTGCACAACAACTTGATTTATAAAATCGGCTAAGTACTCGTCGAAAATTCCTTCGCGGTCGCAAAGCTCCATAAGACGTTGAAAATTTTCTTCGGCGTCAATGTCGTATTCGATACGGTGTAGAAGCCGCGATAAATCTGCGCGGACTTCGGGAGTAAAAATATCTTTGAGCGCGGCGACTTCGGCGGTACACTTGCAAGCTTTAACCAACCAAACTTTTGTCGTCAAGTCGTCGCTGAAATTGTCGAAGCCAAAATCAATCCACTCCGCCGCAGAAATATTTTCACGTTCGCTGGGCATAAAATTGATTTCTTTATAAATCGCGTCGTCCAAAAGTTTTACAACATTTGCCTTCGCCCAAAGCCTTTGCTCGTTATTGAAAAATCTTCCCTGCCGCAAACTCTCCAGCACGCCGATAAATCGCACGTTATAAAATTGCGTCAGCAAAAATCCCGAATCCGTCAGTAAGTGATTGAACGTCAGCAACGTCGAATAAAAATTTTCGCCCGTCGTCAAAATGTCCTCCGCGATTATCAACTCAAAAATTTTCGGCGCAGTCGGTAATTCATCGATTAAATCTGCGCGGAATTTGTTGCAGAGTTTTTTTATTGCGGGCGTCGGCTCCGTCGTCATGAAAGCTATCTGCGCGGCAGGCAAAATTTCTCGCAAGCCTTCCAAAAGTTTTTCCGATTCAATCAGCAAAACGTTTATCGGTAAAAAATTAGGCGGTACGAAATTTAAGATGTTCAACGCGCCATCGCCTCCAAACTCGAATAAAAATCTTCGACAAAACTTTTCGTATCGGTTAATTTGTCAACAGAAATTTTATTCGTCAACGCCGATAATTTCGCCCGATTATTCGCAAGTTCAACGGCTTTTTTTATGTAACTTTCAACGTCGTAAACAATCAGCTCGTCAACGTCAGCGATTCGCAAAATGTCCGCGCCCGTTCGACTGTGAGGAAGTTTGCCGCATAAATTCAAAACCGGCACGCCCATATACAACGCCAAAGCCGTCATCATGCCGCCGGGATACGGGAACGTGTCGAGAATTAAATCAATCTCGCTGTAATCCGTGAAGAAATTATCAGCCCCGCGTCTGACTTCTGCGCGTTCAATCCCAAAATTTTTCAACCGCTCAATCAGCGTAGCTTGACGACTTTTTAACGGCGTCGTGTCTCGAAAAATGATTTTTGATTCGGGCACGGCGTCCAAAATCTTTTTCACAGCCGATAAATAATCGTCGCTCAGTTTCATGAAGTTATTTAAGCTTCCGAACGTAAAATTTTTGTGCGGAATTTTTTTTACGCGAATCATTTTGTCATTCGGCTTAAATGCGAACGCATTACGCAATAAAAAAATTTTTTCGGTAAAAATTTCGTCGTGTGCCGTCAAAAATTCGTCGCCGATAAAATAATCGATAAAATCCGCGCCCGTCGAATCAAAGTAGCCGATTCCGCACATTTGCACCCGCGCAGGTCGATACGCCGCAATTTGCAAAGTCGAGCCGCCTTCGGTGTGTCCGCCCAAGTCAATAAGCACGTCAGAACCGTGAATTTGCTCCGCCGCCTCAAAAAAACTCACTTCCGATATATCAAAGTAACCGTCGACCTTGCCGCGAATTTTTCCGGTGAAATTATCTGCCTCCGAACTTAAACTCCACGCCGTCACGGAAAATTTTTCTCGGTCGTAGTCGGTTAAAAGTGCCTCGTAAAACCTCGCCGCTGATGAATCGCAAAAATTCGGCGATATGAACGCTACAGAAATTTTTTCGGCTGATTTTTTTATCGGTGGCAAAATTTCCGCGTCTCGATACAGCGAATTGTAAATTTTCAGCTCGTGAATCAAAGTTTCGGCGTCGAGTTGCGGCAAATAATGCAACGCAAAGAGATAATTCGAGAAATGCGCCCGCTGACTTCGCAAATATTTATCCGTCATTGCCGAGTTGAAATATGCCTGTGCGGCTCCTTCCGCATCGCAAAGGTCGTGAAAACACGCGCCGATTAATTCATGAACTCGCCATTTTTCATGCGCGGTCGGCAAAATTCTTTTCAATCGCTCCAATGCCTCTGTCGGCTTGTTTTCGTCCAATAATTTCTTCGCTACTTCCATTTTATCAACTCCCGCGCTGATTTTACCATGTAGACGCCTAAAATACAAAAAACCCTCCGACGTTTGCCGAAGGGATTTTTATTTGCTATTCAAGAATTTTTTCTATCTGCAATTTCATTTCCGGAAAATCTTTTGTTACCGTCTCATATACGTCTAACATGTTTAAAGTTTCATATTTGTGCGCTACTATGTCTCTGAATCTCGCCGCGCTTTTCCAAGCCACTTGAGGATATTTTTCTCGAAATTCCATTGTCAAATGCTTTGTAAGTTCTCCGATATTTATTGCCGTCATTCCAACTGCGCGTTTTGTCTTCTCATCTGCCAAAAATTCTTCTGAACTTACATTTTCTACAAATTTTAGGGCTAAATCTATCTCCGCGCAGATTTTTTCAAGCGCAATTTGCTCTCTATGCTGCATATATCTCTATCTCCTGTTCTATTTCCAATATACAATCTTTTTTTAGCGGTCCGTGTATTATATCCACGCTCACGCCGAATTTTTCTTCCAATTCATTCATCAACCCTGCCAAAACAAATAATGAGACTGAAATCGTTTCAAATTCGACTATCAAATCTACATCGCTATTTTCGCGAAAATTTTTTGTCGCTCGCGAACCAAATAACGTTACTTTTCTTATTCCGTACTTCGGAGCTATTTTTTCTACCGTGTTTGTTATTTCTTCTGTCGTAAGCATATTTTATCGCCTCCAAATAAATTTTAGCAAAAAAATTTTCCTCCGTCAATCAAATCGCAAATGACAAAATCCGTGTGGGCGGATTTTTATCCAATATATTAGATTTTGTAAGCCGTTCAAAGCCCGATTCAGTGCCTTATTCAGCGACTTTCCCGTTACAACGCCATTTAGCCACTTTACAAAATCCATTATAGCGGATTTTGTCAAATGAGCCGTAAAATCGCCTCCAAAATCGTTTTCAAAGCTCAAAATCAGTTTCAAACGCTCAAAACTCATTTCAAACCTCCAAATTCACTTTCAAACTCGTTTCAAATCTTCAAAACCACTTTCAACGCTCCAAAATCATTTTCAAACGACGAAATCACTTTCAAAATCAGTTTCAAGCCTCAAAATCATTTTCAATCGCCAAATTTCCTTTCGGGCAATAAAAAAACCTCCCAAACTTCCGTCCGAGAGGTTTTTTCTTATATTTTCGCTATCAAATCTCGGTTCGCTACGTCACTGACCAGTTCAAACGTCAACTGCCGCAGTTTTATGTTCGCCGAAATCAATTTTACCCGCACATTGTCCCCGATATGATAACTTTTGCCCGTCGATTGCCCGATTAACGCAAATTCTCGCTCCACGAACGCATAATAATCATCTTTCAGCTCCGCCGCTCGCACTAATCCGTCTACTCCGTTGTCCAACTCCACGAAAAATCCAAAATTCGTCACTGATTCTATCACGCCGTCAAAATTCTGCCCGATAAACCGTTGCATGTACTCTACCGCCTTCAAATCCAATGTTTCGCGCTCAATTTCTATCGCTCGCCGCTCTCTTTCCGAACTTTGCCGCGCTTTTTCCTCCAAATTCTTTAAATTTCCTTCGCGTAATGCCCTGTGCACGATTAAATCGGGGTATCTGCGTATCGGCGACGTGAAATGCGTGTAAAATTTCGCCGCCAACCCGAAATGTCCCAAATTTTCGGGAGAATATCGCGCTTGTTGCATCGTTCGCAGTGAATAACTCGTTATTATTTTTTCTGAGGGCAATCCTTTGACTTTCGCCAATATTTTTTGAAAATCTCGTGGCTCGGACGCTTTTGATATGTGTAAGCTGAAATGTGCCAATAAATTGTTCAACGTCAAGACTTTTTCCGAATTTGGCAGCTCATGAACGCGATAAAGGCTCGGAATTTTATTTTTTAGCGTATGTTCGGCGACCGTTTCATTTGCGAGCAACATACATTCTTCGATTATCGATTCGGCGACTGTTTGGATTCTTTTTGTAATTTCAATCGGTTTTCCCGACTCATTCAGTAAAATTTTCATTTCGGGCAGGTTAAAATCAATCGCGCCGCGTTCAAAACGAATTTTTTTCCGCAAACTATGGATTTTTTTCAACGCATTAAGATTTTCCGCGCAATCGGCAAGTTCGCGGTCGCCTTCAAGAAATTTATTGACTTGCGTATAACTTAGCCGCCTAAAAACGTGAATTACGGTCGGAAAAATGGAATAATCGACGACTTTGCCGCTAAAATTTAATTTCATCTCGCAAGCCATCGCCAAACGGTCAACTCCGGCGTTCAAACTGCAAATTCCGTTCGATAATTCTTTCGGGAGCATGGGAACGACCCTATCGACGGGATAAATACTGGTTCCGCGTTCAAAAGCCTCGCGGTCGAGCGCGGAATTTCGCTTAACATAGTGACTCACGTCGGCAATATACACGCCCAAAAAAAATCCGCCGTCAATTTCAGCGGCGAACACTCCGTCATCCAAATCTTTAGCGTCTTCGCCGTCAATCGTCACGATTTTAAGCTTTCGGCGGTCGATTCGCTTAGAAATTTCGTTTTTATCGGGCGAAAGTTCGATTTTAGCGGCTTCAGCCAGCACTTCGGGCGGAAAATCTTCTTCGACTCCGTGACTTCGTAAAATTCCGCGTATTTCGACGCCGGGCGCATTTTCTTTACCTAAAATCTCAATAATTTCTCCGCGAGTCGGTTCCCACGACGTAATTTTAACTACGACTTTGGTATTTGGCAGATATTTTTGATTTGGCAGGATAATTTTTTGAGTAATGCGCTTGTCATCGGGCGTGAAGACAGTTTTTTTACCGAGTTTAGCCAAAGTTCCAATGAAAATATCCTTTGCGCGTTCTAAAATTTCAATAATTTTACCTTCGCGATTGTCGAGGAGTTTAATTTTGACTTTATCGCCGTTTAAAGCCCCGCGCAGATTTTCTGGAGCAATAAACACGTCAGAACCGCCGTTTTCGGGCGAAACAAAGCCGAAACCTTTAAGATTAACGCTCAATTTGCCGATAAGAGCGCGAATTTTGCCGTAGCCTCCGCCGTGATGATTCCGTCCGCCGTTTCGACTGTCGAGCGCATTGTTCTTGCCATGCAGTGATTTTCACCTCCTGATTTATGGGTGTCGGGAATTTAAATCTTACTTCGAGCCGCGCAGTTAAAGATTTTTGATGATATTTGGCGGAAATAAATTTGCACATCGTTTCATCAAGCATTGTCGAAATAATTCCGCCGTGAACCGCGCCTTCGTAGCCTTGAAACTCTTTCGGCAAGATTTTTCTGGTAAAAATGCGTTCTCCGTCGAAATCAAACGTCAAATGCAAGCCGATAGGGTTATTTTCGCCGCAAGCAAAGCAAAAATCGTCGCCCATTTAATCACTCCTTAAAATCACTCGGAAAAGCCCGAATCAATGAAATTTTTCAACTCAGTGACGGCTTTTTGAGAATCTTCGCCCTTTGCAATGATAGTAACTTCCAAATTTGGCGCGAGACCGATTGTCATAAGCATCATAAGGCTTTTAGCATCAACAGTTTTACCCTTCGCGCTGATTTTGATGTCGGATTTGAACGAGCAAGCCTTTTTTACGAAAGCGGAGGCAAGTTTATCGTGAATCCCTGCGCGATTTATGATAGTGGTCGTGACTTCGGCGGTATTTCCGAGTATTTTAGGCGGATTTTTATCGGGAATAAGCTTTGCATATTCGGGATTAAAGGAAATATTCTTAAATCCGATATTCAAAGCGTCGAAATCAACGGGTTTATCACTGCGAATGCCGGCAATAGACTTTCCGACGCCGATATAAACTTTATTTTTGACGCGGAGCGGAATGGAAAATTTATTATTGCAGAGATAAATTTCGTCAATGCCTTCATCGAGCAAATCAGCCAAATCTTCTTGGTCAAAGGCGACTTTATCGACATTTACCAAAATTTTTTCGTCGTTAGTGTAATTTTTGAGGCGATTAAGGCGTTCAATGCGACGTTCAATATCCTCAGGCGTCTCAACATCGAAAATTTTGCAAAGTTTTGCCGCCAAATAAGCGTCATTGCCGTTAATAGCGCGAACAGAATCCGCCTCGTCGTCATAATAGCGATCTTCAAGCCAAATCAGCAATTTTCCGTCGTGAAAATATTTTTCGACCGATTCAACGTCAAAATGTTCTTTCAAGGCGTCGAGGTCGCGAACTTTCGTGCCATCAGCCATTTCCAGCACAAATCTTTCTTTTTTAGCCAAAATTATCAACTCCTGATAAAATTTAGTACTTCATCAAAGACAAAATCGCGATTTTCATCTAGCGGCAATAAATGCCCCGAATTTGGCACGGTAATTATTTTTTTTACGCTTGAACCAACGTTATCGAAAATAAATCGAGCACTGCGCGGCTGAGCCGTATGATCTTCCTCGCCATGCATAATTAAAATCGGAGTTTTGACGGTCGGCAAAAGATTTTTAACGTCGCCAATCAAATCAAGCAGTTCATGAACGCTGATAAGCGGCGTCTTTTTGTAAACATAATTAACGGCGGGCGGCACATCGTCCAATTTTCTGCGCTGAGTAAACGTGCAAGCATTACCGCAGAGTTCTTTGGGTGGTAAATTTTTAATACCGAGTCCGTCATCAATAAAAATCGGGGCGGCAAGCGTAATTATCTTAGGAATTTCACGTTCAGCGGCGAGTTTCAAAGTTAAAAGCCCGCCCATCGAGTGCCCGATAACAAAAATTTTATCGCAAACGCCGCGCAAAATTTCAAAGCCGTCCAAAACGGAATTAAACCAATCGTCTTTAGTCGTGCGCATTAAATCATTTTCAGTAGTGCCGTGACCCGCCAATCTCGGACAAAGCACGGTAAAATTTTGTTGATTAAGGAATTGTCCAAGCAAAAAAAGTTCGACAGGTAAGCCCGTAAAGCCGTGAATCAACAACACGCCGCTTGAGCCGCCCGTCATAAAAAAAGGTTGTCCGCCTTCAATCAAAATAAAATTCCTCCGTTACATAACAATCTTAGCGATAATCAGCGTTATTACCGCGAACAAAATCGCAAGTATGACGGTTAAACGCGCTAAAAGAGCGTCAACGCCGCGAGCTTTACCGGAAAAAACAGCGTCAGAACCGCCATCCATGCCGCCCATGCCGCCGGATTTAGCCTCTTGTCCCAGAATTACCAAAATCAAAGCGATAGAAATTATCGCGTCCAAAACCATTAAAACCGTAATCATTTATAAACCTCCCAATTATTTTCCGTCGCTTATCGAGTATATTGACGCACTCAACGCGCCCAAAAGCCACATTAACATTGAACTCGGTATGTTAAAAAGCAAATCGTCCGTTAAGCCGTTCAAAGCCATTGATAAAAACGCCAAACCTATTCCGAGTTGCAAACCGTCAATAAATTTTTTCTCGTCAATTTTCGTAACGTCATTCCAATCAACCGTCGAAGTTTTTTTGCGCTCATCATCGAGCTTAATAATTTTTGCGGAAATGTTTTCGCCGGCGACAGAAATATTATCAACGGCAGTAACTTCTTCCTCATCCGAAAATTTTTTGCGCGTATGTTCGCTGAAAGTCATTTCCTCGTTGTGAATAACCTCGCGATAATGTTTACGAGATTTTTTAATTTTAGGCGGCGGTTTTTTTCTTCCGAATAAATTCAAAACCATATCGGAGAAATTAGCAAGCTTTTCATTAACGATATTTGCAAGCTCCTGCAGAAAAGTACTCGACGATAAAATTTTGTTGAAATGTTCGTTAAGCCACTTGTCAAAACCGCGCTCGCTTACGCCAAAAGAAATAAACATCGTCCCAAAAAAATACCAGAAGAACGCCAATGCGCCGACAATCCCGACTTCCGCCGCGTAATTCAGATAAATATTGTGCGCGTGATAAATCGTAATGTTCGGGTCGGCGACGTAATAATTATACTGCGGATAAACGTATTGATATGCTCCCCAACCGATTCCCGCAAAAGGATGGTCGCTAATCATCGCGCTTGTACTAACCCAAATGCCAACGCGCACGCCCTCCGACGAATCGTCCATTGTAAACGCCGATAAAATTCTGTTGGTAAAAGTTGTATCGGAATAAGCAAGGAGCCCCGTCACTGCCGCAAATAAAATCAGCACGCGCCAATCTTTTAACACGCCGTAAACCGCAAAGACAACCGCTATCGCGATAAAAGCCCCGCGTGAGTAAGTCATCGCCAAACACGCGGCAAACATTACTATCATCCCGATTAAAATTATCTTCTGCGAGCGTCGTTCAACTTTGGTTAAAAGTCCCAATGCCAAGCAGATAAAAATGTCCAGATAACCCGCCAACACGTTCGGATTTTCCAGCGTCGAGAAAATGCGTTTCTTTAATTCGGGAAAGGCTTCGGGGTCTGTCCACTTTACATCGGCTATATCTACGCCAAATACAAATTGGAAAAATCCCCATAGCACGACCAAAACAGCCGATGCGCACAACGCTTGCGCAACTAATTTTATCTGCGCGGGCGTGCGAATTGTTTGCCCGACGATTAGATACGTCAATCCGTAGACGCCCACGAGCGAGCAATAATTATAAATCAGCTCCAAACTCCGCGCAGATGATAGAAATACACTCGCCGCGCCTATCAGTAAGAAAATCGCAACGGGCACGTCGAACGGCAAGCTCCGCATTTTGTAATGTGTATCGATTCGACTTCGTAAGAACCACGTCATCATGCCGAAGACTACCGCCGTCGAGGCTACAGTCGGCGAGAGCGCAAGGAAAAATGCCTCCGTCAAAATGGCGTAAAGCGTCCACTCCTCCAGATTTTTTATTCGTCGCCGCCGCGCAAATACGCTGACTCTGTCCAAGCTCCCGCCTCCTCCCTTAAGCGATAACAAATTTCCTAACCGCGCCGATTAAATACAACGAGCCCGCAATAATTTTCACGTCGCCAACAGAATTTTTCAACCTGTCAACCGCCGCCAAATTATCCTCAACCGCCGCGCAAGGAATTTTATTTTCACGCAGACAAGCGCATAAAGTTTCAGTCGAGGCGGCACGTTCGGAGTTGGGTTTCGTCACGATAACAAAATCATCTGCGCGGAACAAAATTTTTATCATGGAATTGAAATCCTTATCCCGCAACGCGCCGAACAACCAAATTCTCTTGCCGCTTGGGAAATTTTTATCGAGACTTTGACGCAATGCCGCCGCCCCGTGAGGATTATGCGCCCCGTCAATCACGACGATGCCCGAAAAATTTTTGACGACTTCAAAACGTCCCGCCCAATCAAAATGAGCTAAACCGGTTTCAATCGCCGCACTGTCGAGTTTCAAAATTTCTGCCGCCTTAATCGCTATCGCCGTGTTGAACTCTTGATAGGTATTTTTTATGGGCAAGGGCGATACTTCATAGAGCGGAGAATTTTTTTCTTTGGCGACGACACGAATAATTTCAAGCGGCAAACCGTCCGCGCCCGTGACAACCGGAATTTTTTCTTTAATAATGCCCGCCTTGTTCAACGCGATATTTTTCAAGTCGCCCAAAATATTTTCGTGGTCAAGCGCAACGTTCGTGATAATCGACAATTCAGGTGTGATTATGTTCGTCGAATCAAACGTCCCGCCCAAGCCGACTTCGATAACCGCCACATCAACCGCACGAACTTTAAAATATTCAAAAGCGGCGGCAGTCAAAACTTCAAAGTGCGTGGCGTTGACGTTGCAATTTTTGACGCGGAAAATCATCTCGGCGAAGTCTTCTTCAGAAATATTTTCTCCATTAATTTTGATTCGTTCGCAATAACTTTCCAAGTGCGGCGACGTAAACAATCCGACTTTCAAGCCCGAAGCCTTAAACATTTCAGCGAGCATCGCGCAGACAGAACCTTTACCGTTGGTGCCCGTCACGTGAACTGTACGATAAAAATTCTGCGGCTGTCCGAGCGCATTTGCCAGCTCCGTGATTCGTTCCAAACCTTCCTTGACGCCGAATATACAAAGCCAATCCAAATATTCCAGCGCGTCCTTATAAGTTTTCAAGCTGTTTAATCCTCTGCTCCAACGACGAAATTTTTTCATTGACGGCGGCAAGTTTATCGCGTTCAGCCTGTACGACTTCGGCGGGAGCTTTGCTTAAAAATTTTTCGTTACTGAGTTTGCCCGAAGTCGACGCCGCGCCCTTACGAAGTTTATCCAATTCTTTTGTCAAGCGGGCGATTTCCTTTTCCGTGTCGATTAAACCTTCCAACGGCAAATAAATTTCCGCGCCCTCAATTACGCCGCTCATCGCGTGCGCAGGTTTTTCTTCGGCAAAAGTTATCGGCTCGGCGAACGCCAGCGCACTTACATAGCCGACATTCTCCGACAAAATTTTTTTGTCCGCAACCTTCAACACGACCGCAGTTTTTTTACGTGAATCAATTCCGAGTTCCGATTTCAAATTGCGGATTGTTTTTACCGTGTTAAGGATTAAGTTCGCCGCGTCTTCAATGCCTTCATCTTCCGCGATTAAATTTTTAAGTTCAGCTGTCGTCGGGTAAGGCGCGAGCATAATTGAGCCTTCGGCGTTGGGAAGTTTTTGGCGTATGACTTCGGTAAGGAACGGCATGAACGGATGCAATAATCTCAACGCGCTTTCGAGCACCGTCGCCAATACGAATAATGCCGTCGATTTTTTATTTACGTCCGAACCGTACAGCCGCGCCTTCGTCAGCTCAATGTAATAATCGCAGAATTCAAACCAAATAAATTCATACAAAAGCCGCGCCGCCTCGCCGAGTTCAAAGCGTTCAAGATTTTTCGTAACGTTTTCAATCCTGTCAGCCAATCGGCGAAGAATCCATTTATCCGCAAGCTCTAAATCTTCCCGCGCAGGTTTAAAATCTTTGTCGAAGCCTTCCAAATTCATCAGCAGAAATCGCGACGCATTCCAAATTTTATTCGCGAAGTTCCGCGCAGATTCAACCTTAGACCAGTAAAATCTTAAGTCATTGCCGGGCGTGTTGCCGGTTACCAACATAAACCGCAGACTGTCCGCGCCGTATTTCTCGATAACTTCGACGGGGTCAACGCCGTTATTCAAACTCTTTGACATCTTGCGTCCGAATTCGTCGCGAACTAAGCCGTGAATAAAAACTTTGTGGAAGGGCACTTCGCCTCTGAACTTCATGCCCATCATAACCATGCGCGACACCCAGAAGAAAATTATATCGTAGCCCGTAACTAAAACGCTCGTCGGATAAAATTTTTTAAGTTCGGGCGTGTCGTCAGGATAGCCAAGCGTCGAGAAAGGCCATAACGCCGAACTGAACCACGTATCCAAAACATCTTCCTCGCGCCGCAAATTTTTACTGTGACAATGCGGGCACTCTTCCACGTCAAATTCCGAAACAATCATCTCGCCGCAATCGTCGCAATACCACGCGGGGATTTGATGTCCCCACCACAGTTGCCGACTTATGCACCAGTCGCGAATATTTTCCAACCAGTTAATATAAATCTTCGTGAAACGTTCGGGAACAAATTGCAACGCGCCGGACTTAACAGCCTCAATCGCGGGCGCGGCGAGCGTTTCCATTTTAACAAACCATTGACTACTGATAAGCGGCTCAATCGTCGTGTGGCAACGGTGACAGTGCCCGACGGCGTGTTCGTGATTCTCAACCTTAACCAGATAACCGCCCGCCTCCAAATCGTCGACAATAATTTTCCTGCATTCGTAACGGTCAAGCCCCGAATATTTTCCAACGTCGTCAGTCATCGTGCCATTGTTGTTGATAACTTTGACTTGCTCCAGATTGTGGCGAAGTCCCATTTCAAAATCGTTCGGGTCGTGAGCGGGAGTGACTTTAACCGCGCCGGTACCGAAATTTTTATCAACGTAAGAATCGGCAAACAGAGGAATTTCGCGATTGACGAGCGGCAGGATTAAAGTTTTGCCGACAAGATTTTTATAGCGTTCGTCGTCGGGATGAACCGCAACGCCCGTATCGCCGAGCATAGTTTCGGGGCGCGTTGTCGCAACTTCAACATAACCGGAGCCGTCCTTGAACGGGTAGCGAATGTGCCAAAGATGTCCCGCTTCCGTCTCGTGCTCAACTTCAATGTCGCTAAGTGCGGTATTGCATTTCGGGCACCAATTAGTTATGCGACGCCCGCGATAGATTAAACCCTCGTTGTAAAGCTGAACAAAAACTTTTCTGACAGCCGCCGAACAGCCTTTATCCATCGTGAAACGTTCGCGCTCCCAATCGCAACTTGAACCGAGCGTCCGCAGTTGATAGCTGATTCGGTTGCCGTAAGTTTCTTTCCATTGCCAGACACGTTCCAAAAATTTTTCGCGTCCGAGTTCGTAGCGGTTAGTTCCTTCGCTGCGCAAACTTTCTTCAACTTTTGCTTGCGTCGCAATTCCCGCGTGGTCAGTGCCCGGCATCCAAAGAGTATTATCGCCCTTCATGCGGTGCCAACGAATTAAAATATCCTGTAACGTTTCGTCGAGCGCGTGCCCCATGTGAAGTTGCCCCGTGACGTTGGGCGGCGGAATTACTATGCAAAACGGCTCGCCTTGCGCTTCTGCCGTCGTATGGAAATTTTTATCGCGTTCCCACGCCGCATAAATTTCTTTCTCGAATTGTTGCGGCTCGTATGTCTTCGGTATGTTACTCAAAATTTTTTCCTCCAGTTAGTGAAATTAATTGCAATAATAAACTGCCGCCGCGCTTACGTCAAGGGAATTGAAAAGCTTGTCAATGAAAATAAAGCATGATAAAATCCTCGCGGTTTTGTCGAAAATTTTTTGCGCGTTGGCAGAAAGGAGTTTTGCGATTTGTTTTTTGGGATGTCAATGAGCGTTGGAATAGATTTAGGCACGGCAAATATTTTGGTCTACGTCAAGGGCAAGGGGATAGTTTTGCGTGAGCCGTCGGTGGTTGCGTTTGATAAGGATAGCGACAAAATTTTAGCGATAGGCGCGGAGGCTCGCGATATGATAGGACGCACGCCCGGCAATATCGTTGCGATACGTCCCCTACGCGACGGCGTCATTGCCGATTACGATATGACTGAATCGATGATTCGCCACTTCTTAGAGAAAGTTATCGGGCGTTCATTTTTATTTCGTCCGCGTGTGATGATTTGCGTGCCGACGGGCGTCAATGACGTTGAAAAACGCGCAGTGCAAGAGGCGGCGGAGCAAGCCGGAGCTAAAAAAACTGAACTTATCGAAGAGCCGATAGCGGCGGCATTGGGCGCGGGCATTGATATTTCTGAGCCTATGGGTTCAATGGTCGTGGATATTGGCGGCGGCACTTGCGACGTGGCGGTTATTTCATTGGGCGGGATTGTCGTCGGCGAAAGTTTGCGCGTGGCGGGCGATAAGTTCGACAGCGACATAGGTTTTTACATTAAAAAAGAATATAACTTGATGATAGGCGAACGCACGGCTGAAAATATTAAAGTCGAAGTCGGCGCGGCTTATCCTCATGCGCGGAAACAAACTATCAGCGTGCGCGGGCGCGACGTTATCAGCGGCTTGCCGAAAAATATTACCGTTGAATCGGACGAAATTGCCGGAGCTTTGCATGATTCGGTTGAGAGTATTGTTACGTGTGTCAAGAGTGTCTTGGAACGCACGCCGCCCGAACTCGCCGCCGACATTATGGATCACGGGATAGTTTTAACCGGCGGCGGAGCAATGCTTTACGGCTTGGCTGATTTAATTCGCAAGGAAACGAATATCCCCGCGATGCTTGCCGACGACCCGTTAAGTTGCGTGGCTCTCGGAACCGGTAAAGCTCTCGAATCGATGAAAAGCTAGGAATGTCAATAAAAAAATAACCGCCCCAACGTTCGGAGCGGTTTTTTTGTTGCAAAGTTGTTGATTAGAATGCGTAGTAGTCGAGAGATTTGATGACGAATTTTTCAGCCTGCGGAATGAAGACGATATTGTCGGAGCCATCCTGCGGATAAACGCGCGTCGTCATGACTTCGCAACCGTCGTTGATGAAAATTTCGATCGCGGACTTGTCGAGGAAGATTTGGAACTTGAGGATACCGTCGAAGGGTTGCAGAATGACTTTGCGAACGCCTTTACCGCCCTCAATCGTCTGGTCGCGGTTAAGTTCAAGGACAGGTTTGCCCTCTTCGAGATAATATTTGACGAAAGTTTTCTCTTTGTCGCTGCTGAAGAGATCAAACTCAAAGCTGTTGCCGGAAGCGTTGACGTCAACATCAAAGAGCAATTCGCCGCAAGTACCTTTAACGCCGTCAAGTTGCGTTTCTTTATCGAGCACAAGATCTTTGTAGTGAACGCCTTCGCCGCGCATGCATTCGAGTTCTTTCGGCGGAATGGTATAAACTCTGTCGTTTTTGAAGACAAGCTCACGCGGAATGGTAAGCATGGTTGCCCAACCGTCGGCTTGTTCGGGGAAGGGACTTTGCCACGCCGCCAACCAAGCAATAATGAAGTAACGACCTTCGGGATTCTTCATCATTGTAGTTGCGTAGAAGTCGAAGCCGTGATCGAACGTGAAGAAATCGCCGCGATAGAATACGCCCTGATCGTAATCGAGAGTACCGACCATGTAACCGGCTTGGTGAATGTTGTGGAACATGTAGCCTTTGTAGGGGACGTGTTGCGGCGAAGTGATCATTGCGCAAAGCCCGGGCATTCCCACATGGTGCCTTCGGAGTAATCGGGCTTAGAAATGGCGACGACGGATTTAAATGTCCAATCGAAGAAGTTATCGGACTCGAACAGGACGATTTGCGTACGGGAGCGGTCGCGGATTCTGTTACCAATTACGCAATAATATTTGCCGTTATGATCCCAAATCTTAGGATCGCGGAAGTCGATGTTAGCGATAATCGGATGATCGTTCGGAATGTCGATGACGGGGTTCTTTTCGTACTTCGTGAAGTTGATGCCGTCTTCGGAATAAGCGAAGCACTGACGCTCGGTAACGTTGCCGCCGCCAGCACTGCCGGAAGGATTGTAGCCGGAAGGATTGGCGGAAGAATTGACGCCGCCCTCACCGTTGAATCTTTGCGAGGTGTACATCAGCCAAAGTTTGCCTTCAAACTCGTAGCCGCAACCGCTGAAGCAACCGTCCCAGTCGTACCATTCATGACCTTCGGAGAATGCGCCGGGAGTAATAGCGATCGGTTGATGTTCCCAGTGGCAGAGATCCTTACTCGTGGAATGTCCCCAGTGCATGGGACCCCAGTTCACGGAATACGGATGATACTGATAGAAGATGTGATACTCGCCCTTGTAATACGAGAAACCGTTCGGGTCATTGAGCCAACCAACCGGCGGCGCGACGTGATACTTCGGATACCACTTTGATTCTTGAACCTTTCTGGCTTGTTCAGGGTCTAATTTTTTATCTAACATTCTTAACCCACCTCCGCCGCTAATTTTAGTTTAGAACAGCCTTAAAGTCAATAAATTTCCTTTGGCACTTTCAAAAAATTTTGATACAATGCCCGAAAAACTTTTGGAGGCAATTTTGATGAGACGAATATTTTTTCTGCTTATGGCTTTGATGATTTTTACTTCGACGGCGTCCGCGCAGTCCAAGAAGATTTTATATGTGCCGATAGACAATCGCCCTGTGAATTTTTATCAAGTTGTTCAAGTCGCGGAGAAACTCGGCTACGAAATTTTGACGCCGCCCGCTGAACTTATCGGCTCAAAAAAATTTGCCGGCGACCCTGATAAATTTTGGGCTTGGCTGGAAGAAAACGCACCCATTGCCGACAGTGCCGTTATTTCTACCGACGCCATGCTTTACGGCAGTTTGATAGCCTCGCGCACTCACGACTTAACCGCCGAAGAAATTTTAACCCGCGCAGAGAATTTTAAAACTTTCCACGAAAAATTTCCTTACCTGCCGATTTATGCGTTCGGGACGATTATGCGTACGCCTCGTTCGGGAAGCAATGCCAGTGCCGAGCCAGATTATTATAAAACCTACGGCGCGACGATTTTCAATTATACGGTGCTCCTCGATAAGCAGGAACTTGAAAAACTTTCCGGCGGTGACAAGCAGGCGTTGAAGAAATTGGAAGCTGAAATTCCCAAAGAATATCTCGACGATTGGTTTATGCGCCGTGCCAAAAATTCTGACGCCAATGAACTTTTTATCGAATACGCCCGCGCAGGTGTCTTTAATTATTTTTTGCTCGGCTGTGACGATAGCGCAAGATATTCGCAAACTCATCGTGAAAGCCGCCACTTGACGGAACTTGGTGCTGATTTGGGCAAGACAGTTTTTCAAGTTACGTCGGGCGCGGATGAACTCGGAATGTTGATGATTGCGCGCGCCATTAATAACAGTCGCAAAGTCACGCCGTTTGTGTCGGTTATGTACAACGAGGGCGACGGAGCGGATACTTTTCCCTCTTACTGCAACGAGCCAATTGGCATTTCGATTGACGCGGCGATAATTGCGGCTGGCGGACTGAAAATTCCTGCTCACGAACGTGCCGACCTTGTCCTTGCCGTCAACACTCGCGAAAACGGTAAAACTTTCGAGGCGGCTGTTGCCAAGAAAAATAAACTCCGCCTGCGTAGCGATTTGAAAACTTTTATTAAGCCCGTGAAAAAATTTTTGGATAAAGGTTATCCCGTTGCAATAGCCGATGTTTCCTTTGCTAACGGTGCCGACAATGCGTTGATGAAACAACTCAAGCGCGATAATTTGCAGTTCAAGATTCGGGCTTACGGCGGCTGGAATACTGCGACTAATTCGAGCGGCTTTCTTATCGGCGCGGGAGTTTTAACTAAGTTCATGGACGATAAAGACGTTGCCGAACTTTTAATCACGCGCTACCTCGATGATTGGGCTTATCAAGCTAATGTTCGTCAAGAAATTGTCGGCGCGAGTTACGGCATTGCGGGCGAGGGCAATCCTTCCGACTTAAAAGAAAAACTTCCGTCGCTCGAAAAACTTTTGAATGAAAAAATGTCCGCCTTTGCCAATTCTAACTTGCGCTTACCAAAACATTGGCGGCTTGAAGATTTGCAATTCCGTTTTCCTTGGCAGAGAACTTTTGAATGCGACGCACGCTTTAAGCTCGCCGAATAAAATTTTTGATTGAGGTGACGATATGGGATACAAATTAATTGCTCTCGATATGGACGGCACGGTTTTAAATTCGCAGAAAAAAATTTCTCCGCGAACCAAAGCCGCCATTAGCGAACTGATTCTGCGCGGCGTTTATGTCGTCGTTGGAACGGGGCGCAACCTTGCCGAGCTTGCCGATTATCGCGAAGACTTTAAGGGAATGCACTACGGGATTTTAATCAGCGGCGGCATGATTTTTGATTTTATTAACGACACGCCGATTAAAGTTCACGGGCTCGACGAGGAAATTATTTTCAAGCTGATTGACTTCGGGCTTGAGGAACGCGCGATGATTCATCTGCACACGATTAGAAATTCCATTGCCCGCGAGGAAGATATTCAAAATATGGCGGCGTTCGACATGGGAATTTATCAGAGCATGTTCGACAGAATTTGCGTGCGTTGTGACGACTGCAAGGAATTTGTCCGCGCCCATCCCGGCGAAGTTATCAAAGTTAATCTTTATCACCGCAGTAAAAATTCTCGCGATAAAAATTTCGCCCGCATTAAACCTCTGAACTTGTCGATGAGTTTCGCTGAGGCTTTTAACTTGGAAATGTCACCCGCGAACGTTACTAAAGGTTCGGGCTTGCGCGAGTTGTGCGATTATCTTAAGCTTGACATTACCGAGACCGTTGCGGTTGGTGACGCGCCTAACGATACTGAAATTTTACAAACGGCGGGCGTCGGAGTCGCGATGGGGAATGCTTCGGAGGAAATAAAAAAAATCGCCGACTTCGTGACGCTTGATAATGATAATGACGGCGTGGCGGCGGCGATTGAAAAATTTTTTTGATATGTGTTATAATCGGTGCGTGGGAATTTTTTTGAGTTTTAAGGGGGAATTTTTAATGGCATTTAACGAGGAACAATTCAAGGCAATCAAGGCGGAGTTTGAACTCGACAGCGAACGTCTCCAAGAAATTGCGGCGTCATTCCGTCAAGATTTGCAACTGGGACTGCGCGACGTGGAACTTTCTTCGATGCGTATGCTTAAATCTTACGTCGGACTTCCCAGCGGCAAAGAAACCGGCGAATATTTGGCGTTGGACTTCGGCGGCACCAATGTTCGTGTCTCGCGCATTCGTCTCGACGGCGACGGCAAGTTTGAAATTATCAAGCGCGTTGGTCGTCCGCTGATTGTCGCGGGGCAATACGATTACATTTGCAAAGACGCCACTGCCGAGCAGATGTTTGATTTTATCGCGGAGTTGGTTGACGAGGCGGTTGACGGCGAACGCGACAAGAAATTTTATTTAGGGCATACGTTTTCATTCCCGTCGACGCAGGATAATATTTACAATGCACGGCTGATTATCTGGACAAAAGAATTTGCAACGCAGGGTGTAGAGGGCGAAGTTGCCAACGATTTACTTGTTGAGGCTTTGAAACGTCGTGGCGCGGATAATATTGAGCCGGTTGCAGTTTTGAACGATACGGTTGCGGTACTTTTGAGCGCGGCTTACAAGACGCCCGACACTTTTGTTGGCTCGATTTACGCAACGGGGCACAACACTTGCTACTTGGAGCCGAGCATTCACGACGCGAATTGTTTTGGTTCTGGCGGCATGATTCTTAACTTGGAATGCGGCAACTTCATGAAACTCATGCCGAATCGTTTTGATAAAGAATACGATGAACGTTCCGAAAAGCCCGGCGAACAACGTTTTGAGAAAATGGTTTCGGGTCGTTACATGGGCGAACTTTTGGGCATGGCGATTGCGGAACTTTTGAATGAAAAGGGCAAACACTACGGCTTGACTTCGATTGATATGTCGATGATGATTCTTGACGAGTCGCCGAATCTCACCAAAGCCAGCGATATTATCATGGCGAAAGTCGGACGCGAGCTTGACTTTGACGACGTTAAGGAAGTTCGTGAGCTTGCTTCAGCTATCGTAATTCGTTCGGCGAGATTGGTTGCGTCGTCGTTCGTGGCGATCGTCTGGCAACGCGCAGGCTCCGGCAAGATTCAAAAGCAACACGTCGCAGTTGACGGCTCTGTTTATGAGAAAATGCCGCTTGCTAAGGAAAATATTATCAAAGCGATGGGCGAACTTTTGGGCGAGGACGCCGCGCAGGTTGATACGATTCTCGATAACGGCGGTTCGGGACTTGGTGCGGCAATCGCGGCTGCAATGGTTAAAAGCAACTGAGCAGGAGGAATTCTGATATGAAAATTGCGGTAGTGGCGGCGGCAGGTAAGGCGGGCAGAAAAATCGTCGTGGAGGCGGCGAGTCGCGGGCTTGAAGTCACGGCTTTTGTCAGACGGAAAGGGCAAGTCGTCGACGGCGCAAAAAAAGTTGTCGTCAAAGATATTTTCGACTTGAAGACGGACGATTTAAAAGAATTCGATGCAGTTGTTGACGCATTCGGCACGTTCCAACCCGAAACTTTGCCTCAACATTCCGCTACGCTCAAACATTTGTGCGACATTCTCAGCGGAACCGATATTCGCTTGTTGATTGTCGGCGGGGCGGGCAGTTTATACACAAATCCCGAACATACCGCGCAGGTTATGGACGCTCCGGACTTTCCCGACATTTTTAAACCGTTGGCGGCGGCGCAGGCTAAGGCTCTCGCTGAACTTCGTAAGCGCGACGATGTTAAATGGACGTTTATCAGCCCCGCGTGTGATTTTCAAGCTGACGGCGAACGCACGGGTAAATATCTTGTCGGCGGCGAAGAATTAACGTTGAACTCTGCGGGCGAAAGTGTTATCAGTTACGCGGATTATGCGATTGCGATGGTCGACGAGATTTTAAACGGCAACAATATTCAAAAACGAATCGGCGTTGTTAAAGCTTAAAATCAATCCGTTTATAATGAAAAATGCCTCGACATTATGTCGGGGCTTAATTTTTTTATGTTAAGCAAGCGTCGCGTTGAATTTTTCAATCATTTTTATCGGGCGGTAAGATTCTTTAGCTTGTCGCAAGCCGTCAATGCCCATATCCTCTTCGCGGTTGATATAAATCATGTCCGACCACTCGTTTTCTACGAAAGCTTGATTAATCGCTACATAAATCCCGCGAACTGTCGGGTCAGCCTTCTCTACGTGGATAACTGCCGTGTCTGAATTCAATTTTTCGCCGAATGTGAACGCCACAACCCGATTATCAATCAAAATCGCACCGCCCTTAAGCTTGAAAGCGTCGAAGTGGTCAAATATCTCGTGAATCGCCGCCTGTTCGTAGCCGATAAACGGATCGTCGGGATTGGCGCGTTTGTGTTCCTTATACCAAAGATTTAATTCTTCGCGGCACTTCGGAATAATTTCTTCGGTTATCGGTAAATATTTCGCGTCGGGATACTCTTTTTTGAAGGCATTGAGATGATTTTTCTTGCCGTGAAATTTTCTGCCGGAGAGATTAATCAAATCCTGCGCCAGATACACGTAATCGAAGTTATCGCGGTCGGCTGTGATGTTAAATTTCGCGTTTGGATACTTTTCCAGCTCGTCAGCAAAGATTTTCTCCACTACAACGAACATAAATTCTTTCCCACCGCGCAGTTGCTCAGCCGTCTGCAAAATTTTTGTAATGGCGTCATGCATTTTGTCTTGCGAGCCGATTGGTTGCCACGCCGCAAAAGTTTCTTCGTTTGAAGAAAAAATATAGAGAACGTCGTCATCGACCGCCCATTGCAAGTTCAACATCTCGCGCCACATGTAGAGATTCGTGAAGGTGTACTCGGCATTTTCGCAATATCGCGAGCCAAAATACTCATCAAAAACTTCCTTGTCCGTACACTCCAACTCTTTAAAATTAATGTCGTCCACTCTCCTCGAATAACAATTCCGCCAAGTGAAATGCCTTTTTGCCGCCTAATTTTAATCCGCGAATACAATAATGGCAATAGGCAACGACTTTTTCCGTCGGAATTTGGGCGCAGTGCTCTTGCATGAGCAATTTTTTCTGTTCGTCGGTATTCGGTTGGAATAATCCTTGTGCGCCGTATAAAAATCTGCGCGGGGCAAGTTTAGGATTGCGCGGCGGTTGCGGTTGATATAAAGATATGCCGCAAAACTTAGTTTGCTCGTGATTTTCGGGAAGTTCGACGACTTTAAAGTTCATGCGCCTCAAAAGTTCGCGAACTGCCTCTTGCTCCGAAAAATTTTCCTTCGACCGCCAACAATCTTGAATCGTGACCGTTTCGCCGCCAAAATTCGGATATTTAAAGCTTTTATCGCCTAAAATGAACTCCCAAATCGATTCGCGCTGAATTTCGGGACGACTTTCCTCATATATCGCCGAACAGTTATGGCAAATCGAAATTAACGTACTTCCGGCAGGAAATTTCTCGTAATGCTTAACTTTACGCCATTCCGGCTGATACCACTCCGCAACTCGCGTATCACAATCTTTAACTCTGTAATTCGCCACGCAACAGCGGATTATCGGCATATTAAACCGTTCGCGAAGGTAATTTTGAATTTTTTGGCTCAGCGCAGGATAATCTTCAGTAAAAGCGCACGCCGCCACGTAAAATTTATTATTCATGGCAATTCTCCAAGAAAAATTCTTTAATCAGCGTCGAAATTTCTTTACAGTGACTTTCAAGCGCGAAATGCCCGCTATCAACGAAATTTATATTCGCATTAGGTAAATCTTTCTTAAAAGCCTCCGCACCTTGCCAAATGAACGACGGGTCGTGTTTTCCCCATACTGCAAGCAATTTCGGTTGATATTCGCGCAAATATTTCTGGAAAATCGGATACAGAGCAACATTATTTTGATAATCGAAGATTAAATCGGACCGAATTTCATCGTAACCTGCTCTGTGCGTGTAAAAAATATCCAAAGAGTATCCGTCTGGCGAAATTGAACCTTCAGGAGTGCCGAAAGTATATTGTCCGATGATAGTTTCGGGCGCAAATGCCGATTTATACTGTTCGCGGAGTTCAGGCGTCGGATTTTTCCAATATTCAGCGCGTGCCGCCCATTTTTTACCTAATCCTTCCGAATAAACATTGCCGTTTTGGCTGATTATTCCCAAGATCTTCTGCGGATTCTTTGCAGCGATACGAAAACCAATCGGCGCGCCGTAATCGAAGACATACATAAAAAATTTGTCGATTCCGAGCTGATTAATGAATTTTTCAATGACATTTGCGAGATTATCGAATGTATAAGCGAAATTTTCACGCGACGGAATATCAGATTGACCAAATCCGGGATAATCGGGCGCAATCAGATGAAAATCGTCTTCGAGGAGCGGAATTAAATCGCGGAACATGTGACTTGATGACGGAAAGCCGTGAAAAAGAATCATAGTCGGCTTATCGACCGTTCCGGACTCGCGATAAAAGATTTTCACGCCGTCAACCTCAATTTTTTTTGTAAATCATACTATCACCTCAAGCAAAATATTCAACTCCAGCCTCGAAAATAAGCTGATTCTTATCGCCAATGATATTTTTAGCTACAAAATCGCCGATTCGCTCCGAATGTCCCATTTTTCCAAAGATTTTTCCGCTCGCGTCGGTAATTCCTTCAATCGCCCATGCCGAACCGTTCGGATTAAACGGTATTTTATCAGTAGGAGTGCCGTCTAAGTCAA
Organism: uncultured Selenomonadaceae bacterium; assembly: GCA_905234235.1. Lineage (GTDB taxonomy): Bacteria > Bacillota > Negativicutes > Selenomonadales > Selenomonadaceae > Quinella. The sequence continues at coordinate 27,992 of CAJOHN010000035.1, forward strand.
CATATTGCGTCGCAATTTGCCCGTTCGCCAATAATTTCTTCAACCAAGCATCGCTGGCTACAAATCTGCCCTCGCCGTGACTTACCGGGATTGAATGAACGTCTCCGACCTTATTTTTTGCCAACCACGGCGATAAATTGCTCGAAATTCGAGTAAAAACGTATTGGCTCACGTGCCGACCCAGTGAATTGTGCGTTAATGTAGGAGAATCTTCTTCTAAATCGCGAATTTCGCCGTATGGCAGCAATCCGAGCTTAATTAACGCTTGAAATCCGTTGCAAATGCCCAAAATTAAGCCGTCACGCTCGCGTAGGAGTTTCATAACTTCTTCCGCGATTTTTTTATTCCGAAACGTCGCCGCTATGAATTTTCCCGACCCGTCAGGCTCATCGCCGCCACTAAATCCGCCTGGAAGCATAATTATCTGCGCGGAACGAATTTTTTTTGCCATTTCAGCAATACTTTCCTCGACTGCAGCAGGTGTTAAGTTCCGAACGATAAAAATTTCAGGCTCGCCGCCAGCTTTTTGCCAAACTTTTGCAGAATCATACTCGCAATTCGTGCCAGGAAATACCGGAATAAATATTTTCGGCTTCGCAATTCCAATTTTAGC
>CAJOHN010000036.1 GCA_905234235.1 uncultured Selenomonadaceae bacterium
CGAGGACGTAGAAATATTCGGCAAAGAAATTGCGCCGACGCTTGGGATAACGATAAGATTTGCGGGCGAGGAGCCTAAAGATAATGTCACGCGCCAATATAACGAGACGATGAAAAAAATTTTGCCGCTCTACGGAGTGGATTTCTGTGAAATACCGCGTAAAACATTTGGAGATAAGGCGATAAGCACAGAAAAACTTCGCGAGACGTTAGAGGCTTGCGATTTTGATTTGGACAAGGTAAAAAGTCAGATGACGACGGGCGAGCCGATAAGTGCAAGTACAGTACGGGCGGCGTTGAAGGTCGGCGACTTTGAAAAAATAAGTAAACTCGTGCCGTATTCGACATTGCTTTATCTGCGCTGGAGATATTCACTTAAGTAGAAATTACATTGAGAAAAGCATTGATGATTAAATTTTCCCAAACGTAGACATAACCGCAGTTAGCGCGAGGGTCGTTATCTTCGTCGATGGCGGTGCCGTTCATCATGTAGACGAAACCAGTTTTAGTATTCGGGATGAAAAATAATCCCGCAATCATACCGAAGGCAACGCCCGAATGTCCGATGAGATTTTCGCGAATTTTATAAACTCCTAAGCCGTAATTTTGAATTGCGCCGCCGTAAGTGTCGCCGTTATTGCCGTCGTAAATCCAATGAGGCTTAAGTATAGTCTCAACGGATTCTTTACTCAAAATTTTTTTACCGCGAAAAGTTCCGCCGTTCATGAGGAATTCCAAAGCGTGCGCGAGTTCCTCGAAAGAAATTCTAAGCCCGCCTTGCGGAGAAAAAATTGTAGCGTTGATGCCTGCGCGGTAATTTTTTAGATTGTACACGTGCTGAAAAGTTTCGTCGTAGGGATTTTGGAGCGACAACGTATCTTTGGGAGGTTGAATGCCGCGAAAATCATCCGCCTTGCCGTACCAAGCCCCGAACTCATTCCAAAAACCGTTGGGATTTTTTTTCTGATAAATGGTTCCGAGTTGATTAAAATCTGCGCGGCTGAGATTAGCAGGCACATAATCTGCGCGGGTGTCGAGTTGGCTGAGGATATTTTTTTTCTGGTAAATGTCAAAGCGTTCGCCCGTGACAGCTTCGATAATCGTGCCGAGCAAACCGTAATTTAAATTGCAGTAAGCAAAATAATCGTCGCGCTTGTCGAAGTGAGCACCGCCTTCCCAATAGCGACCGTCGGGCGCAAAAAATTCTTTAACGCTGACATCGGGCGGAATGCTGTAAATTTTGCCGTCGCGCAATGTAGAGGTATGACTTGCCAACATGCGGACGGTAATTTTTTTTTGTGGAAAGTTAGGGTTGCGCAGTTCAAAGCCGAGATATTCGCTGACGTCGGCGTCGAGAGAAATTTTATTTTGTTCAGCGAGTTGCAGGAGGCTGAAGACGGTAAACATTTTAGAAACGGAGGCGGCTCGAAATTTTGTATGGCGCGTGACGGGCTGATTAGTTTCGATGACGCGCCGACCGAGAAACTTTGAATAAATTTCTTTGCCGTCCTTGTAGATTATGAGACCGAGCCCCGGCACTTTTATTCCGTCGTCGCCAATTATGTTTTGGAATTCTTTATCCAACTTACCGGCTCCTAATCTTGACATTACTTTAAAGGCTTTGCTATTATACCAGAAAATTTTCAGGAGGCGATAGATTTTTGGATAAGGCATTTTGCATTTCCGAGATTGACGCAGAAATTTTCGCGAGGATTGACGGCAAGTCTTACAAAAAAAATTGCCCGATACTATTGAGCGATTTACGTTATCTGCGTGTCTTGCATAAGGATTTGAGCGGCGCGACGTTGACGGGCGAAATTATTTGTAACGTCAGAATTGCCGAGCCGCTGATTAGTATTTTCAAGGAACTTTACGCGGAGAATTATCCGATTGAAAAGATTCGGCTGATTGACGAGTACGACGCCGACGACGAACTTTCCATGCGCGATAATAATTCTTCGTGTTTCAATTTCCGCTACGTCTCCCACACAAACAGAATTTCTTTGCACGGCTACGGCATGGCTGTCGACATTAATCCGCTGTACAATCCTTATATCAAAGCTGTTGACGGCAAAAAAATTATCGCGCCCGACAATTCCGCTGAGTATGAAGACCGCGATAAAAATTATCCTTATAAGATCGAGTCGGATGATTTATGTTGCAAGTTGTTCAAGGCGCACGGTTTTGAATGGGGCGGCGATTGGGACAACGAAAAAGATTATCAGCATTTTTACATTGAAGAGGGGATTGTAAGATGAAAAAAATTTTAATGGCGGCGCTGATGATAATGTCGCTGATATTTACGGGTTGCGGCGAAGAATCGGGCGGCGGCGACGGTAAATTGAACGTCATGCTCGGCTCCAATGTCGTATCGCTTGACTCCGCGCAGGCTACCGATTCCGTTTCGTTCGAGGTTATCGCTGATTGTATCGATGGCTTAATGCAACTCGACACCGAAGGCAAGGCTATTCCCGCGCTCGCCGAGAGTTATGACGTTTCAGAGGACGGCAAGACTTACACTTTCCACCTGCGCGACGCTAAATGGGCTAATGGCGATGATGTCACGGCGGAGGATTTTGTATTTGCGTGGCGTCGTCACTGTCAAAAGGCTGAGGAATATTCTTACGTAATGGGCAACACGGTTGCTTGCGTTAAAAATGCCGACGCTGTTATCAAAGGAGCCGACCCGAAAACTTTAGGAGTATCCGCGCCCGATTCTAAAACTTTTGTCGCGGAACTTGATGCGCCGGTTCCGTTTTTCTTGTCGCTTATGGCGTTCCCGACTTTCTATCCGATTAACGAAAAATTTTATAACTCCGTTGAGGCTGGCAGTTACGGCACGAGCCCCGAAACTTTTTTATCGAACGGAGCTTTTGCTTTGACGAGCTACATTCCCGGTACCGCGAACATTCAACTTAAGAAAAATGATTCTTACTGGAACGCCGCGCAGGTTAGCGTTGACGGCTTCCAATATCAAGTTGTTTCCTCGTCCGATAACGCACTGACTTCCTTTAAAAACGGCACGCTGAACGTTGTAAATATCAGTGGCAATCAAGTTGCGCACGTCGAGGGCGACGCTGAACTTTCCAAGAATTTGCATACGTTTTCATCGGGCTATCTTTATTACCTGTCGTTCAACCAAGACGCTAAAAATCATCATGCGGGCGCGCTTGCCAATGTTAATTTGAGGCTCGCGCTTGCCAATGCCGTTGACCGCGAGTCAATCGTCGATAATTTCGTTATGAACGGCGCGAAGGCTACTTATACTGCTGTCCCCGTCGAGTTCGCGCCCAATGCCAAGACCGGTAAATATTTCGCGGAAGACCAAAAGCAATTCGCCGAGTATGTAAGTTTCAACGTCGATAAGGCTCGCCAATATTTGGAAACTGCTAAGAGTGAACTCGGTAAGGACAGCTTCGCACTGAATTTGATTTACTCCAACGACGGCGAGAGTGCTACAAAAGTTGTGCAGGCTGTTAAGTCGCAAGTCGAAGAAAATTTGCCGGGCGTGACGATTAATCTGCAACCGATGCCCAAAGCCGAATATCTCAGCAACGTGACCTCGAACAGTTACGATATTGCGTTGGTTGATTGGACGCCCGATTATAACGACCCGATGACTTTCCTGACGTTGTGGACGACGGAGGGTTGTGAAATTGCCGAGCATTGGAGCAACGCCGATTACGACAAAATTATAACCGATTGCACGACGGGAGCTTTTGCCGCCGATTATGAAGCTCGTTGGAATGCAATGTACGACGCTGAAAAAATTTTGCTTGAGAATGCAGTTATCGCGCCGCTTTACACCGATGCCAATGCGGTTTTGATTTCGCCGAACGTCACGGGGATTGAATTCCATGCGGCTGGTATCGACCGCGTCTTTAAGAACGTCAAGATCCAATGACACGCTACATAACCAAAAGAATTTTAATGTCGGCGTTGACGTTGCTGGCGATAATCTTTGTGTTGTTCGTGCTGATTAGGATAATGCCGGGGGATCCGTTCCCAGTTGAACGCATGAGCGCGGAAATGATTTTGCAGAAGCGCGAGGAGTTGGGACTCAATAAGCCGATATTGGAGCAATTCGTAAATTATATGTCGATGTTGGCGAGCGGGAGTTTTGGCAACGGAACTTCGCTTTACAACGGCGCACCAATTAAACCGATACTGACGGCGTGCTTGGTTAATTCGTTTAAAATCGGCGTGCTGTCGATATTATTTGGAACGGTGGTCGGGCTGGCGATAGGAATTGTCGCGGCTCTCAATCGCGGGAAATTTCTTGACGGCTTATGTACAGTCGTATCAATTTTAGGCGTGTGCATTCCGTCGTATGTATTTATGATTTTCCTGCAGTATTTTTTCTCGTATAAAATTCCGTTCTTCCCGTATTTCTTCGACCCTGCAAACTTTTTAATGTCGGCAGTCATGCCGATGTTATCGCTGAGTTTGTTCGCGATTTCGACGATAGCACGGTTCACGCGCAACGAGATGATTGAAGTCCTCAACAGCGATTATGTAAAGTTAGCGGAGGCGAAGGGACTTTACGGCTTTGAACTGATTCGTAAGCACGTCCTGCGCAATGCGTTGATACCAATCGTTACGGTAATTGCGCCGCTGGTTGTCGACTTACTGACGGGCGCGATGGTTATAGAAAAAATTTACGGGATAAACGGCGTCGGCAAGCTGATGGTTGACGCGATAGCGGGGCAGGGCGTCGATTACAATTATGTTTTGGCGTTGGGGATAGTTTTCTCGGCGTTATATATCGGCGTCATGCTCGCGCTGGACATTTTATACGGGATAATCGACCCGCGAATCCGTTTGGCGACGAAGGAAGGTTGAGCATGTACACGCCGCAACAAGATGATTTTGAATTTATTACCGACCGCGATATAACTGTTGACGAAAATTTTGCCGCGCAGGGTTATTGGAAGGGCGTCGCCGTTCATTTCTTCCGCAATAAGTTTGCAGTCACGGGATTATTTTTGGTGACGTTGATAATTATTTTTGCGGTTTTCGCGCCGATTGTCAGCACTTACAGCTACCAAGAAATTATTTCTGTGACGGACTCGGCGGGTAAGGAAATTACTGCCAAAAGTTTATCGCCGCAAGTTGCAGGTTCCGCGCAGAATTTATTTTCGGACAGGACATTTTTATTTGGCACGGACGATATGGGGCGCGACTTATGGACTAGGACTTGGCAAGGTGCTCGCGTCTCGCTGATAATTGCGTTCGTGGCGATTTTTATTGACATGTTGATTGGCACGAGTTACGGATTAATTTCCGGATTCTTCGGCGGCAATGTCGATAATGTTCTGCAACGTTTCATTGAAATTGCTGGCTCAATCCCGACGTTGGTTATCATTTCGATTCTGGCAATTTTTATGGAGAAAGGAATCGGGTTGGTTATCGCGTCGCTGCTTATCACTGAATGGATTGGCATGAGCAAAATCGCCCGCGCAGAATGTTTAAAGTTAAAGGAGCGCGAATACGTTTTAGCAAGTCGGACGCTCGGCGCGGGGAGCTTTCACATAATCTTTAAACAAATCCTCCCGAATACAATCGGACCGATAATCACGCAAGTAATGTTCTCGATACCGGTTGCGATATTCACGGAGGCATTTTTAAGTTTCGTAGGCGTCGGGATAGTTTTGCCGCAATGTTCAATCGGTTCGCTGATAGAGGCGGGCTTCGGCAACGTCACAATTCTGCCGTATCAAATCTTGCCGCCGATATGTGTGCTGGCAATTTTAATGTTAGGTTTCAACTTGATAGGCGATGGCTTCCGCGAGGCATTAGCCCCGAAACTTGAGGATATGTAATGGAAAAAATTCTTACGATAAAAAATCTGGATGTGACGTTCCGAACGAATGCGGGCGATATTCACGCGATACGCGGTGTTGATTTTGATTTGCCGCTCGGCAAGACGGTTGCGCTTGTCGGCGAGAGCGGTTCGGGCAAGTCTGTTACGATGAAAGCAGTTACAGGGCTACTCGACGCAAACAGCATTATCAACAGCGGCGAAATTATTTATAACGGCGTTGACCTCCTCAAGATGAGCAAAAAAGATTTACGCCAAAAAATTAACGGGCGGCGAATCGCAATGGTATTTCAAGACCCGATGACGAGCCTCGATCCGACAATGACAATCGGCGACCAAATCACGGAGGGAATGTTTCTTCATAAAAAAATTTCCAAAGAAGATGCCGAACGCCGCGCAGTTGAACTTTTAAATTTGGTTGGGATTGTCGACGCCGAAAAGCGCATAGAAAATTATCCGCACCAACTTTCGGGCGGAATGCGTCAACGTGTTGTTATAGCGATAGCATTATCTTGCGAGCCGAGAATTTTAATTTGCGACGAGCCGACGACTGCCCTCGACGTGACGGTTCAAGCTCGCATTTTAAATTTGATTAAGGACATTCAAGCGCAGATGGGCTTGTCGGTAATTTATATCACGCATGACTTGGGCGTCGTTGCGAAAGTTGCCGATTATGTCAACGTCATGTACGCGGGCAAGATTATTGAGTTCGGGACGGTTGAGGAAATTTTTTACGACCCGCGCCACCCGTACACTTGGGGCTTATTATCAGCCATGCCCGACTTGGAAACCGACGACGATAGATTGTACTCGATACCGGGCAGTCCGCCGAATCTTTTACACGAGCCGAAGGGCGATGCATTTTCTGCGCGGAATAAATTTTCGATGAAAATCGACGAACGAGCCGAACCGCCCATGTTCAAAATTTCGGAGACGCATTCGGCGGCGACGTGGCTGTTACATCCCGACGCGCCCAAAGTCGAATTGCCTCCCGAATTAAAATCGCGCTTGGAACGTTCGAGGAGGGCGGCGCATTATGATTGAGCCTCTGCTTAAGGTAAAAAATCTCCAACAGCATTTTAAAATCTCGCGCAGTTTTACGGTTAAGGCTGTCAACGGCGTTTCGTTTGAAATTTATCCCGGCGAAACTTACGGACTTGTCGGCGAATCCGGTAGCGGCAAAACTACAATCGGGCGCAGTATCATTCGGCTTTACGACCCAACCGGCGGCGAAATTATTTTTAACCGCGATAAAATTTCCGGCGAACTCAGCAATAAAATTCGGCGCAGGCTCCGTAAAAATATGCAGATGATTTTCCAAGACCCAATGTCGAGTTTGAATCCGCGTAAAAAAATTGGCGACATTATCGGCGAAGGGCTCGACATTCATAAACTTTACTCGACGCCTAAACAGCGCAACGAAATTATCGCCGAGATTTTAAAGAAAGTCGGCTTATCGCCCGCGCACGCCGAACGTTATCCACAACAATTTTCGGGCGGGCAACGTCAACGTGTCGGGATTGCTCGCGCCCTCGTTATGAATCCGAAACTTATTATCGCTGATGAGTGCATTTCAGCTTTGGACGTTTCGATTCAAGCGCAAGTCGTCAACCTCATGAAAGACATTCAAGACGAAACTAAATGCGCGTATCTTTTTATCGCGCACGATTTGAGCATGGTTAAATATATTTCTGATAGAATTGGCGTCCTGCACAAAGGTTATCTCGTCGAAACGGGCACCACTAAAGAAATTTTCTCCAATCCCATTCATCCTTACACGCAAAGCCTTTTATCCGCCGTGCCGCAACCAAATCCCGCCGTCGAAAAGAATCGCAAGCTTATAACTTACGACGCCTCCAAAGTCGATTACGAAAAATGTTCCCTTAAACAGTCGAGCGATACGCATTTCTTCTTAAGCCCGTTTGATTAAAATTTGATTAAACTTTCGTTAAGATACTTGCATTATTGGAGAAAGGCTTTATAATACAACCATAGTGAAAAACTTAATCGTACTTGAGGACATCGAGGCAGGTGAAACAATCCAAGTCAGCAAGTGCAGGAGGAATTTTTTAAAAGTAATTTTTATCAGGAGGTAAGCAAAATGGCAAATTACATTGGCAATCCGTATGTTGATGATTATCTTCAGGGCGGCACGGGTAACGACAGCCTCAAAGGTGACACTGGTAACGATACTCTTATCGGTGGCAGAGGCAATGACACGATGACGGGCGACGCGGACGATGACGTTTTCGTATACAGCAACGGCGACGGCAATGACGTTATCACCGACTACGAAGAAAACGATAAAGTCAGAATCGCGTCCGGCACGGTCAGCACGATTACGACGAGCGGCAACGATGTCATTTTGACAATCGGTAGCGGCAAAATCACGCTCAAAGACGCCAAAGATAAAGTTATCACCTACATTGAGGGCGGCGTTGAGAAAAGATACCCCGATGTCGTTCAGTTCGACGGCACAACCGCAAAAATTTTGGAAGGCTACACCGAAGACTCCTTTGACACCGCCGAATACGAGGCAACCGGTCAAACAGTTAGAAATATTGACGCTTCGGAAGTTACGCACGACATCAGCATTACAGGCAATAAAGAGGCTAACAGCATTGTCGGTTCGGCTGAAAATGATACTATCGACGGCGCGGCTGGCAAAGACGTTCTCAGCGGCGGAGACGGCGACGACGTTATTATCGGCGGCAAGGGCAATGACACAATGTCCGGCGGTATCGGCGCGGATACTTTCGTTTATACTTTAGGCGACGGCAACGACGTTATCACCGATTACACTTCCAGCGATATTATCAGCTTGAAGTCCGGCGCGGTGACTTCGGCTGTTGTCAACGGCGACGATTACATCTTCACGATTGGATCGGGTTCTACCAAAGGTACAATCACGGTTCGAGGCGCGGCGACCAGATACGTCCAAATCGTTGACAGAAACGGCAACGGCACTTGGTATCCCGACCCGCCTCCTGCTCAGTGGGAACTCCAGAAAAACGGCAAGAAACTTACTCTTACAGAAGGCTTCGTAAGCGACAGTTTGGACGTTACCACAGAGACTGAACTTACTAACGTCAAAGATACAATCGTAACGATAGACGCCTCCGCTGCTCAAACAGATATTGCTATCACTGCCAACAAACGCGCGAAGTCAGAATGATTATATCGACGGCGGCGCGGGGGCTGATAAGATACTCGGCGGCGACGGCAACGATACGCTTGTCGGTAGCGCAGGCAATGATACACTCACGGGCGGCGGTAGCGGTGATACTTTCGTCTACAGCAGTGGCGACGGCGACGACGTGATTACCGATTACGAAACCAGCGATACAATTTTCATTAAATCCGGAACGATAAGCTCGGCAGTCGTGAGCGGTAGTGATTATGTCTTCACGGTTGGCAAAGGCACAATCACTGTTAAAGACGCGGCGAACAAATACGTCCACGTCGTCGATAAAAACGGCACCGATACTTGGTACCCCGACCTGCCGCCTGCACAATGGGAACTCCAAAAAAGCGGCAAGAAACTTACTCTTACAGAAGGCTTCGTAAGCGACAGTTTGGACGTTACCACAGAGACTGAACTTACTAACGTCAAAGATACAATCGTCACGATAGACGCCTCCGCAGTTCAAACAGATCTCTCGATTACCGCGAACAAACTCGCGAACTACATTGTCGGTAGCAGTCAGAATGATTATATCGACGGCGGCGCGGGGGCTGATAAGATACTCGGCGGCGACGGCAACGATTCACTCTACGGCGGCGCAGGCAACGACACGCTCACGGGCGGCGACGGCGATGATGTCTTCATCTACAGGAGCGGCGACGGCAACGATATTATCACCGACTACGAGGAAGGCGATACAATCAGACTCGCGTCGGGCACTGCCAAAATTACGGAAAAAGGTAGCGATGTTATCTTCACGGTCGGCAAAGGCAAGATTACCGTTAAAAACGGCGTCGGCAAGGCTATAACCTACGTCCAGAACAGCCAAGAATCGGTTTACGGTTCGAGCGCAGAGCAATACGTCGTCGAAGGCAAGACCGTTTCCCTCACCGAGAGATATAGAGGCGACTCCTTCAACATCGCAGACTTGGATAACAAGACCGTCACGACGATTGACGCTTCGGAAGTTACGCACGACATCAGCATTACAGGCAATAAAGAGGCTAACAGCATTGTCGGTAGCAGTCAGAATGATTATATCGACGGCGGCGCGGGGGCTGATAAGATACTCGGCGGCGACGGCAACGATTCACTCTACGGCGGCGCGGGTAAAGATATTTTGACGGGCGGCGACGGCGCGGATGTCTTCATCTGGAATGAGGGCGACGGCTCCGATAGAATCACCGACTACGATGA
>CAJOHN010000037.1 GCA_905234235.1 uncultured Selenomonadaceae bacterium
ACGGACAAATCATAAATTTTGGCGTTGATGATGAGTTCGGAGTTAGACAAGGCGTTGACAAGGACTTTGCAAGGCGAACTTGGAGCCAAATCCCAATCGTAAGCGTTTTTATCGTCATAGAATGCGGAGAAAGTTTCAGTTTGGAAGATTGCGGCGAAATTTTTAGTGACGATGCAGATATTTTGGCTGACAGGGCGATAATCGGAGCCGAATTTCAATCTGCGGACGTAGTAGAGGGTTTGCGCGACGATTTCGGCGAGTGTTTGAGGATTTTTAAGATTTTTATCAAGTTTGAACTCGAAAAGAATCTGTTGAGTGTACAGGTCGATGAAATTTTTAGTTGCGAGCTTGATTTTGAACCGTTTGGCGAAAAAATTCTTAAGTTCTTCCTCCGTATTAGCTTCGGCGAGAGTTTGGAACAGATTTTTCTTCATGAGAGCACCTCCGAGATGATTTTAGCAAAAATTTTGCTTGTGAGCAAAAAAAATCGCCTCTGCGGGCGTTTTGAGCGGTCATTTTACGTTTTCCACGTACATGGAATTTGTATCGCGTGATTATGCGGCTTTTTCGCCACATACGATTTTTAAGGGCGTTTTGGAAGTGCAAATTACAAAATCCATGTGGGCGGAATTTTACAATTCGACTTCGGCTTGGGCTTCGGCGATAGATTTACCGTCGTCAAAGAGTTTGAAGTTGATAATTTCATCGACGTTTGTAGTTGCGGCGTGATAGACAATCTGCTGATAACCGTGTCCGCGATAAATATTTATGCCGTCATCTTCGCGCATGAAGTTATAATACGTTCCGTGATAAGTAAATTCTATATCGTCCCAGTTGGCGAGCATTTTCTTAAATGATTTGAGCGACATTGTGGCGACGGTGACAGGATTAACAAATTCAATCCGTCTGAACTGCGCAACGCAATTTGTCCGTTCAATATCGGAGTAAATGCGCAACTCATCATCGTTTTTCGCCAGCCATCGAGTTTGCGGATACCTCGTAAGAACTTCGGAGGCAGGCGTTCCGTTTTCGGTTATGTCGAACCACTGAAAATCGTCCCAGAAAGGTCCGAACTCAAACGGCTCCTGCATTGACGCGGAAGAAAATTCTTCTTTGGGCGTGTAAGTCCCGATACACTTCCAGTCGTCATTGAAAAATGTAAATGTTCCGCAACGAGCGCACCGCCAAGCATAGAAAAAAATTTCGTCGTGCTCAATCTCCAAGCTGTCGGCAGGCAAATTTTCCTCTTCAAGTTCCCGCCAATCGTTTAACCGACAAAAAACATGCTCGACAGGATATTCTTCTTCAGGTTCGCCGTGATAACGAATCGCATAACTGCAAAAACCACATCCACAAACAGCCATAATTATTCCTCCTATTCTAAAACACGAATTTCCATGCCGGATTCGCCGCCGTAACCGCCCATTATTTTTTGCTCCTTTCGTGCCAAAGCTGACTGTAATTCTTAATTTTGACGATTTGAATGTCCGGAAACTTTTTTTCGAGCCAATCGGGGCATTTTCCGCAAACAACGATGGCGGTCGGCTGAATTTTTGCAATCATGGTATTGACGCCGCCGACAAAGAGTCTATGCGCCTCCTTATCGCGTCCGAGACAATTTGTAGTAATCGCGACGGTGGAATTGAGCGGCAAACCGTCAAAGCACCATTCCCAAGACGATTCGCCCGCAAAGCCCGCCGTCGGTATCATCGGAATGTCCGCTTGCTGAAGGGCGTAATCGACGAGACGATTTGCGCGGCAATTATCAATCAAAATTTTTTCGTCATAATCGCGATACAAACTGAAATCTGCAGAAATCAATCCCTTTGTTTGTCTCAAAAGCGGCACGTAATCTTCAAATCGATTATAGAGTTTATGAAAATGTTCTTCCGCCGTGAAGCAGTGAAACCAATAATTTTCTCTGTCTGCAGTTGAACGCAAATAATTAAATGGGAGCACGGGCTCTTCGGGAAGATAATTAACCTTTTCAAGTTTCGGAAAATTATATTTACCCGTCGTCGGAAATTCTCCCGAAAACGGAGCGTCGCAAAGTAATTTCTCACCCCAATATTTAACTTCATTCCAATTCATTGAATCACCTCCTTTCGTGGGAGGCAATTATAATTTGCTTTGAATTTTTTGTAAAGTATTTAGAATAGCCGCATTCGCCTTGCTTTACGCTCTAAAAATTCTTCTTTACTCCGATAAAATTTGCCGTCTTTACCAAGATAAATCAATTTCAGCTCATTTTGTGACAGACGAATTTTCAGATTGTAAAATTTTTTAAACCGACGTTTGCAGTAAGTTCATCTGCGCGGGATTCATTGATATAAATTTTTTTCTCCGTGACTTTCAAGCCTGCCAATTCAGTTTCATTCAAATTGCCGCAATCAAAATCCAGATCGAAATAAGATTCGGCAAGTCGTTCGACATTTATCGGCGGACTTGAAATTTTTGCCTCGCGAAGGATTTTATTGACAAGTTGCTCAATATTTTGTCTCAAACTTTTTCCTCCGCTTGTTTGATTATTGTTTCTAAGATACCGCGCTGATTTTTATCGAGTTTCGGGAAGACGCGCAGGAAATCTACCGCAAGTTTGTCGTCGACGATTGTGTCTTGAAAATTTTGCGGAACTTTCCTTGCCAACAAGATTAATTCTTCCGCGTCGGTCTCCAAAAATATTGCAAGCTTTCTTATCGTCGCTTCGGCGGGCGTGCGGATGCCTTTGTCGTTTTCTATCTTGCTGATGTACGTAAAATCTACGCCGCACGATTCAGCCAACTCCGATTGAGTCATTTTCTTCGCCTTGCGCAACCGTCTGATTTTTTGTCCGAACGTTTCCATTACAATCACCTCAAGTTAAGAATAATCCGATTTGATTTTTTCGTCAATAAAAATCCCCGCACTCGGCAGGGAAATTATTTACAGTTACGAAATTTCATCCGACGATGAGATTGACGAGCCAAATAGCAATCGGAATGGTGACAATCGCAATTCCGATAAAGTCAATGTAAACGCCGGTCTTAATCATTTTGGTAATCGGGACGTAGCCGCTGGCGTAGACAATGGCATTGGGCGGCGTGGAAACGGGCAACATAAATCCGAGCGACGCACTGAGAGCGATACCGACCGACACGGGCACAGGGCTTAAGCCTGCCGAAACTGCAATCGTTATCGCGAGCGGTCCGATCATATTTGTTGCGGCGGTGTGCGAAGTCAATTCGGACAAAAGCAGAGCCAAGACCGAGAAAACCGCTACCAAGACAACTTGCGAGACGGCTCCGCCCATTGCGCCGACGATTAAATCGCCAATCCATTGCGACAAGCCGGTTTTATACATCATGCCGCCCATTGCCAAGCCGCCGCCGAATAAAATCAACGTGCCCCATTCGATACCGGCGGAAGCATCTTTCCAAGTGATTGTGAATTCGCGTTTGGAAAAGTTCACGGGCAAAATAAAAAGCAACAACGCGCCCGCCATTGCCGCAATCGCCTCAGGGAATAGCGTATTGTACATTTTGAGAATCGGACTAGTTGCGCCCAAGAATATATTCAAAAATCCCGGCACAATCCAAAGCGTAACCGCCAACATGAACGCACAGAGAGTATTTTTTTGTGCCCGCGTCCACTTTCCGAGCCCCTTAATCTTTTCGCGAATAAATTCCTCCGCGCCTTCGATTTTTTCAACGTCGGCAGGGAACATCTTCGACAAAACAACGTAAGCGATTATAAAATAACAAACCATCGCGACGAAGCCCCAAATCATCCATTCAAAAAACGACACGTGAATATTTTGCATTGAATCCAAAAAGCCGAGCATAATTAAATTTGGCGGAGTGCCGATTGGAGTTAAAACGCCGCCGATTGACGCCGAGTAAGCCGTCATCAACATCAAACCGGTTGCGTATTTGTATTCGCTCAAATCAATTTCGCGCCCGTTCGCCGCCATCATGTCTTTAATCGAAGTAAGCAAGCCTAAACAAATCGGGAACATCATCGCGGCGGTAGCCGTATTGCTCACCCAGCCCGAACATAAAGCCGTTGCCAGTCCGATTGCTAAAAAAATTCTGCGCGGATTGGAGCCGACCCAACTTCTTGACAGTAACCAGTACGCAAAACGTTTGTCGAGCCCGTGCATCATCATCGCCTTTGCCAAAATGAATCCGCCCATGAATAAAAATATCATTGGGTTGGAAAATGCTGCGAATGCCGCGCTTGCCTTGATTGCCCCCGTGATTACTGCGAGCGTCGGACCGAGCAGAGAGGTTACAGGTATTGGGACGGGCTCCGTTATCCACCACAGCGCGACGAGCACCATAATCGCTAAGAGTTTGTGCGCCTCTAACGTCAACGCGTCGATTGGCGTCAACATAACTGCCGCCGCGAGGATTGGGGCAACGATTAAACCGAAAGTACGCCGTCGTCTGTCGAAGGCTTGCTCCGCCTCCTTGATTCGTTTTGCTTCAGAACTTTTGTCTTGCATTGAAATTCGCCTCCCTTTGTGCTATAGTTTACCAAAAGATTTGTTTGAATCGATTACAAAAGTCACACGTGGGCAAGAAAATTTTTATTAAAGGAGTGTCGGCAATGAAACTGGCGGAGTTATTGTCGGAAATATAGACAATCGAACAGGAACGGACGCTTGAAGCTCATCACGACGATATGTTTTTCCAAACTTATTCGGATGTCGAGGCATTAAACAAGGTAATCCGGATGTTGCAATTCATCGCGGCGAAAAAATCTTCGGATTCGGTAAAAGTCTCGGAGATATTGAAAGCCGCGCAGATTGACAATTAACGATTAAAAAAAATTAGCCCTTCAAGAATCTTGGAGGGTTTTTATTCGCAAAAATATTTCATGCCGGTTTTCTTCCATTCGCGCTTGGTGTAGAGAATTTTATAATCAGTTGAGCCCGTCAAGCTTGAAAGTTCGCCGATAATTTTCTCGCATTCGTCGCGAGTCTTAGCGTGAATCATCGTATAAAGGTTATAATTCCAATTCGGCGCGGGCGTCCTGTCGTAACAATGAGAAACTGCCGCGTGCGTCGTCATAATCTGCGCGGTCTCGTCTAATTTATCGGGCGGCACTTGCCAAGCGCATAAAGCATTTGCATTGAATCCAATTTCGCGGTGTCGGAGTACTGCTCCCATCTTGCGGATTTTTTTTTCGTCGACCAATGCCTTAATCCGTTGCAAAAATTCTTCCTCGCTGATTCCGACGCGTTCCGCCAAAATTTTGTAAGGCTCTTCGCACAACGGAAAATCTTCCTGCAACGCCCGAATAATTTTCTTATCCAGCTGACTTAAATTGTCCAACGCCTTCACCCCAACTATTGGAGTTTGAACTGCACATTGATTTTATATTTTTTGTTAGCCTTGAGCCGGAGCATATCCACCACGCCGCTTAACGACCGAATCTCCGCCAAAATATTTGATTCGTATTCCGCGTTCGGCGTCAACAGCGTAAACCATAAATTGTAAGCTCCCTCGCGTTCGTAATTGTGCGTTGCTCCGGGATAACGATTAACCGCCTCCGCCACCGCGCAGATCGCCGACGGTTCGACTTTCAGCGCGACCAATGTCCCTTGATAACCTAATCGATTTGAATCAAAAAACGTTCCAATCCTCCGCAAAAATCCTGCCGCCTTAAGCTCGCGCAATCTGGCAAGGACTGTAGCCTCGTCGGTACCGAGTCGACTCGCCATTTCCGCGAACGGATGAGAGCAAATCGGTATTTCGCCCTGCAACTGATTCAACAATGCCTTATCGAAATTTGAAAGCCTTGTCATTTCAAACTCTCCCCCGCACCGTCATACGCTCAACGGTAACATTTTCTGCGGCTATTTTATCAAAGAGGCAATGATAACGTCAAGCAATTCTGAATGCCCTTCATTTTTTAACGACGAGTAAGGCAACACCGAATCAGAATCCACGCCCAAAGACTTTTTTATTACGTCGAGATGTTTTTGTCGCTGAGTCGTGCCGAGTTTATCGGACTTAGTTGCGACGATTAAAACCGGCAAATTTTTATCAACGAGGCTCGCAAAAGATTTCAAATCGGATTCCATTGGCGGATGGCGCATGTCAATCAGCTGGCAGACAAATTTAATATCGCGGCGGCTCGAAAGGTATTCGTCGATAAATTTTGCCCAGAGTTTCCGATTAGTCTTGGAAGTTTTGGCGTAACCGTAGCCCGGCAAGTCGACAAGATAAAATTCGCGGCGGTCGTTCAACGTGACTCTAAAAAAATTTATCGTCTGAGTTTTACCGGGCGTCCCCGAAGTTTTCGCTAAAGATTTTCTGTTCGTCAAAGAATTTATCAACGAGGACTTGCCGACGTTCGAGCGACCGACAAAAACAATTTCCGGCAAAAGTTCTTCGGGGCAAGTCTTTGTACTCACCGCCGAAGTCACGTATTCGCTTTTGATTATTCTGATTTCTTCCATGTCATTCCTCCAAAAAGTTTCAACTTTGTTGCCACGACTGCTAACTTATCAAACATTGAATGCCTAAATTTTTTCTGATATAATCGCGCCAATGCCGTACCTTCGATACTCGACTACATCCGCAGTAAAAAACGACAAGCGGCAGAAACATCTGACTGATTGCCCCAGACAATCGGATTCCTCAACCGGTTAGGCAAAAACGAAGCCCCGCACAGTTCCTCAGGCTGTACGGGGTTATTCGTTTTGGTGAGATCATGGAGTTACGATCTTAATTCTACTCTTGTTATTCGGCACTGAAAATTTAACACAGAATCAAACTTTTGTCAATGCCGCGTATCTGCTACATAATTCGTTGACAATGGCAGACTCGTCGCCCAAAATATTTTCAAAGCCGTAAGCCGCTGCAACAGCGCGGTCGTTTTTCTTATGCGCGGCTCGCAAATCTTTTGGCATGGTTACTTCATCGTACAAATCCGCTAATGTCGAGTCGGGATATTTTTTTCGCACATCTAAAATTTCCTGCGCGGACTCCTCAATCAATTTCTTCTGCGCGGGCGACGGTTCACACCAGATAAAATTATTGTAAACTATCGTCGCCGAGTATCGATAACTCGTCCCCAAGCGTCCGCAAGTTACTCGCGTCCAAGCCATATGAATCAAACTCGTTAAAACTCCAAAATGATACAACGTCGCGTCGGGAATCATAAACATTAAATCAGTCAAAATAACATCGTCGCCGACAAAATCCATCGGGATATATTTTCGACGTTCGCCGCTAACTTTTGGGATAATTATACACTGCGCGGGATTTTTAGTTTCACGGAAAAGATGTGGCGTCTCGGCGAGCTTTTGACGGTCTGGCGCGCCCTTCAAACGATTATCGCGGCACTGCTGAACACGCTTATAAACTAATTTCATCCTGCGAATTTCGGCGGGCGTCGCATTCAATAGCCATAAACAATATCTGAGCTTGCCGTTGATAAATTCTTCCGAACCAATGAGCCGCTTAATAAATTTCTTGGCGGCAGGCTCGCGCCTAATAAAATCGTCGTAGTCTTTAGCCTCAATGATAAGTGCGCCGCCGTCAGCAGGACGATTACCCGTTATCATTTTCGGCACAGTGCAAATCGGATCGGTGCGATTTTCGATAAAAATCATTTCGGCATCGGCGAGATAAAAATTTATGTTGCTAGCGATAACAAAGTCGTCGCCGCTGAAAAGTTTTTTTGGCTTAGGATTGGGCGCGGTGCTGAAGCCGATAACGACGCAATGGACGTGCGCCATGTCGCTTGACTCGCTCGTCCAACGAAAAGTTTTGTGTGCGAAGTCGATATGAAAATCGCAACGCTTGAGAATAAATTTCCAAACGTCGATAACCTGTTCGCCCTGTGTGATGGAGTTGGTTGAGACGAACGCGCTACGAATGTTGGTGCCGCGCATAAATTCTACCGCCTTGAGATACCAACCCGCGACGTAATCAATCTTGCCGGCTTTTTTGTAGGGCTTGCCGTCAGCCTCGCGGAATAAATCTTGCATATCGAGCTTCTGATTTTTATTTTGATTGGAATAGCCGACGAAAGGCGGATTCCCTATTATGTATAGATTAAAAGATGAAGAGATTAAAAGATCAAAAGTGGGGATGAGTTCATGCCAGTCGAGGCGCAAAGCGTTACCTCTAACAATCGTCGCGTGACTTTTCAGCGGAAGAAATTCCAAGTCCCGATGAATAATCTCGCGAGTCTCAATCATCATCTGCAGTTCCGCTATCCACAATGCCGTTTGCGCAACCGCCACTGCAAAATCATTTATCTCTATCCCGTAGAAATTTTTTATCGAAACTTTTATCGGGTTGACTAGTTCGCCGAGCTGTATCTGACTGCCCAGAATTTTTTTCAGCAATTCATTTTCTAAACGCCGCAACGATAAATAACTTTCCGTCAAAAAATTCCCTGAGCCGCAAGCAGGGTCGAAGATTTTTATTGCGGCTAATTTTTCGTGGAAGTTTTGGAGCTGACGTTTAGTCTTAAGTTTAGAAAATTCTTCGCGCAAATCGTCCATAAACAGCGGGTCGATAACCTTGTGAATAATTTCAATGCTTGTGTAATGCATGCCGCCAGCACGGCGAGTTTCCGGATTCAAAGTGCTTTCAAAAACCGCGCCAAAAATCGTCGGACTGATTCCACTCCAATTAAAGCCGCTACTAGCTTCTTCAAGCAATAACTCTTTTATCTCCGCCGTGAAGTTTGGAATTTCAATC
>CAJOHN010000038.1 GCA_905234235.1 uncultured Selenomonadaceae bacterium
TGAACTTCGACGGCTTCCTTATCTTCCGCGTAATCGAATTTCAACGCGGCGGCGATAACTTTTGCCAACGCAACGGGTTTCCTGCCGCTTTCGATAAGTTGAGTCGCCGGACTTACAAGGCGGTCGCTCGCTGAAAGTTTACGTTTCGGCCCGCGAGCTACGCGTGTAACTTCGTCGCTGATTTCCGGATTCTTAAAGCGCGTCTCAGTCGTCATGACATATTTTTGATGAACAATCGGATCGAAGTCGTACTTGTCAATCAACAGCGCGGAAGTTTCAGCCCAAACTGCGCGGGCGGCGGCAACAATATCCTCGTCGCGCATGGCGGAGCTGATGTCGGGAAGTCCTTTCTGATAAGCAAGGTAAGCAATGGACGCGTGCCCCGTGTTGACGGTAAAAAGTTTACGTTCGATGTACGCGCCGAGATTGTCAACGAGTGTCATGCCCTTAATCGCGGGAAGTTCGCCGACAACGCCTTTAGAATCAACGTCCCACTCAGCGTAAGGTTCGACTTTGACTAAAAGTTTCTCGTAATTCTTTTGCAACGGAACAATCCTATCAACAGCGGCATCGGGGAAGCCAATCAACTTGTCGACTTCGGGTTTAACGTCGTCAGCAAGATTCTGGTAGACGAAATTTTTAAGCACCGTCGAGCCGCCAACCATATTCTCGCAAGCAATGATGTTAAGCGGCGTCTTATTCGTCGCAACGCGTTTGGTTAAGCCTTTGGCGATATTCGGCGCGATAAACTTTAAAATGTTAGGACCAATCGCTGTCGTGATAATGTCAGCCTCTGCAATCGCGTCGAGGAGCGCGTCGAGATTTTCATTGCTGTTAATCGCGCTGACGTTCTCAACGAGAGTTTTCTCCGCCTCGCCGAAGATTTGAACGTTGTATTTGCCGAGCGTGTTAATGTCGTCGACGAGCGGAGCGGCAACGTCAACAAACGCCACGTGATAACCCGCTTGACTGAGCAATAAGCCGATAAAGCCGCGCCCGATATTGCCCGCGCCGAAGTGTACAGCCTTTTTCATGAGATGACCTCCTTAAAACTTTTCTGGGAAAGCGACGACGAGTAGCATTTTAAAATTCTCCTCGCCGAAAACAGCGTGCGGAGTGTTGGCGGGCATTACGATTGATTCGCCCGCTTTGAGAATAAAATCCTTGCCCGCGATTGTAATTTTGCCTGTGCCGTCGAGAGCCGTAACAAGTGCATCGCCTTTGGATTCGTGGGTGCTGATACCCTCGGCGAAGGCAAAAAGTGTTATGCCGACGCCGTTATTTTGAATCAACGTTTTGCTGACGACTTGCCCTTCCGCATAAGCCACGCTGTCCTTTAAATTTAAAACTTCAGAATGAGAAATGTTTTTTAGTATCATAATCTCAGCCTTTCGTGAACATATCGAACAAAACTTGCGGGTCTTTGGTCGTGTAAGCCTTTTGCAAATCTTCGTCCGAATATTCCATAGTAATTGTTGCCAAGTTCGCGATAATCGCCAAGTGATCGTCGCCCTTACCCGCGATGCCAACGATTAGATGTGCCTTTTCATCACCGAACTGAACGCCGTTTGGATATTGCATGACGACGAGCCCTGTTTTCTTGACAAATTGTTTTACAGCATTTTCGCCGTGAGGTATCGCAATTCCTTTTCCGATGTAAGTAGAAATATCACGTTCGCGAGCCAACATGCCCTCGATATATTCTTTGCCGACGTAGCCGCTCTTGAATAAAAGTTCGCCCGCCGCCTTGATAGCTTCTTCCTTACTAACAGACTTCAAACCGACCTTGACATTATCCTTAAGCAAAATGCCTTCCTTAAGCGATTGAGCTTGTTCCTCTTCGCCGGCTTCGGGAGCGGGAACTGCAACTCCGCCGCCCTTTAAACGTTCGCTGATAACTTCGTAGACATTGTTATTGGTGAAGTCCGTAACCCAAATATGTTCGGCTTGCGGAGAATCAGCTCTTGCGCGTTCGGCAAGTTTCTCGTGGCTGACGACAATCTGCGCGTCCTTAGGAATGTTGCCGATTGCAAAGTTTTTAACTGTGATTTGTTTATAACCGTCCTTTTGGAGTTTCTTACGGAGAGCCGCCGCGCCCAATGCACTGGAGCCCATGCCAGCATCGCAAGCGTAAACGATAAACTTAATGTCTTTGCCTTCAACTTGTTTCTCGCCCGACTGACCTTTGCTAGCCGCCTTCATAGCTTTCATGTTAGCTTGAGCCGCTTCGAGCGCGTCTTCTTTCTCCGCGTCAGCTTTAGCCGTTGCTTTAATGAAAACTGAACTGACTGCAAAACTTACACCGGCAGCAGCCGCAACCGCCGCAATGTTAGCAAAATACGCACCGGGAGCCGTCATAGCCATAATCGCGATAAACGAACCGGGAGCCGCAGGAGCTACCAAGCCGCCGTTGAGAAGTGTTAATGTGAAAACGCCCGTGACGCCGCCCGCCATAACCGCAAGAATCAAAGTCGGTTTCATGAGGACGTAAGGGAAATAAATTTCGTGAATACCGCCGAAGAAATGAATTATGACCGCGCCGGGAGCCGAACCTCTGGCATTTCCGACGCCGAACAACGAATAAGCAAGCAAGACGCCCAAGCCAGGTCCGGGATTCGATTCAATCATGAAGAAAACCGATTTGCCGACTTCTTGCGCCTGTTGCATACCGAGCGGAGTGAATACGCCGTGATTGATTGCGTTGTTGAGGAACAAAATTTTTGCGGGCTCAACTAAAATCGAAACAAGCGGTAAAAGTCCCGCGCTGACGATTGCACCGACTGCCGAAGCAAGCCCGTCCGTCAAACTCGATACCAACGGACCAACAAAGCTGTAAGCCGCGCAGGCGAGTATGCCGCCGATTATACCAGCCGAGAAATTATTTACCAACATCTCAAAGCCGCCGGGGATATGGTCTTGCGCCGCCTCGTCAAATTTTTTAATCGCGACGCCGCCAATCGGTCCCATAATCATTGCGCCCATGAACATTGGAATATCAGTGCCGACGATTATGCCCGCAGTAGCAATCGCGCCGACTACGCCGCCTCTGTGACCGTTGACGACTTCGCCGCCCGTGAATCCGATTAACAGCGGCAGTAACCATTTCGCCATTGGTCCGACGAGTTCCGCGAGCCCTTCATTAGGAATCCAACCTGCAGGGATAAATAGTGCTGTGATGAAGCCCCATGCAATGAACGCGCCGATATTCGGCATGACCATTGCGCTAAGGAAGCGTCCGAATTTTTGCATTGCTTCTTGCATGTATAACACCTCCAATAAAATCTTATGCTACAATTTTAAACGTTGGATGAAGTATCGGCAAGCTAAAAAACTTTTGTGGCGTCCTCCGTAACTGCAGACAAAATTTTATATCGCTTTAAATCCCCGTCCGCCAACAATAAAAACTTCTGCAAATATGTCCGGCTTTATTAAGGACATTTTAACTTGACAAGGCAACTTTGAAAGTTATAATCGAAGTAAACTTTTTAGGAAAGGACGTTGCCTTATGGAAGTCGGCGAAGTCGCAGAGAAAAATTTCTTGCGCCCGATTGACAATACCTCCGTCGTTCAACAGGTCATCGACCGATTAACTTATGCCATGATTTATAAGGAACTCCGTCCAGGTGATAAATTGCCGACGGAAATGGAGTTAGCATCGATTTTTGGCGTCGGACGCAATTCCATTCGCGAGGCGATTAAAATTCTGGTATCGTTCGGCGTGCTTGATATTCGCCGCCCCGAAGGAACGTTCGTCGCCAATGGTTTTTCCGATAAGATGATTAACCCGCTCCTTTACGGCATTATCCTCGACCAATCTGATTCTCTGGACAGTTTAAAGGAGTTGCGCGAGTGGATTGACTTCGGAATTTTGGAATTGGCAATGGTAAAGGCGGAGTCAGATGATTTATTCCACTTGGAGGAGCAACTAAACAAACTCTTAACCGAAATTGACGGCGGCGACGTGGAAAAAGTTTTTATCGCTGATGATAATTTCCACGAGGCAATTTCGACGGCGGCGCATAATTCTTTGCTCGGACAGATAGCTAGGCTCGTTCGTACTTTGACCAGCGAAATTCGCATGAAGACCATCGCCAACATGATGAACTACGGCAAGCGCGACGAACTTAAACGCGCTCACGAAGATTTATTCAAAGTCGTTAAGTACAAGAATGATGACCAAGCGCGCCAAATGCTCGTTGAAGGTTATTTCTATCGCTATAATTCTCTTCGCAAATAATTTTCCCGTAAAAAAAATCTCCCGCGTAAATCACGGGAGGTTTTTTTTGTTTGACACGTACCTAACTACAACATTACAATGGGAAAAAATTTTTAGGAGGTTGATAGTATGACGCTTGAAGAATTGCGGGCGAGTTTCGCTGATGAAAATCATCCTGCCAATAAGAATCCCGAACGATTAGATTTTTTCCGCGAGCTCTGCCAAGATAGTCGCCGTATCGAAATGGAATTGAACGCGACTTATCACACGCCCGAAGAAATTATCGAGATTATGACGCGGCTCACGCGCAGGGAAGTTGATTCGACGTTCAGATTGTTCCCGCCGTTTACCGCTGACTTCGGCAAGAATATTTCCTTCGGCAAAAATGTTTTCATCAACGCGGGTTGCCACTTCCAAGATCAAGGCGGAATTAAAATCGGCGACGGTGTTTTAATCGGGCACAATGTAGTTTTGGCGACGGCTACTCATGACCTCGCGCCGAGCAAAAGTCGTAAACTTCATTACAAGCCGATTGTTATTGGCAATAACGTTTGGATTGGCTCGAACGCTGTAATTTTGCAAGGCGTCACGGTCGGCGAGTGGGCAGTTGTAGCGGCGGGCGCGGTCGTTACCAAAGACGTTGAGCCTTACACAATCGTTGGCGGCATTCCCGCGAAGTTTATCCGTAAAGTTGATAATGACATCGACGAGGGCACTGAAATTAATTATTTGGAGGGGCATATCTGATGAAAAAATTTTTATTGGCACTTTTGATGTTGCTGGTACCTTTAACGGCTTCCGCGCAGAGTCAAAACTTATCGATTGACGGAGATCACGGGAAGTTGGCGGCAGTATTGCAGACGCCCGACGGTTTGGCAAATTATCCGCTCGTAATAATCTGTCACGGCTTCACGGGAAAAAAAGAATCTCCTTTGCTGACGGCTCTTGCCAATGAATTGGAGGCGCGAGGCATTGCGTCTATTCGCTTTGATTTCAACGGGCACGGCGCGAGCGAGGGCGACTTCCAAGATATGACGGTTCTTAACGAAATTGAAGATGCTAAAAAAGTTTACGCCTGCGCGGAGACATTGCCGAACGTTACGAGCATTTCAATCGCCGGACATTCTCAAGGCGGAGTCGTTGCTTCAATGGTTGCCGGTCAGCTTGGTAATAAAAAAATTAAAGCCGTCGTATTGATGGCTCCCGCCGCTGTCTTGCGTGATGATGCTATTCGCGGCAGTTTATTCGGTGCTAAATATGATTCAATCAATCCTCCCGAATCCGTAGAAATTTTTAACGGGCTTAGAGTCGGGCGCAACTACATTAAGACCGCGCAGGTTTTGCCGATTTACGAGACGGCAGAAAAATTTACGGGCAATGCTCTGATGATTCACGGCACGGGCGATATTGTCGTCCCTTACACCTACAGCCTCAGCTATAAAAAAATTTATAAGCGCGGCGAAGTTGAATTGCTTGACGGCGTCGACCATATCTTTACCGGTAACGAACAACGTGCCGCGAAAATTGCCGCTGACTTCTTGACTCTTCAGCTTAAGAAATAAATTCGACTGCGGCAGGAAAAAATTATTTGGGCGGCGAAATTTTTAGCAAAAGTTTTCGCAGTTTGAAAGGAGTATGTTAAATGGTTGGTGTCAGAAAAGTTGTAGCGATAGTTTGCGGCGGCGGTCCCGCGCCCGGTATGAACGCTGTTATCAATGCGGTCACGAACACGGCGAATCGTCACGGTTGGGACGTTTTGGGCATGTACGACGGCTTTAGTCATCTCGGACGCGGCGAGAAAAGTTATATTCGTCTCGATAGCGCGGCGGTTAATAGAATCCACTTGACGGGCGGCTGTATCCTCAGAATGTCGCGCTTCAATCCGACTAAAAAAGAATCCGACTTGCGCACGGTCGTTGAGACATTGACGGAGCTTGGCGTCGGCTATCTTGTAACAATCGGCGGCGATGATACTGCGTTCAGTTCGTCGGCTGTCAGCGAATACGCTCGCAAGCTCGGCAGAACAATTAACGTCGTCCACGTCCCGAAAACTATCGATAACGATTTGCCGCTCCCAGAAGGTATTCCGACGTTCGGCTTTGAAACTGCGCGGGCATTCGGCACGACAGAAATTCAAAACCTCATGGAAGACGCGCACACCTCGAATAATCGCTGGTACTTTACAATCGCAATGGGCAGGACGGCAGGACATTTGGCGTTGGGCATGGGACGCAGTGCTGGTGCCGCTGTAACTATCATTCCGGAAGAATTCCCGCAAGAAAAGATTCGTCTTCAACAAGTCGTTGACATTATCACCGGCTCAATCGTTAAACGTTACCTTATCGGCAAAAATTACGGCGTCGCGGTCGTGGCTGAAGGCGTCATTGAAAAAATCGCTGAAGAAGACTTCCAAGAACTCGGCAACGTTGTCCTCGACGAACACGGACATATCCGCTACGCTGAACTTGACTTCGGCGAAATTATTAAGCAAAAAGTTTTGGCTGAACTTAAACGTATCGGCATAAAAATTTCTATCGTCGACAAAGAAATCGGCTACGAACTGCGTTGCACCGCTCCAATCGCTTACGACATCGACTACGCAAGAAATCTCGGCTACGAGGCTATGCAATTTCTTATGCGCGGCGAAAGTGGAGCTCTTATCACCATTCAAGACAATAAAGCCGTGCCGCTCCGCTTTGAAGATATTCGCGACCCCGAAACCGGCAAAACTTACGTCCGCAAAGTCAATATTAACTCCGTACACTACAGAATCGCGCGCGGCTTCATGACTCGCTTGGAGAAGGGCGACCTCGACGACGCCGGCGTTGCCAATGCCTTCCGCATGAGCCCCGAAGAGTTCAAGAATCGTTATGCCTACCTCTTCGACGACGAACCAACCCTCGATAATCAGTAAGGCTTCACTAAGACATAAAAAAATTTTCCCCCGTCAAAAACAGGCGGGGGATTTTTTTGTTAAAAATTTATTAAAATGTGCGACAGGGAATTGACAAAAAAAAAAAACAACTATTATAATCCGCACAAGCCAAAATTTATGATGTGTAAGAGGGAGGCGGTGGGTTATAGCAAAAATTTTTAAGTAGTTGTTCCAATTATTGAAAGGAGATGATTTTAATGGCAGTGTTTGATGAAACCCTCAGTAACATTGTCATCACAGGGACGGAAGAAGCCGATTCTATTAAGAGTAGCGGCTCGAATGTGACAATCGACGCCGACGACGGCAAAGATACCATTGACAACAGCGGCAATGAAGTCGTCATCGATGCAAGCTACGGTGTCGATAGCATCAAAAACAGCGGCACTCAAGTTTCTGTCAGCGGCGGCAACAGCGGCGACGGCGACGACACTATCGACGGCTTCAACGAAACTTCGCGATTGCGTATCGGCGACGGCAAGACTGACACTTATGCGACACTCGAAAGCGGCAATGATGTTATTGTCTATGTTGGTACGGGCACGATACTTTTAACCGGTGCGGCGGCTTTGGAAGAACGGAGTATTACAGGCGTTGAAAATGAGTTGCCAAGTTGGCGGCATAGCGGCACGACTGCCACTTTCGGCACAAGTACTGAAACGCTTATAACAGTCAACGGCGTCAAATCTCTCAATGGCATTTCTCACAGCGGTAATGTCGTTACAGTCTCGGCATCGGCTTTGAATCAAGAGACAGTTACAATCAGCGACGGCTACACATTGAACATTGCCGACGACGTGCCCGTTCCTCAAACGATTGTGGCGGCTTGGTCTCACAGCGGCACTACTGCTACTTACAAGAATGATTCGATTTCTGCAGGATATACACTCGCCAATAATCAGATTGTTTATAGTCTCGATAGCGGCGGCGAGGCAGTTGTCAGTGTCAATGGCGTTAAGTCTGCAAATGGAATTTCTCTCAGCGGAACAACGGTAACAGTCTCGAATTCTGCGCTCAATCAAGGGACGGTTAC
>CAJOHN010000039.1 GCA_905234235.1 uncultured Selenomonadaceae bacterium
GACGCCATATTTACGTTCAATCGCGATAGGATTCGATTTTTAACGCAATCCGCTTCTTGCTCCGTCGCCTCCATAAGCAAAACTAAAAAAACTTTTCCGCTCTGCGTCACGCAATCGCTTTTCCGCAGCGAATGTATCAGCGTTTCCTTAAATTCTTCCGCCAAACTTTCCTCCGTCAATGTGCATTGCATTAAAACCAATCGCCGCTTGTAATCTGCAACCATTCGCGCCAGTAACCGATATATTTTTTTGAAATCTTCCGGCTCAACGAAATACGCGCCCTGTTCTACGTTCCGCTCCCCCAATATCATTTGCATTTGCGATATTCCCGCTGCAAGTTTTTTCCCTGCCCAATTATTTTCTCCGTATATCGCTATTCCATGCTTGCCGCGCCGTTTGACTTCGTAAAGAGCCCTATCCGCCTTTTCGTAAAGATTTTGGAAGTCTCTGCCTTCATCGGGAACGAAAATTGCTCCTATCGACGCGCCCAACGGAATTTCCATATCCTCGCCCAAGAGTTCCCGCGCAGATTTCAAAATTTTTTCGTTCAGATATTCGGCTTTCGATTTCAAAATGTCCTCGTCAGATACATTCTGCAAAAATACAATGAATTCGTCGCCGCCCATCCGTCCCGCCAAATCATTTTCCCGAATTATTTTCCTTATCAGCTCCGCGAAATAAATCAAAATTTTATCGCCCGCTATATGCCCGTAAATGTCGTTTACCAATTTGAAACTATCCAAATCTATCATCAGAAACGCGCCTGATGAATTTTGTGCCATTTCGCCGATTGCTTTCTGCGCGGAACTTTTGTTCAATAATTTCGTAAGATGATCCGTCGACGCCGCTACTCAGATTAATAAAGTCCTCGCTATCATCAGCCGACATGAACATTATCGGTACCGAGCCCGCGCTTTTTTCCTGTAAAATCCTGTGCAATTCGTACCCGTCCATCTCCGGCATCATCAAATCAGATAAAACCATATCGGGGCGTTCGCGTTCAAATAATTCTATCGCCTCGAAGCCGTCCGACGCTGTCACGACTTCATATTTTGTTGATAATATGTGCCGCGCCATCATTAACATCATTTCTTCATCGTCGACGACCAATATTTTGCTCATGTATTAAGCCACTCCTCTATCTCGGCGCGAACTTTTGCGTAATAATCCATTAACGCCGCGTGATTAGCCTTGATTTCTTCGACCTCTCCGTCCTTAGCCGCCATTTCTAATTTCTTCGCCGCCTCGCTTAAATCTTCCGCTCCAATCGACAGCGACGTTGACTTCAAGGCGTGCACGAGTATCTGATAACCCTTCCAATCGCCCGAATCATATTTCTGCTGTATTTTATCAGCTTTCTTCCCGTCTGTGAACGTCGTAAGCATTTGTATCGTAAAACTTTTGCTGTCCATGCAATATTTCAAGCCCGTCTCCAAATTTATATCGGGGCATTGCTCGGCAAATTTTTTCTTCTCCGCCGCGCTGAAAGTATCCGAATCGGTTTCCGGCTCAATTTCTTCCTCTTTAACCGTCTCGACAACTTGCGGCGCGTCTTCGTCCACGTAACTTAAAAGTTCGGCGGGCAAATATTTCGCCAACACCTTTTCAAGCTCTGAAACGTCAATCGGCTTGCTCAAATAATCGTCGAAGCCCTCGCGCAGATAAGTTTCGCGCATTCCGGCTATCGCGCTTGCCGTCAACATTATGACTTTTGTTTTGCCCGTTAAAACTTTATCGCGTTGCATTTTTTTCAACGTCTCAACGCCGCTCATGCCCGGCATCATGTTATCCAAAAAAATTATGTCGTAAATTTTTTTCTTAGCGAGTTCAATGCCGCCTTGGGGAAAATTTTATTACGTTTCAGCAAGCCGCAGATAACTTTCAAATTCATATCGTTATCGTCGACGGCAAGGACTTTCGCGCCTTCCGCCGTTAAAAGTTTTTTCTCGGAACTTTTATCGTCGTGATTCTTCATGTGCTGTTCGTCATAATCACCCAGCGGCGTCTTGTCTATGATTTTTTGTTCAATGTCAAATGAAAACGTCGAGCCTTGCCCGTAAACGCTTTCAACCTCCAACTTGCTGTCCATCATGTCGAGGAGTTTCTGTACAATCGATATTCCAAGCCCCGTGCCTTCGATATTGCGGAAATGATAAAAATAATTTGTCGATGTCTTCCGCGTGAATGCCTATGCCCGTATCCGTAACTTTTATCCGCATTTTTAACGTGTCGGCGTCGACTTCCACGCCGCTTATCGACAAAGTCACCGAACCCTCGTGAGTATATTTAACCGCGTTCGTCAAAATGTTTGTGATAACTTGCCGCAAACGCACGTCGTCGCCGTATAAACTGCGCGGAAGATTTGAATCGATTTGCGTTTTGAATGCGAGCCCTTTCTTTTTGGCGCGTTCCAATGTCATATTTACGAGGTCGTCGATTAGTTTCAGCGTTTCGTAGCGCACGGGGACAATTTCCATTTTGCCGTCTTCAATCTTGGAAAAATCCAGTATCGAATTGATTAACGTTAATAAAGTCCGCCCCGCGCTTTGAATGTTCGCCGCATAATCCAGAATCGCTTCCGTTTTGCTCTCGCGTAAAATCATTTCGTTCATACCGAGCACTGCATTTATCGGCGTGCGGATTTCGTGAGACATCTGCGCTAAGAATTGCGATTTAGCTTTACTCGCCGCCAACGCCGTATCCGATGCCGCTTTTAATTGACTGTTTACCGAGTCTTGCCATTTCAACAACCGATTTATCAGCAAATGCACGATTAAAACGCATATCCCCAATAAAATTATAAAAAACACGCCGAGCAAAATGATATTCCCGTAAATGTTCCACCAACTGTTTGCCACGACAACCGTAAAAATCCCGTTGCGGTCGACAAGGAAAGCGTAGCTGTCTTGGCTGTAACTTTTACCCAAAACTTGAATCAACCGGTCGATATAAAAATCTATGGCGAATATCCCGATGAATTCATTCTTATCATTGAAAATTTGTTGCGCCATAGTTACACAGTAAAAACCTGTCTGAGCGTCGTAGTACGGAGCCGAAACGCTAAAGCCCGTCGCGGAGTTTTCGGTTTCAATGTACCAAGGACGTTTATCCACGTGCCAATTCGGGTCGTCCGATTCCCAACCGTTGTTCATGATGACGTTGTGCTCTTTGTAAGGATTGGCGAGGTAGCAAACCGAAATCTCCGGATAATGCTTGGCGAGGTCGTCCAGAAATTTAACGGCTTTAGGGTAATCGTCCATAAATTCGGGGTGTTCTCTCAACGTGTTGACGAACATACTTAAAATCGCCTGCTGATTCTCTATCCAGTTCGCTAATTGGTTTTCGTAGTTGTCGACTTCGCGATTCATTTTGGTATCGCCCCAACTCGTCGTCGTGTTTATGCAAATTCCGAACGCAACAATCATCGCCGCGATTAAAACCGTCACGACACCGATTCGGGCGTAGCGACTGACTTTTGACAGTTCATCGTTGCGAAATTTTTTTGTCGCCGATTTATTTTTGTCATCAGATACAATCGTCGAGAACGAAAACAGATTATCGAGCATGTCGGAGAGTTTCAACGCCGATTCGCGAACTTTAGCGGCACATTCGGCGGGGTTAGCGTTACTTTCAACCGTTCGTGTACTCGACAAATCTAAAATATTATGCAGAGGGTCGCGCAATTCGTGACTCAGCCGCGATAAAAATTCTTCCTTAACTTGTAAAGCCCTTTCCGCCCGCAAACCGTTCCGCATCGCGTTGAGATAAAAAATAATTATCGCCAACATCATAACCAAACTTAAAAGCGTCGTGACTAAAATTTGTATGTAACTGTCCTTGTAAAACGCCCAATTATCGACGCTCAAAATCATGTACCAACCGTTAGCCGTTTCGCTGCTGAATACCGTATGCTCGCTGCCGTCAATTTGCGCAGTAAAGCTTTCGTGGTGCTCAGACTGTATCACGTGATTTAATATGCTCTCGTATTCGGGCAGAGTATCCGAAATTTTTTCGCCGACCAAATTCATATCGCTGTAGCCGATTATCATTCCGGTTTTCGTAACTATCAGCGACTTCCTGTTGCCCAACTCGCTCATTCTGTGTATCAGATATTGCACTTCCGAGAAATTAAAATCCAACGAGACGACCGTTTGATTATCGGACAACATTTTAGACATCGTGTAACACATCATGCCGGTCATCGCGTCGATATACGGTTCAGTGATAAAAATTTTGCCGGGATTTTCTACCGCGCCCTTGTACCAAAGTCGTTCCGTCGCGTGATATTCGGGCGGCATGTCGAAATCGGGAATTATCGAAAAGGATTTATTTGCAATGTAAGCGTTAAAGCACACGCCGTTAGTAGAATTTTTTTGTTCGCGCTTGCGTTTATAAAAAAATTGTTCGAGGTCAGATTGAGACGTGCCTGCCTTCATGAGTTGTTCGGCTTCCATCGCCATTCGTAACGTCGCGCTCTCCGCCGCCTGCAACGTCCCTTGAAAATCCGACCGTATAACTTCCAACTGCATTTGCCCGATTTCTTCCGTTTGATTCGTCGTGATTCGGAATATCAATCGATCGTTGAGTACTATCACCATCAAAAATATTGCCGTGATAACGCCGATTATTGCAAAGTCCGACCGGCGCAGTATTTGCCAATCTTTAAAATATCGCATGGTTGAGCACTCCCCAAAGCTTTTTTATAAATTATATGCCAACCGCGCAATATTTTACGAATCACTTTTCGGGCTACTCAATCACTTTTAGAAAAAAATTAGCTCCGCGAGGGAACTCTCTGCGCGGAGCCGCTTATTGCAGGAAAAACATTCTGCAACAAGAATTAATGGGGAAGTATCAAAATGTCAGTTCAAAGCTATTAAAACATAAATCTCGGCGGGATTCAACATCATTTTTTGCTTTATACAATCAGTTTTAGGAGTTTGAAATGACCTTATCGTTTTTAATCGTAGTTGCACAGTTAATTGATGCGTACATTCGGTGGCTGGCATTCACCAAAAGACTTTCCGACGAACAAAATCGGAACTTATGGAGCGCGTTTGCAATGTGGGCATTCGTGAGCCTCATCTTGTACAATTTTTTATTTGAACTGGCAGGCGTCAATGCGGCGACTTACAAATTTGTATTAATGGCGGGTTGGTTGCCGTGTTTTTTAATTTCTCTGCGCATGTCGAGTTTTATAGAGCAAATTTTTATTCTCGGCATGGGCGCGATATTATCATTGGTACAGCACACAATAGTTGCGATAATTATTTTAACAAAATTCAAGTTCCAAACGGATTTAGAGCTTATTTTAACGGAGGCAACTGGATATTTGCTGTTGTTCGTGATATTTTTGCCGCTCATAAGAAAATATTTTATGAAGTTATTGCCGAGCGTCGAGATATTGGAATTGCGCCCGATAGGAATGTATATCGCATTGTTTCCGCTTGTAATCGTATCCGGACATTTGATAAGGCTTGCCGATAGCGTATTGGTGCATTCCTTCGAGGAAAGATTATCGAGAATTTATTTGCCGTTGACATTTTTATTTCTGTACCGTTATATATTGAATGCAACCAAAAAATATTATCAAAAACTCCGCGCAGAGCAAAATAAACGCCGATTAGAGGAGCAACTGACGAGTTTAAAATCTTATAACGACTTGATAGTTGCGAATCAGACCAGAATATCGGTAATGCGGCACGACTTGCGGCACAATTACAATATAATTTCGATGATGTTGGCTGAAGGAAAAATTAATGCGGCGTTGGAACACATAACCGCACAGAAAAATAAATTAGAGCGAGAAAATGAGTGAGTCATATTGGAATCAGTATACATTTTGCATATATACATATATCGGTTATATTAACACTAACACCGTTATCGGGCGCGTATCTAAGATATTTGCCATTTCGGGAAGAATTTGACGCTGAAAAATTTTCTAAGCGGAAGAAGTGGTATTTTCTTTGGACTTTAATTTGTTTGGCGATAAATTTATTCCTATTTTCGGACGGAGTAACTTATCGGGCGTATAAAATTTCGTTGGCGACATGTTGGTGGGGCTATATTGCAATTTCTTTAGGATTAATAGGGAAAAAACTTCAGCACGTGTTCGTAGTGGGAATGCAAGGGCTTTGGAGTTTTATGTTGCACTCTCTCAGCGGAATAATCATAGCGATAATTTACGGAACGATGACGGAAGAACTGTTACCGCTGGAAGTAAGCCTTTACTTGATACTTTTTTTGCTGTTAATTAAAGTCGAGCGTGAATTTTTTATCAATATACTTCCTACGGGAGAATTTTTTGCGGAAAAATGGCTGACAGCGTTGATACCTATTGCGATATTCATAGGAACGACGATACCGATAGTGAACGTTACCTTTATGCCGACGTGGCAGGAACGATTTTCGCGATTATTCTTGCCGATATTTTTCTTGATATTTTACAGGTCGACAATAATTATACGGCAGGAAATAGAAAAAAATAATCAACTGGAGCAAAAAAATCAGATAATGAGCGCACAGGCGGCAAGTTTACGCGAACAAAACGAGTTAATGAGCAAAAGTCAGCGGGAAGTCGAATTAATCCGGCAAGATTTATTAAAGAATTACACGGAGCTTGAAGCGTTAATTAAGTCGGATAAAATATTGGCGGCACGAGAATTTATAAGTCGGCAAGGCGCAAGATTAGATTCGACGCGGGTAAAAATGTACAGCCACAGTGCGCTACTCAATGCGGCGGTGTCGATATACAGTAGCCGCGCAGAAAAACTCGGCGTAAAAATGGAATGCAAAATCGATTTGGCAGGAAAAATATTAATCGACGAAAGCGATTTGGCAGTGTTGGTCAGCAATTTATTGGAGAACGCGCTAAAGGCTAGTGCAACACAAAAAAAGCCGTTAAAACGGGAAATATCCTTGATACTCCGTAATAACGGCGGGCAAAATGTTTTGGAAGTAATGAATTACTACGCGGGAGAGATAAAAATCGGAGAAAACGGATTGCCTTACACGAACGAGGTCGGGCACGGCTTCGGAATGAATTCACTGGAAATATTTGCGGAAAAATACGACGCGTTTTATGATTTCGCACAAGAAAACGGAATAGTTCGAGTAAGTTTGTACTGGAATAATCATTTGTGAGCAAAGTAGCGGATGAAATTTACTTTGACGGCTTTTTTCTTCCGTTGAGAAATGGGAATTGAGGTGCCGTCCATTAAAATAAAATCGTCGCTTTCCATAGATTTAATGTAGTCCATGTTGACGATAATACGATGATAACATTCCAAAAAGCGATTATCCGTGAATAAAATTTGGGAAATCTCGGAATAATTATTGGCAGTGATGATTTTTTTACCGTCAGCGAGATAAACACAAAGCCTATGTCGATAATCAATGTCAAGATAAAGAATGTTGCGGAAGCGGATAAAAATTTCATAGCCGTCAGCGATTAAGGTTAGTTCGGGCGGTTTGCTACAGAGTTTAGGGAAAATATGCGCGAAAGTATCGGCAAATTCGTTTTGATTATCGGAAAGCGGCTTAAGAAAATATCCGACGGCAAAAACACGGTAAGCATTGAGCACAAAATCGGGATTATTCGTAAGGAAAAGGATATTTGCGTCGTCATCGCCGCGAGCACGAATAATCTGCGCGGTTTGAAGTCCGTTAATTTCGGGCATAACAATATCCAAGATAATAATTTGGAAAAAATTTGGCTTAAAGACGGAAAAGAATTCGTTCGGATTGGAGAAAGTTTGGACGTTTAACTCCGCGAACAACTCAGGATAATTTTGGGAAATAAATTCGCAGATATAAGTTTTGGCGGCAAATAATTCTGATTTATCGTCGTCAACAATAGCAATGTTCATAATAAATCCTCCAAAGGCTTGATAGAGAAAATTTTAACGTCATAATTTTCGCCGAGATAATCACTTTTCATAGAAAATCAACCACACTTCCCAAAAAAACTCGCGTATATTAAAGCACAAAGGTTGGCAAAGCGGCGAATCACTTTTGGACGTATCGAATCACTTTTCACGGCTGAGTTATTGCTAACCGGAAAAATTTTTGTTACAATTTTTATTAAGGAGGTTTGATAATGGAAAAAGACGAGATGTTTTTGATTCAACTGCGCGATTGCTTCACGGGCGGCTACACGCTCCCGCAATATTGCGCTGACAATGATATTAAACGCCCGCTGTTTGTCTCCGAGAAAAAATTTGAGCAACTCATTTGGGAGATTTATGTTCGATTCCGCTACGATAAAAAAATGGTGCCGCAATTCAGCTTCCTAGACGCACCGTCGGGCGAAGTTAATTTTTCAGTGCACTCAATACTTCCCTCGCTCTATTGCAGAAATTTTTCGGAGGTAAATCCCGCCGCCTTCGACACAATTATTTTGCTCACGACTAGGGAGGTTAATGTTAGTAGCAAGGTAATTTCATTCGCCGCGCTGACTGATTATTTTATTCGCAAAACCTACGCCGAAATTCCCTTGCTGAACTTTTTGCAACGCTACCCGAAAACGAATTTGATTCTGACGCGCTTTCCAAATATTTGGCGATACAAAGACGCTTTGGCATTTCATAGACAACTAAAAAGCATGGCAGAATGGGGAAATATTCTTCGCACAGAGGATTTTCAGAACGGTAAGGTAAAGAATCCGCTCTATAAGTTCGGTTATACGAATCAAGAATTTTCTACACTATTGAATGCTCCGCCCGTAAAGTCCAATCCCGACGGCTCAACGACTATGGGCGATAACGACCATCCTTTGATGAGAATTAAAAACGGCAAGCGCGAAACCGCTTATCAGCCCGAACACTTTTTGAATAAAATTTATTTCGTCGGCTCGTGTCACGACTTCGGAGTGAATGCGCCCTTCGATAAGACGATTGAAAGCCACTTGCAGAAAATAATTAACGAAAGCAAGTTGCCCTATCGCGTCGAAAATGAAAGCCAACGTTACTATGGTCGCTATCAAGATATTTTTTACAACCTTAACAAGTTGACGCCTGCGCCCGGCGATATTATTTTTGTTTGGCTCGATGATATGAAGGCAGATAATCTTCCGTTCCTAGATTTGTCGGATGCCTTCGACCCGCCGCACGATTATAAGGAATGTTATTGTACGCGTGGGCACGTCAACGAACTCGGTTATAAATTGGTTGCGGAAAAATATTTCAGCTACTTGACGGCTAATAATTTCTTCCGAGATGTAGAACTTAATTATCATACCCCCCCCCGAATTGTCATCGATATGGTATACCTACGCAATTTGAATCGGGCGGCTTAAAAGATTCTACGAACTCCGAGCTTGAAAAGTATAAGCAAGAACTTCGCGCAAAGAAAGCTCCAATCGGGGCTCTGGTTATGAATTGCAACCCGTTCACGTTCGGACATCAATATCTCGTTGAATACGCGGCGGCTAAAGTTGCG
>CAJOHN010000040.1 GCA_905234235.1 uncultured Selenomonadaceae bacterium
CTACCCCACTTTGTCAATACCCTTACCAAAAATTTTTTTCAGGGCAACTTTCGCATGATAACGCCGTTTTATTAACCAACCCTTAAATTTCTTCAAAAAATTTTTTCCCGCGAAGGATATTTTTTCCGCCAGCAGAATTCCAAATCCTAAAAATTTCTGGGGGAATAATCACTCATGATAAGGAAATTGACCGCGCTAATTTCAGCGGGAATATTTTTTTTGACGACGCCGAGTTTCGCGCAACAAGCAGAGGAACCTTACGGCACAAATTTAGTCGACGAACCATTTAAAGAACCTAAACCGCAACCGCCGCCCGTCGTCGAGCCGCCGCCTACAATAGAGTTGCCGCCAATTACCGAACAGCAACCGCCCGCCGAAGAAGTCGAAGGCTTGGAGTTTTTAATTTACAACAAAGATGGCGTGATGGCGTTCGCAGTCATAGCCGACCACGAGAAATATCAACTGCGCCCCATCCTCGCGAAGAATCAAATTCCGGGACGCGCCCCCGTTTCCCAAATGAATACGCCAAATTCTATCGCCACGATTAACGCGAGTTACTTCGCAAGGAACGGCGACATTCTCGGCAATACCAAAATCGACGGGCTGACGGCGGGCACAACTTATTTTATTCGTTCGGCGATGGGAATTCGGGCTGACGGCTCCACAATTTTTGCGCGGCAAACTTATCGCGGCGTCCTTCAATTCAACGGCGAGGAAGTTGTTGTCAACGGCGTCGATTGCGAGCGCGGAGTTGATAGCGTCGTTGTTTATAACGGTTGGCAGGGCGCGACGACCGGTACAAATAATTTTGGCGTTGAGCTCGTCGTTCAAGGCGGTTTCGTCACAAATATTTTCAGAGACAAAGGCAATAATTACATTCCGCCCGACGGTTTTATAATTAGTGCGCACGGTGCCGCCGCAGAAAATTTTAAAGCTGTTTACGTCGGCGACGCGATGACTTTCGAGGAAGATTATATTAACGTTGAGCCCGACGGCGATGACTTTAACGAGGCGATTCACATTATTGGAGCCGGACCAACTTTGGTTAAGGAGGGCGCGGTTTACGTGACTGCCGAAGCTGAACAATTCCCTAATGATATTCGCGTTGGACGTGCGCCGCGTTCCGCAGTCGGTATCACAATGTACGGCGATTATATTTTAGCTGTCGTCGACGGTCGGCAAGAACACAGCAAAGGTTGCACGTTAGAAGAATGGGCGCGAATCCTTAAAAATAATTTCGGAGCTGTCGAGGCGATTAACTTAGACGGCGGCGGTTCATCGGAATTATTTTTCAAAGGCAAACTCGTCAACAGACCAAGCGACGGCAGAGAGCGGTTTATCGGCGACGCGTTGACGATTCTACCAAAATGATTTATTATGGCTTAGATTAGACATTGATTAAAACGTTCCGAAATGGAGTTGAAAAGACTTGCACAGACTGTTTGCGAAATTATTTTTGATTATGATGTTGATAATGTTTGTCGCGCCGCGTTCAGCGTCAGCGATGCCGGAAATTTTTCCTTTCAACGAACTGCGCAGCGGCATGACGGGCAAAGCTTATACTGTCGTTGACGGCTCCGGCAAAATTGAAAACTTCGACGTGAGTATAGTCGGCTTGACGGACGAGGGCAAAGGTTCCAAGCGCATGATTATCGCGCAGACTTCCGGCGAAGTTATCAGACGCACGGGCGGTATCTTGCAGGGCATGAGCGGCAGTCCCGTTTACATTGACGGCAAACTCGTCGGAGCCCTCGCCGCCACTCTTAAGGAAATGGATCCTTACACCGTTTTTATCACGCCGATTGAAAGCATGTTGGAACTTTGGACATTGCCCGACCCGAAGGCGCAAGTAAATTATTTTAAGATTGCTAAGGCGGAGGAAGAAACTCAACCCGAAGTCGAAGATAAATCCGTACCCGTCGAGGAAGAAGTTGTGCCCGAAGAAGATTCTGAAGTCGAAGAAGCCGATGCATTTTATTTCAACGGCTTTGATTCTAGCGGCGCGAATTTCTTACAGCGCGAACTTGGCTTGAAAAAATTGCAAGCGGCTCCGAAGTCACTTGAACGCGGGCTTGACCTCAACGCAACGTTGGATCCCGGCTCGGCGTTAGGTGTCGCGCTTATCTACGGAGATTTTTCACTCGGCGCGACGGGCACGGTTACGGCTGTTGACGGCAAAAAAATTTTGGCGTTCGGGCATTCGTTCATGCATTCGGGCAACGTTAATTATTTCATGACGGACGCGTCGGTTATCGGCTCAGTTAGCGGCGTCAATGGTAATGGTGTCAAGCTCGCGGGCATAGGAAATATTATCGGGCGAATCAATCAAGATAGAGATTCGGGTATCGCGGGCATTCTCGGAACTTTTCCTGCCGTCGTGCCAATCACCGTTACGATTAAAGATAACGCTCTCGATAAATCGGAAACTTACAACGCAACCATCGCTTACAATGAAAATTTAATCCCGAAGCTCGGCGCGGCGATTGCTTATACTGCGCTAAGTAAAATGGCTGATACGACGGCGGAAAGTACTGTCGAAGTCGATTTCAATATCAAAACCAATGTTGTTGCCGACGGCGAACTTGTGCGTAAAAATATGTTCTACAATGCCACCGACGTCGGGCAAGTTGCTATCCTTGAACTCATGCAAGCTCTTAATCTCGTCTGCTCGAATACTAAGGAAGAGTCGAATATTTTTGGTGTCGACGTGAATATTTCATTCGATACGGAGCGGCGTACTGCGTCGATTGTCTCTGTTACTCCCGATAAAAAAAGCGTTAAGCCCGGCGAGACGGTTAATCTTACTGTCGAACTGCAACCTTATCGCAAACCTACCGAAACGGTTATCATGCCTTACACCGTACCATTAACTGCGCGGCAAGGAAATTTATCATTGGAGATTCACGGCGGCGCACTTGTTCCTGTCAATCAAGCAATGGCGAACGCAGGAATCGTTACGGCTGATTCAAATAAAAGTTACGAAGACAAAATAAAAGACTTCCTCAAGACGAATAAAAATAATCAACTCGTTATCGAAGTCGTTACGACGAACGAACCGCGTACAGAAAAACAAATTCGCAAGGAAATTGCTCAGGCTAAACGTGCGCAAGCTCTCCTTAAAAAGGAAGGCAAATCTTCCAAAAAGACAAACAGCAAGGTTGACACGAACTATATAATCGATAACGTTATGCGCACGACTCTCAGCGTGGAGAAAGTTTAAAATGGGAGGACTGATATTTTGGAGAGATTGATAATAAGAGGCGGCAACCGATTGAGCGGCACCGTAAAAATCAGCGGGGCGAAGAATGCCGTGCTCCCTGTCATTGCGGCGACGCTCCTCGGTCAAGATAAAGAAACTTGCTTGGACGAAGTACCGAATCTCGACGACGTTCGCACAATCAGCGAAGTTTTGCGGACGCTGGGCGTTAAGGTTCGTCACGAGCCCGATAACAATAAACTTTATGTCGACGCATCGTCGATTGAAAATATAACCGCGCCCTATGATTTAGTTCGGAAAATGCGGGCGTCGTTTCTGATAATGGGACCATTGCTGGCTAGATTGGGTTCGGCGAAAATTTCATTGCCGGGCGGTTGCGCGATTGGAACGCGTCCGATTGATTTACATTTAAAAGGCTTTGAAGCTCTCGGCGCGAAAATTTCAATCGGGCACGGCTACATTGAGGCGACGGCTCCCGAAGGTTTGAAGGGCGCGCAGATTTATTTAGACTTCCCAAGCGTCGGCGCGACTGAAAATATTTTAATGGCGGCGTCGATGGCGGAGGGACAAACGATTATCGAGAATCCCGCGCAGGAGCCGGAGATTGTTGACTTGGCGAATTATCTCAACTTAATGGGCGCGAAGATACGCGGCGCGGGTACCAACGTTATCAAAGTCGAGGGCGCGAAGAAATTAATCGCGCGCGACTACACGATTATCCCCGACCGAATCGAGGCTGGGACTTACATGATAGCCGCCGCAATGACGCAAGGCGACGTTTACATTGCCAACGCAATCAGCGAACATCTCAAGCCCGTTATCGCCAAACTTAAGGAGGCGGGCGTCAAAGTTATCGAGGACGTGGACGGAATCAGAGTTATCTGCGACAGGCGTCCGCGAGCCGTCGACATTAAAACTTTGCCTTATCCCGGCTTCCCGACTGATATGCAAGCTCAATTCATGGCTATGCTGACAATTTCGAGCGGTACGAGCATGGTAACTGAAACTGTTTTTGAGAATCGATTTATGCACGTCGACGAACTCAGACGCATGGGCGCGAGGATTAAAATTGACGGGCGGACTTCTGTCGTCGAGGGGCAAGAGAAATTGACTGGCTGTCAAGTCAAAGCAACTGACCTCCGCGCAGGTGCCGCGATTGTCTTGGCGGCGTTGGTTGCAGAGGGCGAGACGCAAGTCGGATACATTCATCACATCGACAGGGGTTACGACAATCTTGTTCAAAAGCTTGTAAGTCTCGGCGCGGACATCAAACGCGTTGACAGATAAAAAAAAACCGGCTGTCGTTATCGGCAGTCGATTTTTTTTACCAATGATAAGGTTCATGGCGATTGATTTTGAACGCCCGATAAATTTGTTCGACGAGAATTAACCGCGCCATTTGATGAGTGAAAGTCATCGCAGATAAGCTTAATCGGAAGGATGCCGCCCGACGAAGTTCCTCGCTTAAGCCGAACGCCCCTCCGATTGCAAACGTCAAATTACTTGCGCCGTACAAAATCTGCGCGGCGATTTTTTTTGCGAATTCCTCTGAACTTAAAGGCTCGCCCGCAACGTCCAACACGCACAGCCAAGAATCTTTAGGGACGAGAGATAGAATTTTTTGCCCTTCCTCCTCGACAGTGCGGCATTCCGGAACCTCGCGGACTTCAATCG
This sequence comes from uncultured Selenomonadaceae bacterium, assembly GCA_905234235.1. Classification (GTDB taxonomy): domain Bacteria; phylum Bacillota; class Negativicutes; order Selenomonadales; family Selenomonadaceae; genus Quinella. The sequence continues at coordinate 4,892 of CAJOHN010000040.1, forward strand.
TCGCGAACTTTTTTAAGCGTTTCAGATATTCCGCGACGCCGTCAACTAAAAATTTTTCTTTAAGCTTGCCGACGACGATTAAATTTATTTTCATTGATTAGAGGGCTGAGGCATTTCTTCCAAAGTGACTTCGACAGTCTCCTCTTTGCCGTCCCTATCGCAGGTAACTTTAACCTTATCGCCAACTTTGTGCGCCGCGACTTCATTGCGAACATCAGTAACCGAATTAACCGCCTTGCCGTCAATGCTGAGTATTATATCGCCGCGTTGGAAACCTGCGCGACCTGCAGGCGAATCAATCGCAACTTGGAAGACATAAACGCCCTTATCAATCGACAGCTGATAACCATAACGCGCTGCAGTCGGCTTATCAAAAATCGTCACGCCCAGATACGGACGCGCCACGTAGCCCTTATCCATCAGCTCATTGACAATCGTTTTGACGGTGTTAATCGGAATTGCAAAGCCCATACCCTCAACGCCGTTAGTCGCAAGCTTCGCGCTGTTAATCCCGATAACTTCGCCGTCAGCATTAACGAGAGCACCACCAGAATTGCCGGGACTTATCGCCGCGTCGGTCTGGAAAAGTTTAACGCGTCTGTCGTTCAAATCCAAAGTTCTGTTCAATGCGCTGATAACGCCGACTGTAACCGAGCCTTGAAATTCCAAGCCCATCGGGTTGCCGATTGCTATTGCAGGTTCGCCGACGACAACTTCATCAGAATCGCCAAGCTCCGCCGTCGGTAAATCTTTTGCGTCGACTTTGACAACAGCTATATCCGTCATTTCGTCCGTTCCAATCAATGTTCCGTTAATCGTGTTGCCGTCCGACAGCGATACAATAATTTCCTTCGCGCCCGCGATAACGTGATTGTTCGTGATGATGTAGCCGTCGCTCTTGAATATAACACCGCTACCGACGCCCTCCGTCTCAAAAGTCCTGTCGAAGAAGTCACGCGCTATCGCTTTATTGGTAATGCCTACGACTGCAGGACCAACCGTCCGCGCCACGCGTACCGCCGGAGTATTTCTTGCGTCGGAAATTTTAGCGTTACTCTCCGGCTGATTGACAGTCTTGGGAGCCGCCTCCGTTCGCGACGTTTGAGTTACTGCCGCTGTAGATTTCTCACTAGTCTCCGTCGCAGTTTTATTAGTTTCGTCGGAGTCGCCGCTTAAACCTGTCAAGTCACTGCAACCGCTCAACGTCAACGCCGCCGCCAATGCAACCGCGCAGATTATTTTGGTAAATTTCTTCGTCCTCATGCTTAACGCACCTCCGTTGCCATTGTAATTTTTGCGCCGCCGATTGTCAATTTAAGTTTTGCTAAGCTCTGCAGGAAAATAAAAATCCAAACCGAAATTCTGTTGCCACGTTACAAAAATCTGCGCGGGAGGATATGCAATGAAACTTAAAAGAAAATTTATGGTGTTGGCGTGGCTTATGGGGACGGCGATTATTATCGTGTGCGCAGTCAGCTACTACTTCGCGAGCGCGGAACTCGAAAGCACGACTGATAGCGAATTGCGTATGACAGTCGCTAGGGAATCTGCACAGCTTGAAGGTTGGATCGAAACTAAAAAAAATTTCGGCGAGACCGCTTCTAATGTCTTCACGAGTCTTAACGGCAATTTGGATTTGCTGAAGGCGAGAGAAACTTTAAGTGCAGTCACCGGCGACAAAGAACTTTTGGAATTATCGCTGGGCTTGGAGGACGGTTATTTTCGGAGCTACTACGCGGGCGATTGGACGGGCAAGATTGATCCTAAAGTTCGCCCGTGGTATCAACTGGCTAAACAAACGGGCGGCGTCGCAATCACTGACCCTTACGTTGATGTCAATACAAAGAAATTAATCGTCGCGGTATGCACGCCCGTCAAGGCTAACGGAAATTTTATCGGCGCAACGTGTGTTCGGCATTTCGCTTGAAACTTTGAACGAACGTGCGGAGAAAATGAAATATCACGGCGACGGCTCCGGCATTATCGCTGAACGCAGCGGAATAATCTTGGCGACTTCGGAATTCGGCGAGCCCTCTAAAAACTTCAAAGAAATTAACGGGCTTGGCAATCACTTCGACGAGATGGTCAGCAAGGGCAACGGCTACTTTGAAGTTGAAATTAACGGCGAGGATACAGTTTTTGCTTATGCGACGGTGCCCGCGACCGGTTGGCTTATCGGAATAACCGCGCCCGCCGATAAAGTCTTCGCGCCGCTTAAAAATTTGCGCTGGATGTTCGGAATATTTATCGTGGTAGGATTATTGTTAGCTTTCGGAATTTGTTTGACGTGCCCGTCGCCAAGCTCGAAGGTTACGCAGTTCAATTATCGCAGGGCAATCTTAAAATGCAAAACCTATCGATAGATTCAAGCGACGAAATCGGTTCGCTGACACAAGCTTTCAACGTCATGAAAGAAAATCTCCACAAGTTAATTTTAAAAATGTCGACGAATGCGGATCATGTCGCCGATTCATCGGAACAGCTGACTACCAGCTCGCAATCTTCTGCCGACGCGTCCGTTCATGTCGCCGAGACTGTCAATGAAGTTTCCGATGCTATCAATCGCCAAATGGATGACATCGCCGCCGCAAAAGAAAATGTCGACGCAATTTTCGTCGGCGATACTTCAGATAAAACTGCAGTCGCCGCGCAGAAAGGCTCCGAACTTATGGGCGTCGCAGTTAAAAGTATGAATCGAATCGAGAAAAGCGTTATGGCTTCGGCGGAGGTCGTTAAGAAACTCGGCGAGAACAGCCAGCAAATCGGACAAATCGTTGAGGCTATCGCCGCCATTG
>CAJOHN010000041.1 GCA_905234235.1 uncultured Selenomonadaceae bacterium
TTCGCCCGATTGACTGATACTCCAGCCTCTAAGACCACCATCGGAGCCGATTATAACGCCTTGTGCCTTCAAACCCGGACGATTCGCATTTTCTTTGAGACCATTAGCGCAATCGTAGATTAAAGCCTCGTACTCCATGCGTTTTTCTGGGTCATTAGCCATTTCGCGTAAGATATTGGGCGCGATAGTAATGTTTTTCGTTCCAACGCCGCTAAATGGTTTTGTTCCGACGCTGAAACTTATATCCTTGAACTGTTTGGACAAGTCGCTAAGGACATTTTCGGATTTTTCGTCTTTGCGCTCTTGAGCATAAGCTAGCGCGGCTTCCGTGACGTAACTGTTACCGATTTTAACTGGCATGTTAATCATTCTCCTTCCTTTGGATCATACTTCAACAGTATAAAGATTTTTCTTGGGAAGTCAACTAGTTATCAATTTTAGGAGGTTGGTAGCGGCGATAATTTTTTTATTGCAAGGAGGCGGCAAATGCGCTACAATCCTTGCGAAAATTTTTTAGGAGGAAGTTTTAATGAGAAGTGACGTAGTAAAGAAAGGCGCGACACGTTGCGCACATAGAAGTTTATTCCACGCGAACGGATTTGGCGTCGAGGAGCTGAGTCGTCCGCTGATTGGCGTTTGCAATTCTTTTAACGAAATTATTCCCGGTCACATGCACCTTAAATCGATAACAGAGGCGGCAAAGTTAGGCGTCGCGGCGGCGGGCGGTACTCCGATTGAATTTCCGGCTATCGGCGTTTGCGACGGAATTGCGATGGGTCATACGGGCATGAAATATTCTTTGGCGAGCCGCGAGCTTATCGCCGACTCAATCGAGGCGGTTGCAATGGCGAGCGGTTTCGACGCGCTGATTAAGTTGTTCCCGGTATGTTAATGGCGGCGGCGCGTTTAAATATCCCGTCTATAATCGTAAGCGGCGGTCCGATGTTGGCGGGAAGATTTCACGGCAGAGATATTAGCGTCAGTCAAGCGTTCGAGGCGGCTGGCAAATTTGCGGCGGGTAAAATGTCTCAAGAAGAAATGACAGACCTTGAGGCTCATGCTTGTCCGAGTTGCGGCTCCTGCGCGGGACTTTTTACGGCAAATACTATGAACTGCTTAAGCGAGGCGTTGGGAATGGCATTGCCCGGCAACGGAACAATTCCTGCGGCGTACACCGGCGACAGATTTATTCTTGCCAAACGCGCCGGCGCAGTTATAATGGATTTGCTTAAGAAAAACATTTGCCCGCGCGATATTTTGACGTTGAAGGCTTTTGAGAACGCGATAACCGTTGACATGGGCATTGGCGGCTCGTCGAATACAGTTTTACATTTGACGGCGATAGCTAACGAATGCGGCATTAAAATCCCCGCGACGTTGTTTGATGAAATATCTGCGCGGACTCCTTACATAACAAAGCTCAGCCCTGCGGGCAGTCATCATATGCAAGACCTTGACGAGGCGGGCGGTATCAATGCCGTCATGCACGAACTTTCCAAGAAAAATCTCCTAAATCTTGACGCATTGACGGTTACGGGAACTTTGGGCGACAGAATTAAATCCGCGCAGATTGAACGCCCCGACGTAATTCATACGGTCGACAATCCTTACCGTGCGACGGGCGGCATCGCGATTTTGAAAGGCAATCTTTGCCCCGATTATGCGGTCGTCAAGGCGTCGGCTGTCAGCGAAGATATGCTTATTTATCGCGGCAAAGCTAAATGTTTTGATTCGGAAGAGGCGGCTATCAACGCGATAATGGCAAATGAAATTCACGATGGCGACGTTGTAGTTATTCGCTACGAAGGTCCTAAGGGCGGTCCCGGTATGCAGGAAATGTTAAATCCGACGGCGGCAATCACGGGCGCGGGCTTGAAAGTCGGCTTGATAACTGACGGCAGATTCAGCGGCGCGAGTCAAGGCGCGTGTATCGGTCACATTTCGCCCGAAGCTATGGAAGGCGGCACAATCGCGTTGATTAAAGACGGCGACACCATTTTTATTGACATTCCCAACCGTAAATTGGAGCTTGAAGTCAGCGACGATGAACTTGCCAAACGCCGCGCAGATTGGACTAAGCCCGAACCGAAAATTAAAACCGGCTACCTCGCTCGCTACGCTAAACTTACGACATCAGCTTCAACGGGAGCAGTTTTAAGGAGCTAATTCGATGTTTTGGGAAGAATCATTCGGAATGCAGCTTGAAAAATTTTTGCGGGCGGAACAATTTATATTCCACGCGCCGATGAGCGAACACACGACGTTTAAAATCGGCGGCGCGGCAGATGTATTAATATTCCCGTCGAGTGCGGAAGAGGTCGCGAAGATTTTTAAACTCGTTGACCTCTTCGATTTACCTTGCGTGATATTGGGCAACGGCTCGAATGTTTTGGTGCGCGATAAAGGGATTCGGGGCGTCGTGGTGAAGTTTACGGAGAAATTTTTTGGCGATATTCGTTGCGAGGGGCAAAGGTTGACAGCCTGCGCGGGCGCAAAATTGCAAGACGTTTCGACGGTGGCGGCGGAAAATTCTTTGACGGGTTTGGAATTTGCGTGCGGAATTCCGGGCAGTATCGGCGGCGCGATTTTTATGAATGCCGGTGCTTACGATGGCGAGATGAAAAATGTTATCGCGAGCGTCAAGGCGGTTAATCGTAACGGCGAGCTTATCGAATTCAGCGGCGCGAGTTTGCAACTTGGTTATCGTCGTAGCATATTTCAGGAGAATGGTTGCGCGATTTGCGAGGTCGAAATGATTATGCAACGCGGCAACATTGACGATATAAAAAATAAAATAGCGGACTTCACGGCGCGGCGGGAGAGTAAACAACCGCTTGACTTGCCCAGCGCAGGTTCGACGTTCAAAAGACCTAAGGGACATTTCGCGGGCACGTTGATTGATAAGACGGGATTAAAAGGCTTGCGCGTCGGCGGGGCTATGGTTTCCAAGAAACACGCGGGCTTTGTCGTGAATACCGGCAACGCGACGGCTCAAGACGTTTTGAATTTGATTGAGGAAGTCAAGCGGCGAGTTTATGAGTTTCACGGCGTAACTTTATCGCCCGAAGTTCGCATCATCGGAGAGGAGTGATTTAGTGGCAAAAGAAATAATCCCATTGGCTAGCGTCATCATTCCCATGTACAATTCGGCGAAATTTATTCCTCAGACGTTGGAGAGTTTGCTCAATCAAACGTTGAAAAATTTTGAAGTCGTAGTAGTCGACGATTGCTCTAAAGATAATTCCGTTGAAGTCGTCGAGAAGTTCAAAGCAAAGTTCGACGGACGATTAAAAGTTATTAAGCTTCGCAGAAACACTGGGACGCCCGGTCTTCCGCGCAACGTCGGCATTAAATTTGCTCGCGGAAAATATATTCTCTTCCTCGATAGCGACGACCTTTATACAAAAACCGCGCTTGAAGAACTTACGACTCTTGCTGAGGAATATAATGCCGAGCTGATTCACACGTGCAACTGGTTTATGTTATGGGGCAGGAAAAAATCTGTCGGCGAAGTCGCTTTCCATGACATGAACGAATTGATGAATCGCGATAACTGGGAAGTCAACAGCGAGTTTAAAGATTCTCCCCTAACCGCGCCGACGCTTCAAGGCGAAGATATTCCGTCCATAATAGAAATGTTTACGAACTGGGATACTTTTTGGACGAGCGTCCTTTACATGTATCGCAGAGATTTTATCGTCCGCAATCAAATTTTCTTCCCAAATATGTTGAAGTCCGAAGACGCGCCGTTTGTTCTTAAATGTTTACTGCTCGCGAAAAGATATTTACTCGTCCCGAACACTACTTACATCGTCAGACCGCGTGTCGATTCGGTTAGCCGCGTTAATGACCGGAATGTTGACATGGGAAAATTTTTGCATAAGGAAGTTAGTTCGTTGCGGCAAGGTTTTAACGAGCTGATTAAAGTTATGAATAAATCTTCGTTCCTGCGCGAACACGAAACGTATCATCATTCTGTACTGCAATTTTTTCACCGGAAACTTTTTTCTTGGCTTTATTATCTCAAGGAAGCATACAGTAAAAAGGGTTCGCTCTATAAACTCGACGAATTTGTCAGAAAAGAATTTTACGACGCCAACGCGCCATTTGCCGCCTATCTTTTCAACACTATGGTTGTTTACTTGAATCATTTGGAAGATTTGGAGCTGGAGAATTCGGTACTGCGCAAAGTTCAGCTGATGTAATAAAGGAGTGGTTTGATGTCAAAAAAAATCCCGCTCGTAAGTGTCATAATCCCGATGTACAACTCAGCGAAGTTCATACCGCAGACGCTAGAGAGTTTGCTCAATCAGACGCTGAAAAATTTTGAAGTCGTAGTAGTAGATGATTGTTCGACGGATAACAGCGTTGAAGTTGTAGAGAATTTTGCTACAAAATTTAATACGGGGGGGGGTATTAATGTTATAAAGCTTCGCAGAAACACCGGGACGCCCGGTCTTCCGCGTAATGTAGGTATCAAATTTGCTCGCGGAAGATATATTACTTTTCTAGACTCTGACGACCTTTTAACAAGTACTGCCCTTGAGGAACTGACAACACTTGCTGAGGAATACAGAGCAGAAATCGTTCATAATAATAGCTGGTTTGTCCTCTGGGATAATCAAAGAAAAGTCGAAGACGATCCCGCTATGACTGATATGACGGAGTTGCTTAATCCTGAAAATTTTACTCACAAGACAGATGTGCGCACGCCGATTGACGATACAATCCGATTTGAAACAGAATCTCTTGCTGAAAGGGTACGTCGTTGGTCGATTTGGGATTACCACTGGGGAGCCCCATCATTATTTTGTCGACGTGATTTTTTAGTAACCAATCGGATCTTTTTTCCTGATATCCGCGTGTATGAAGATATGACTTTTTTCTTTGAATGCCTGTTTAAGGCGAAAAGATTTTTACGCGTGCCCAATGTCACTTACATTGTCCGCCCGCGCAGAGGCTCCGTTACCAGAGATGAAAATCACCTTCAGCCCGAAAAAATTATTAAGAATTGCTTGACTGTTACACAAAGTGCGGTCAAAGAGTTTAAAAGAATTATGAACTCCTTAGATTTTTTCCGTGCCAATAAAAATTATGAAGATATTGTTTTAGATTTTTTTCTTAATGGATTTAATTGGGTATCAAGCGTTAATCTGCCGCCTATCTATGCAAAAATCCCAATGCATAAAATGTATGAGCTTATCAAGAAAGAATTTAATGCAGATAACGCAGCACTTGCCGCATATTTGTTCAATACCGTTAATGTTCATCGAATCCGATTCAAAGAGTTGGAGCTGGAAA
>CAJOHN010000042.1 GCA_905234235.1 uncultured Selenomonadaceae bacterium
TTTTGGTTTGAAGTTATCGGCTTAGAAGAAGAACTCAACACGACCGAAGAGACGTTCGGCATCTCCGCTACCGGTGATGTATTTGCCCTTGAAGTACTTAGCGAGGAAGACGACGTTATCCATCGGCGCAACCGAGAAACCTGCGACAACGCCTTTGGTGCCTGCGTAAGCATCATCCCAGTTGATGGCGCACAGGGAGGCGTTTGAGCCGAGGCGTTTGTAACCTGCCCAGACCGACCAGCGACCCTTCTTGACGCCGTATTGTCCGCCGCCGCCGTAAAGGTTGCCGTAGTTAAACAGTGCCTGCCACGAATAATTCTCGAAGTCGGCTTCGCTGTTCTTGGCATATGCGCCCCAGAGTTTGGCTTTGCTGCCGAACTGATAGCCCGCGTTCACAGACCAAATCTTTGCTTTGTCGGAGTCATTGTGTCTGGTGTAGGAGGCGTTGGGAATCTTGTTTCCGTCAGGATCAGTACCGTTGAATTTAAAGTCATCGTCTTTAATCTGATAGTATCCTGCGCCGGCAAACAAACCGGTTTCTTTAGGAGTATATTGAAGGTTAACCGCCCAGAAGCTGGAGGGATCATCGCGTCTTTCGCTCTCGGAGAAGTTTCCGCGTGCGCCGGCTGCTTCAGTCCATCTCGGGTGAGCACTGACGCCGTCTTGCCTGCCGTTCCACGAACCCGCATTTCTTTCCGAGCCGCCGACTTTACCTGCTCCAAGGCGACCGCCATAAACGGTAGCTTTCAAGCCGTGTGCGAGGTTGCCGAAAGACATTTCGCCGCCGGTGTATTCGGTATCCCAAATGATACCGTCTTCATTGGTGTAAAGGGGTTGACGACCGACTTTGACTTGGAAGTTGTCGTAATCGCCCTGCGCCCAACCGCGCTCCAAGCTGAAGTTGCTGGCATTGTCGCGGCTGAGATCGGCGTGTGCATCGATACGAGCGCGGAGTGTCCAGTGATCGTTGACGTGGGCAACAGGCTCAAAACGGAAAATCCAGTCATCCATATTGACTTTGGTTTTGCCGCCGTGAATGTTGTCGGTACGTGCACTCTTGTAAGTGTACTCGATTTTGCCGTGCCACTCGACTTTGTCAGCATACTTTTCGAGTTCAGCAACGCGAACGCCCAGAGCGTCGAGTTCATCACGGAATTCAGCCGCGAGTCTGTCGAGTTCAGCTTTGCTGGAGCCGCCGGGGTTTTTCGCCATAGCCTTAGCAATCATCTGAGCCATTTCGTAACGGGTGATGTTGCGATCGCCGCGATAGGTGCCGTCGCCGTAACCTTCGACAACGCCCTCTGCCGCCAATTTCGCGATTGAGTTATAAGCCCAATGCCCTGCCGGAACGTCGCTGAACGGGTTAGCCGCCGCGAACGTGGTTGCGCTTGTGCCGACGACAAATGCCGCCGCTACTGCCGCTGCTACTGTCTTCTTCATTTTGAACATCCTCCTTAAAGATGCCGCTACAGAAAGTTACTTCGGGTTGACTTTCGTAACTTGGCTCGGAAGTTGTTCAAACTTGAGTGGCCGTGTTTCCTCAAATCTTCCTTGACTTCCTTGCCCTGTCCCTTAAGTCGCCGCAATAATAGCGCAGAAATTTTTGGCTGTCAATACTTTCCAAAAAAATTTTATGTTTGTTTTCATGTTCTTTTCATGTTATAATTAAAGTTTTTCATGCCGACATTCTGCTCTCTTAAAGAAAATACACACTAAACATAACACGACCGGAAAATTTTTTCTTGAGAGTAGGCTGAAAACAAAAAATGCCCCCGAACATAATCGGGAGCCGTGAAAACATTCTGATTGAAACTTTCAATTTAGAAGAACAATTCGACGCGACCGAAGATTTTTTCAGCCTTGCCGTGACCGGTGATATATTTGCCGTTGAAATATTTTGCTTGGAAGCCGATATTTTTAAACGGTGCCCAATTCGCGCCGACTACCCAACCGCGAGTGCCGCGCAGAGCATCATCTTCCGTCGGGGCAAAAGAAACGTTCGTGCCATATTTACGATAGCCGCCGTAGATACTCCACTGACCTTTCTCAGAGGCGTCGTCATAATCGCCGTAATCAAGTTCCGCGTGCCAAGATTTATCCTCGAAATCGGCTTTGGTATTCTGCGCGTATGCGCCTTTGAGGGCAAGCAATTCGCTGAACTTATAGCCGAGATTCGCCGTCCAGATGTTTGCCTTTTTATCGCCGTTGGCGTTTCGTTTCTGAGCTATCAAATCGTCATCCTTAACAAGATACCACGCGCCGCCGAAGAAGAAGCCGGTTTCGCCTTGATCGTATTGAAGTCCAACGCCGACGACCGACGCCGGATCTTCTTCCGAAAAATTTTCTCCCTTGACGCCGGAGGCGATACCGTCATCTTTAACACGACCGGCAGTCGCATTGAATTGCCACTTACTGCCAATGCTCAACGCCGCGCCGCTAATTTCCGTATCCCACATCAAACCAAATTCGGGTTCGGGGCAGAATTCAAACTTACCGACCTTAAGGTTGAACTTTTCATAATCGCCCTCAGCCCAAGCACGTACCAGTTCAAAGCTTGAAGACTCGTCGCGTTTCATGTCAACTTCGGCGTCGATACGGGCATTAACCGTCCAATGATTATTGACTTCAGCCGTCGGTTCGAGGCGGAAAATAAAACCGTTGGAAGTCTCTTTATCCTTATGCCCCGTGTGCTCAGGGTCAGTGCGGACGTTTTCGTAAGTGTATTCAATTTTGCCCGTCCACGTGACTTTATCGGAATATTTTTCGAGTTCAGCAACACGAACGCCCAGAGCGTCGAGTTCATCACGGAATTCAGCCGCGAGTCTGTCGAGTTCAGCTTTGCTGGAGCCGCCGGGATTTTTCGCCATAGCCTTAGCACGTAACGGGTGATATTTCTGTCGCCGCGATAAGTGCCGTCGCCGTAACCTTCGACGACGCCCTCTGCCGCCAACTTCGCGATAGAATTGTAAGCCCAATGCCCTGCCGGAACGTCGCTGAAAGGATTCGCCGCCGCAAAAGCTGTTGAAGTCGTGCTAACGACAATCGCCGCCAATGTCGCTGTTAATGTTTTCTTCATATTGAAAGCCTCCAAAAATTTTTTGTCAGCTTCGATTTAACCCTCCTAAAATTTTACAAATGATAATTGCAATCGTTTACTTTGTCAAGTTCAAAGAAAAAACCCCCGCCGATAATCAGCAGAGGCTTAAATTTTCTTTTGTTAAGCGGTTTACATCATGCCGCCCATACCGCCGCCCATTCCACCGGGCATAGGAGGCGCAGGCGGTTCGGGTTTGTCGGCGACGAGTGTTTCAGTCGTGAGAATCATCGCCGCGATTGACGCCGCATTTTGCAGAGCCGAACGAACAACCTTAGCGGGGTCGACGATACCGGCTTTAATCATGTCGACATATTCATTGGTGAGCGCGTTGAAGCCGACGCCTTTATCAGACTTCTTGACAGCCTCAGCAACGACGGAACCCTCTTGCCCCGCGTTGTTGGCGATTTGGCGAACAGGTTCCTCGATTGCGCGTTTGACAATCTCGACACCGACTTTAGCGTCGCCGTCAGCCTTAACGTCGTCAAGCGCAGATTGAATGTCGATAAAGGTTGTGCCGCCGCCCGCAACAATGCCTTCTTCGACAGCTGCGCGGGTTGCATTCAAAGCGTCCTCAATGCGGAGTTTCTTTTCCTTCATTTCAACTTCGGTAGCCGCGCCGATTTCGATAACCGCGACGCCGCCAGCCAATTTGGCAAGACGTTCTTGAAGTTTCTCTCTATCAAAGTCGCTCTTCGTGTCCGCAATTTGCTTACGAATCTGCGCGACGCGAGCTTTAATTTCGTCCTTATCGCCGGTGCCTTCAACAATCGTCGTTTCCTCTTTGGTAGCACGAATTTGACGCGCACGACCCAAATCGGCAAACGTTGCGCTTTCAAGCTTGCGTCCGAGTTCCTCGCTGATAACCGTGCCGCCCGTAAGAATCGCAATATCTTCGAGCATAGCCTTACGTCTGTCGCCGAAGCCCGGAGCCTTAACTGCCAAAGCTTTGAACGTGCCGCGCAGTTTGTTCACAACGATAGTTGCAAGTGCCTCGCCGTCAACGTCTTCCGCGACGATAACCAACGATTTGCCCTGCTTAACGACTTGCTCAAGAATCGGCAGAATGTCTTGGATTGATGAAATTTTTCTGTCAGTCAAAAGGATATATGGGTCGTCGAGGACAGCTTCCATTTTATCGGTATCGGTAACCATGTAGGGCGAAATGTATCCTCTATCGAATTGCATACCTTCGACAACTTTAAGATTGGTCGTCATGGTCTTGGACTCTTCAACAGTGATAACGCCGTCATTGCCGACTTTCTCCATAGCATCGGCGATAAGCTGACCGATTTCCGTATCGCCCGAAGAAATTGCCGCGACTTGCGAGATAGCTTCTTTGCCCTCGATTTTTTTGGCGTTGTTTTTAATTTCGTCGACGAGTTTAGCGACAGCCGCCTCGATACCTTTTTTGATAATCATGGGGTTCGCGCCCGCCACGACGTTTTTCAAGCCTTCACGAACGATAGCTTGTGCAAGGAGCGTTGCAGTCGTGGTGCCGTCGCCGGCAACATCGTTAGTTTTGGTTGCGACTTCTTTAACGAGTTGCGCGCCCATGTTTTCAAAATGATCTTCGAGCTCAATATCCTTAGCGATTGTCACGCCGTCATTGGTAATGGACGGTGCGCCGTATTTTTTCTCTAAAACGACGTTGCGACCCTTCGGACCGAGCGTAACTTTAACGGCATTAGCTAAAGCGTCTACACCGCGACTTAAAGCGCGACGAGCTTCCTCATCGAACAAAATTTCTTTTGCCATAAATTATTTACCTCCGAAAATTTCTCTGAATTAAAGAACTGCCAAAATGTCACTTTCGCGAATCACGAGATAATCTTTATCGTCCACTTTGACTTCACTGCCCGCGTACTTGTTGAAGATAACTTCGTCGCCAACTTTAACTTCCATAGCCGCACGCGTGCCGTTATCGAGAAGTTTGCCCGTACCGACCGCAATAACTTTGCCTTTTTGCGGCTTCTCTTTGGACGTTTCAGGCATAATTATTCCGCTCTTAGTCTTGAGTTCGACCTCAGCAACTTCAACGATAACTCTGTCTCCTAGTGGCTTTATCATAAATATCTGCCTCCTATAGGGAATTCAAACTCGCTCGGCGTCCCCCGCCGAATCACAGGCGGTATAATAATCCCTATTCAACAAAATGTCAATACCGCCAAAAAGCCTTCACAAATTTTTTCAAGATAGTCGCGTCGTAAAAATGCAAGTTATGAATTGTGCTTTGAAAAGTTTTTTGATATAGTTCAATCGACAGGAAAAATTTTTTTGAAACATATCCGCAGGAAGGGAAGGCATTTTATGAAAACCCAAGCTCCGACAAAAAATACTCTAGTGACGGCGGCAATTGCTCTGCCGATAATTCTCGCGGTTATGTTCGCGGGGATTTACTTCAATCTTTCCGGTATCTTCCGAGAACCTCCCAAAGTCGAAATTCTACCGCAGAATAACTTCAAAAAAACTTTGCACGTCGTCACCGATAGCGATTACGCGCCTTATTCCTACGTCGACGAAACCGGCAATTATCAAGGCTACGATGTGGAAATGATTAACGAAATTGCTAACCGCCTGCAGATGAATCTTGACTTGGTGCTTATGGATTGGAATGACGCCAACAGAATTTTTCTCGGCGGCGGCGCGGATATTATCATGAACATGGAAAGCGATTTGATAATAAACAATCCAAACATTATCGCAACGTTGCCGACGACTGAAAAGCAATACGTCGTTTACGGGCAAAAAAATATTACGTCGGTCGCTGAACTTTACGGGCGAAGAGTTGCCTCGCTACACAGAATGCCGGGTCTTGGTCTCGACGACGAAATTTCTTACATCCATTCCTACAAAAGAATGTTCGACGGATTAAAAAGCGGCGAGTATGAATTTGCAATTTGTCCGATTCAAGTCGGCGGCGGTTTCATAGAAAAAATGGACATCGAAAAGTCCAACACGTCTACGGTACACTTGCCCTGCACCCCGAAGATACTATGCTCCGCGTCAAAGTTAATGCCGTCTTGATTCAAATGCAACAGGAAGGTCGTCTCGAAGCTCTCAATAGAAAATGGATTGTCAATCGCTACGAAAATATCACGTTGGAGGAAATGGTAACGAGCCGTCCTTGGCTTATCGCGCTGATTTTGTCAAGTGTGCTGTTCGTGATTTTGCTAATCGGCTACACTTATTTACAAGTCCGATACACGCACTCGCAAGAAGCTTACACTCAGCAGCTGCAAGAAAATTTGGATACGATAAAACTACAGAGTGAACAGTTGAAAAGTCAGCAAGTTGAACTTATCGCGGAGAAGGAACGCGCCGAAGAGGCTAACAAAGCCAAGTCAACATTCTTATCGAACATGAGCCACGACATCCGCACGCCTATGAATGCTATCGTCGGCTATCTTAACATTGCTAAGGATTTGCATAAAACTTGCGAACGATGTCCGCGATATAAAAATGAGCCTTGCCCCGAAAATATTCCCGAAAAAATGTTTGGCTACTTGAATAAAATCGACGCGTCCAGTCAGCATTTGCTCGCGCTGATTAACGACGTGTTGGAGATGAGCCGAATCGAATCGGGCAAAATGGAGCTTGAACTCGACGACATGAATATTGTTACCGCGCTTGAAGAAGTTCACGATATGTTCGCGACTCAAATGGCGGGCAAAAAAATTTCGTTCAGCGTCGATGCCAATGAAGTCAGCAATAAATTTGTCGTGTGTGATAAAAATCGTTTGAACAGAGTTTTGCTGAATCTTCTGAGTAATGCTTACAAGTTCACGCCGGAAGGCGGCAGTATTTCCGTGCGACTTAAGCAAACGGGCGGCTCTGATACCGTCGGCTCTTATGAGTTGCACGTTAAGGACAGCGGAATTGGTATGACGCCCGAATTCGCCGCGAAAGTTTTTGAGGCATTTGAACGCGAACGCACTTCCACCGTCAGCAAAATTCAAGGGACGGGGCTCGGCATGGCGATTACTAAAAGTATCGTCGACTTAATGGGCGGCACGATTAAAGTTATCACCGCGCCCGGCGAAGGCACTGAGTTTGTTATCAACGTGGAATTTAAAATTGCCGAAAACATGCAAGAGGAAGTTGCCGAGAATTCTGAAGCCGCGCAGGTTGTCAATTTCGAGGGCAAAAAAATCTTGCTCACCGACGACATCGAAGTTAATCGCGAGATTGCCAAAATGTTGTTGGAGAGCGAAGGCTTTATCGTCGATACGGCTTGCGACGGCAAAGACGCGGTTGAAAAAATTGCGGCGTCGAAGGCTGGCGATTACGATTTAATTTTGATGGATATTCAAATGCCGATAATGAACGGTTACGACGCGGCAAGGGCAATTCGCGCGCTTGAAGATAAAAAGCTCGCGCAGATACCGATAATCGCAATGACGGCGAACGCGTTCAGCGAGGACGTAAAGAATGCTCTCAACGCTGGAATGAATGCTCACATTGCAAAACCAATCGACGTGCCAAATATGTTAGCAACTCTCGCCAAAATTTTACCGGCTTAACTCGACAAAAAAATTATCGGGACATCGCAAAATCTACGGTGCCCCGATTTTTTTTATGAAATTCTTTAGAATAAGCCGCTGATAATTCCGTCGGGTGTAATGTCAATTTTCTCGGCGGCAGGACGTTTCGGCAGTCCGGGCATAGTCATAATGTCGCCCGATAAAACTACGACAAAGCCCGCGCCCGCAGATATTTTAACTTCGCGAACAGTCACGTTGAAATTTTTCGGACGCCCAAGTTTCGTCGCGTCGTCGGAGAGGGAGTATTGAGTTTTGGCAATACAAATCGGGAGCTTGCCGAAACCGCGCTGTTCAATTTCCGCGAGTTGCTTTTTGGCTTTGTTCGTATAATCGACACCGTCCGCGCCGTAAATTTTCTGCGCCACTGCCAAAATTTTATCGGCAATGCTTGCGTCGTCCGCGTAAGTCAACTTGAAATTCTTAGCGTCGTTAAAACTGTCCTCGACAGCCTTAGCAAGTTCAACGCCGCCCGCGCCACCGTCAGCAAAAACTTTCGACCTCGCGAATCTTACATTTTTAGCCGCGCAGATTTTTTCGACGGCTTGAATTTCTTCAGCGGTATCAGTCGGGAAATCATTCAGCGCGACAATCGCAGGTAAGCCGACGCCTTGAATGTTTTCGATATGCTTTTCTAAATTTTCCAAGCCGCGTTCGACAGCCTCAACGTTCGGAGCCGCGAGATTTTTCTTATCAACGCCGCCATGCATTTTCAACGCCCGAATCGTTGCCACAATAACTACCGCGTCGGGTTGAAGTCCGCTCATTCGGCACTTAATATCTAAAAATTTCTCCGCGCCTAAATCTGCGCCGAAGCCTGCCTCCGTAACCACAATGTCCGCGAGTTTCAAAGCGTATTTCGTCGCCGTGACGGAGTTGCAACCGTGCGCAATGTTCGCGAAAGGTCCGCCGTGAATCAATGCGGGCGTCCCCTCCAACGTCTGAACAAGATTTGGCTTAATCGCGTCTTTCATCAGCAACGCAAGCGAGCCGGTGACTTTTAAATCGTTCGCCGTGATAATTTCGCCGTCGACGGTGTACGCCACGATAATTTTGCCGAGCCGCTCCTTTAAATCAGCAAAATCCTTCGCCAAACATAAAATCGCCATCATTTCCGACGCAACAGTTATATCGAAGCCCGACTCGCGCGGAACGCCGTTTACTTTGCCGCCCAAGCCTACGATTACATTTCTCAAAGCGCGGTCGTTCAAATCCAAAACCCTTTTCCACACCACGCGCCGAGTATCGATTTTAAGTTCGTTGCCCTGCTGGAGATGATTATCCACAACCGCCGCCAAAAGATTATGCGCCGTCGTTATCGCGTGAAAATCGCCCGTGAAGTGCAAATTAATATCTTCCATCGGGACGACTTGCGCGTAGCCGCCGCCCGCCGCGCCGCCTTTTATCCCGAAACAAGGACCAAGACTCGGCTCACGTAACGCCACACAAATTTTTCTGCCGAGTTTCGCGAACGCGTCCGCCAATCCGATTGAGGTTGTCGTCTTGCCCTCGCCCGCAGGCGTCGGAGTTATCGCCGTCACTAAAATTAATTTACCGTCGGGATTATCTTTGACGCGTTGCCACACGTCGGAAGAAATTTTCGCCTTGAACTTCCCGTAAAATTCCAGATCGTCTTCCGTCAATCCAAGCTTACTTGCCGCCGCCGTTATCTTTTCAACCTGCGCGGCTTGAGCAATTTCAACGTCACTCAGCAAAGTAATCGCCTCCTAAAATTTTTCTTATCATACCAAGAAAATCCTCGCGCCGCAATCAGAAAACTTGCGCAAATTTTTTCTGTCTTGTATAATTGATTATATAAAATTCTAGCTTGGAGGCGATTGAAATGCTTGCTTGCGACATTCGAGACGACTACGAGATTATCGAGGGGGTAAAGTTTATGGCACCGAGTCCGGGTTGGGGGCACGTTAGTGTTACGGCTAATTTAATCAAACTCATTGGTAACTATGCGAGTATAAACAAACTTGGAGTAGTTGCACCGGATAATTTCGACGTTCACTTTCCCGACGGCAATACTTTTCAGCCCGATTTTATCTTCGTCAGCGCAGAGAACGCGAAATTGCTTTTCCAAAGTAAGGACAATACAATTCACGGCGTCCCCGACATGGTTGCGGAGATTTTTTCCAAGTCTACAATGAAACGCGACATCGGCATTAAAAAGGACATTTACGAGCGCAACGGCGTCAAAGAATATTGGATCATCGACCCGTGGAGCGAAAACATTCAAGTTTATCTCCTTCGCGACGGCAAATATTTTCTCGACAATGTTTATCAAAACTACAGCGATAAAGAATTGTCCGAACTTACCGACGAAGAGCGCGCCGAAGTTCAAATGGAAGTGCCCGTAGCTGTCTTGGACGGCTTCAAGGTTAAGATTAGAAATATTTTCGGCTGGTACTTTGAATAGGAGGCGATTTGAATGGAAATTCTCAATGAACGTTCGCTTTATCCGTCGTATGAAATTATTGGAGGAGAAAAATTTATGGCACCTGCGGCGAATCCTACTCACGGAAGCATTATCGGAAGGCTTTACTGACGCGAAAAATGCGGGCTATGTATTCGTTGACGATGTTGACGTTTACCTTCAGGAAGGTCCGCTCTTTAAACCAGATTTGATTGTCGTTTTGGAAGAAAATTCATCAATTATCGATTGGAGCAAAGGAATTTACGGGGCTCCCGACATGCTCGTTGAAGTTTTATCCCGCTCTACCAAGAAAAGAGACGTTACAATTAAGAAAGATATTTACGAACGCAACGGAGTTAAAGAGTATTGGATTATCGACCCGTGGATTAAAAGCGTGACGGTTTATCTTCTTCGCGACGGCAAATATTTTCTCGATGATGAATACATTCTTTTCGATGAGAACGATTTGAAACTTATGACGGACGCGGAAAAATCCGAAATTAAATGTGAGGTTCCGGTTTCGATTCTCGACGGCTTGAAAGTCCCGCTGGAGTATATTTTCAAGTGGGGCTACAGATAAATTCTATTTGGGGAGGCGGTTTTTATGGCTATACTTGAAAACACGACGCACGAAGCACTTATCACCGGCACGAGCGCGGCTGATTCAATCAGTAATTCGGGATACAACGTCACGATTGAGGCGGGCGCGGGTAATGATTCTGTTTGGAATGACGGCGGATATTATGCCACGATAAACACGGGCGAAGGCAATGATTATGTTCGTAATTGGATTGGCGACAACGTGACAATCAACACCGGCGATGGCAATGATTCTGTTTATAATTGGAGTAGCGAATCAGTGACAATCAACACCGGCGATGGCAATGATTCTGTTTATAATTCTGGCTCGGAAGTTACAATAAACACCGGCGATGGCAATGATTCTGTTTATAATTGGAGTAGCGAATCAGTGACAATAAACACCGGTGAAGGCAATGATTCTGTTTATAATCGGAGTAGCGACTCAGTTTCAATCAACACCGGCGATGGCAATGATTCTGTTTATAATTGGAGTAGCGACTCAGTTTCAATCAACACCGGCGCAGGCGATGATTCTGTTTATAATTGGAGTAGCGACTCAGTTTCAATCAACACCGGCGCAGGAAATGATTCTGTTCGGAATTGGGGCGGCGACTCAGTGACAATAAACACCGGCGATGGCAATGATTCTGTTTATAATTCTGGCTCGGAAGTTACAATAAACACCGGCGCAGGCAATGATTCTGTTTTTAATTGGGACGACTCAGTGACAATAACAGGCGGCAAGGGCAACGATTCCATTACAAACAGCGGCGACAATGTTTCATTCAAATACACGAGTGGAGACGGCAACGATGTTATTTATGGTTTCAAAGCGAATTCGACACTTTCAATCGGCGGCGATTCGTGCTCAATTAAAAAAAGTGGCGATGATATAATCGTCACTGTCGGAAAGGGTAAAATTTCTTTAATCGGTGCGGCGAGTTTATCTGCTGTTAATATTGTCGGTGATGAAACTCCAACCGAAAATAATTCTTGGAAACTTAACGGCACAACGGCTAAATACGGCACGTCAAACAAAACTTTAGTGACAGTCAGCGGCGTTAAATCTCTAAATGGACTCGCGCTTAATGGCAAAGTTGTTACGGTTTCAAAATCGGCTCTCAATGCCAAGAAAGTTACAATCAGCAACGGTTACACGCTCAATCTTGCCAGCGACGTTGACACGCCCACAACTAAAAATGCAGGTTGGACACCTAACGGCACGACGGCGATTTATAAAAGTTCATCGACAACAGCGGGCTATACTTTGGCTGACGACGGCAAATCAATCACTTATTCCAAAGCGACGGCGGCTAAATCTTTGGCGACGATTAAAGGCGCGAAGTCGACGGATAATTTCTCTGTTAGCGGCAAGACAATCAATCTCGGAGCCAATTCGCTGAATAAAAAAGTTACAGTCAACGGTAGCGGCTACGAATTCAACTTTGGTTCCGGTTACAGCAACGCGTTGATAACCGGCGGCACGAAAGCCGACATAATCACT
>CAJOHN010000043.1 GCA_905234235.1 uncultured Selenomonadaceae bacterium
CGGAAAAGTTTTTTTAGTTTTGCTTATGGAGGCGACGGAGCAAGAAGCGGATTGCGTTAAAAATCGAATCCTATCGCGATTGAACGTAAATATGGCGTCTAAAATATTATTCGAGTGCGAGAAAGTCTTTTAAGCGAGGCGCGAGATGAAATTACCAAGCTCGATGAATAAAATTCACCTAATCGGAATGATTGCGGCGGGATTTTTGATATTGTTAATGATTGTTATAGTTAATCTTTCGGACAAAGAAGAAGTTCGGCAGGAGAAAATCGGGCTGATAATTTTGGGCGATATAAAAATTAACGGCTGGAACGCGGCGCATTACAACGGGATTAAATATGCGTGTGAAAAATTTGGCTTAGAGTTGATGGTTCGCGATAACGTCAGGGAAAACAGCGGGCAATGTCCGGCGGCGATAAAAGATTTGGCAGATAACGGCGCGAGTATGATATTTTTGGCGAGCTATTCGTATTCGCGAGAAGTCCAAGATTTAGTGCGCGAATATCCGAACATAGCCTTTGCGACGAACTCGGCGGAAGTTCACGGGAAAAATTTGACATCGTATTTCGTCAGAATGTATCAAGCGCGATATTTAGCGGGCGCGGACGTTTTGACGTATCATCAAGACGAAGACGCCACCGCGCAGGTTGCTGATAAATACGGCGTGGACTTCATAGCTTACAACGAAATTTTGAGCGGATACTCGGAACATTATTTAACGTCGGTAGCATCGCGTTGGGATTTATATTACTACGACATAATCCAACGATATTTAAAGGGAGAAATGAACTCGGTAAAAAATTATTGGCTCGGAATAGACATAGGCGCGGTAATGCTGTCGGAATATTCGCCGCGAGTAACTTTGGAGGAAATTAGGCAGATAGATTCGCTTAAGCAGGAATTGATAAACGATAAACTGATATTTTCGGGGCTGATTTACGATAATGAAGGCAATATCCGTTGCGAGGAGGGCGAGGCAATAAGCGACGATACGTTACTGGAGAATATAAATTGGCTCGTTAAAGGGGTTGAGGTACTTGAATGAGCGAATTTTTACGCTGAACGAGAAATATATCAAGAAAATAATTTGGCAATTCGCGATGTTGCTGGCAGTTTTAATCGCGGCGGGCTTATTAATGGGCTCGGAGGTAAATAATTTATTAAATGCGACGTTAGAAAAGATGATGGCAAAACAATTAGCGGATTTATCGATAGTAGCGGAGGAAAGATTTAAAAAAGAGCTCGAAGATTTAAGATTGGTTGCGAAATATTTAGAAATGGACAGCGGGGCAGTGTCGGAGGAAAAATTTTTACAGATATTGAAATCGGGGAAAGATGACGTTTCCGTCGGGCTGTTGAGATTAGACGGAACGCCGATTCGCGGAAAAGTTTTATCGAAATGGGATTTTCAGCGGCTACCGGCGGCGTATCGCGGCAATGACGTTATAGATTATTGCAACGGTAAGGGGCTTTTATTTGCGGTTCCGGTTTTGCACGGCGGGAATGTTAAGGCGGTGATTTATCGGCTTTACGACGACTCACTTTTGAACGAATTATTTGGCTTGTCAGAGTACAATTACAATACGGAAGTTTGTTTGCTGATTCAAGAGCGCAACGGGCGAATAATTATTCCGTACAAGAATTACGGCGAGGAAGAACGAAAATTTTTCCAGAATGAAACGATACAACAAAGTTTTACAGTGATTCGGCAGAAATTGGAGAGAAATAAATCGGCATCGGTGTATTGTGACAGTTCGATGGGGCGATTTTTTTTATTCGCGACGGACTTACCGCAGACAAATTGCACAATGATAGGATATATTGAATGGGCAGTAGTTGCTGGGGATATTTTTAGGATTTATAAATTAGTTTTGAGCGTCGGGACGTTGATGTTGATAATTTTGGCGTTGGTGAGCGCGTATTTATTCGTGATGAAGACAAAAGCGGAGGAAAGTGACGCCTTACGGGAAGCAAAAAAAGTCGCTGAGTCGGCGAATAATGCCAAGAGCGATTTTCTGGCGAACATGAGCCACGAGATTAGAACGCCGATAAATACGATTGTCGGAATGAACGAAATGATCTTGCGCGAAAGTAAAAATCCTAACGTCATAGGATACGCGCAAAATTCCGCCGCCGCGAGCGAAACTTTACTGGGTTTGATAAATGATATTCTCGACTTCAGCAAAATAGAAAGCGGCAAAATGGAATTGCACGAGGAAAATTACGCGTTAAAAGACGTTATAAAAAGTTTGATTAGCATGATGAAGCCGCGAGCCGATAAAAAAAGCCTTAAGTTTGACTTGAAAATTAATCCCACGACGGAAAATCAACTGTTCGGCGATTCGATTCGGATACGGCAGATAGTTTTGAACTTTTTAAGCAACGCGGTTAAGTACACGAAAACCGGCGGCGTTGAGCTTTTTGTCGAGAGCGAAAAAATTGCCGCCGATAAAATAAATTTGAAGTTCACGGTTAAAGATACGGGAATAGGAATTAGGAGCGCAGACATTTCGAGGATTTTTAATGATTTTGAACGGTTTGACGCGCAGAAAAATAAAAATATCGAAGGCACGGGGCTTGGTTTGGCGATAACTTACAAACTCGTAAAGATGATGAATGGGAAAATCGATGTCCAAAGCGTTTACGGCGCGGGTTCGACGTTCACAGTTAAAATCCCGCAAAAAATTATCGGCGACGAGTTAATCGGAGCATTCAATGATAATTCCGGTCGCGAACACGAAGAATATGCGCCGAGTTTCATTGCGCCCGACGCAGAAATTTTGATTGTCGACGATAACGAAATGAATTTGCTAGTGGCGAAAAATTTATTGAAGGCGACACAGATAAAAATAGATACAGCGTTGAACGGAATGATTTGCTTAGAAAAAATCGCGGCGCGTCGTTACGATTTAATTTTCCTCGATCAAATGATGCCCGGCTTAGACGGAATAGAAACACTGAAAACTGCGCGGGCGATGACAGAAAATTTAAGCAAGGACGCACCGATAATCGCATTGACGGCGAACGCAATATCGGGCGTGCGAGAAAAATTAATCGGCGAGGGTTTCGACGACTATTTAGCAAAGCCCATAAACGCAAAACTTATGGAGCAAATGCTTGTGAAATATTTACCTTCGGAAAAACTTTTAAAGTCTGGTAAAAAAATTCCCAAGCAAAAAAAAATTCCGAAGCGAAAAGCGATTTTATCAACGTGGAAATGGGGCTTGAGTACTGCGCGGGTATGCCGGATTTCTACAAGGAAGTTTTGCTGAATTTTGCCGAGTTGAAGGACGAAAAGCAACGCCAATTACAAGAAGCCTTCGCCGCGCAGGATTGGAAAAATTACGTGATACAAATCCACTCGCTGAAATCAACGGCATTATCAATCGGCGGCGAGAAAACTTCAATAGCGGCAAAAAAATTGGAGGCAGCCGGTAAAATTTTAACGTCGTCAGCAATTTCCGATTCAGAAAAACAAGCGAAGGCAGAATTTATCAAGACAAATCACGCGGCGGCAATGAAACTCTATGACAAGCTCGCGGAAGAGGCTAAAAAACTCGCGGAGACACTTTGAAAATTTTTAGGAGGTATTGGATTATGCGGAAGAAAATTATTCTGGTGATTGACGATGACGAAATGAATTTGCAAATCGCGAAGATGGTTTTAGAGAAAAAATTGCTGTGCAAAGTAATCGGCGTGGATAACGGCGTCGAAGGCATAGCCATTTTGAAAAGCCAACGCGTGAATCTCGTTTTGCTTGATGTCATGATGCCCGACTTTGACGGGATTGAAACTTTGCAAGAAATTCGCGGCGACGTTCAGATTAAAGATGTTCCCGTGATGATGTTGACGGCTTTAAAATTTTGGCGTTCCTCGCGAGTGATAAAAAGTTTGACGCGGTGCCTTTTGCGTTGACGACTGCCGATAAGATTCTTGAACTCAT
>CAJOHN010000044.1 GCA_905234235.1 uncultured Selenomonadaceae bacterium
GTTGCAAAAATTTTTTGAAAATATCTTGCAACCTGCGCCCGAAATGGTATAATGTGCAACAGAAGTTTTTAACCTGTTTTTAATGGTAAGGGGGATTTTTAAATGGCAAAAATCGAGAAGGTTATCGGTCGCGAAATCGTAGACTCCCGCGGCAATCCGACGGTTGAGGTTGATGTCGTTCTCGA
This sequence comes from uncultured Selenomonadaceae bacterium, assembly GCA_905234235.1. GTDB lineage: Bacteria > Bacillota > Negativicutes > Selenomonadales > Selenomonadaceae > Quinella. Next base: position 186 of record CAJOHN010000044.1, read on the forward strand.
AGGCGGCATTGTCGGTCGCGCAGCAGTTCCGTCCGGCGCATCCACCGGCGTAAATGAGGCTCTTGAACTCCGTGACGGCGACAAAGCTCGTTACATGGGCAAAGGCGTTCTCAAGGCTGTCAACAACGTCAACACCGTTATCGCTCCTGCGCTTAAAGGCGACTGCGTCCTCAATCAGCGTGCGCTCGACTACAAGATGCTTGAACTCGACGGCACGGGCTTCCAGAAGAGCAAACTCGGCGCAAACGCAATTTTGGCTGTCTCTCTCGCAGCGGCTAAAGCAGGTGCTCAAGCTGTCGGACTGCCCCTTTATCGCTACATCGGCGGTTGCAACACCTACAAAATGCCCGTCCCGATGATGAACATCATCAACGGCGGCGCACATTCCGACGCTCCGATCGCTTTCCAAGAGTTCATGATTCGTCCTGTCGGTGCTCCCACCATTCGCGAAGCCATTCGTATGGGCGCGGAAGTTTTCCACAACCTCGCCAAGATTCTCAAAGGTCGCGGACTTTCTACGGCTGTCGGCGATGAGGGCGGCTTTGCTCCCAGCCTCAAAGGCACTGAAGATGCGCTCGAAACTATCATCAAGGCTATCGAGGCTGCCGGTTACAAACCCGGCGCGGATGTCAAAATCGCTATGGACTGCGCGGCGTCTGAGTTCGCTGTCAAAGAGGGCGATCAGTACTTCTATGACTACAAACAACTCAACGGCAAACACCCGATCTTGAAAGACCCGAACGGTAAGAAACTCGACGTCCAGCAGCAAATCGACTTCCTCGAAAAACTCGTCGACACCTACTACATCGACTCCATCGAAGACGGCTTGGCAGAAGAAGACTGGGAAGGCTGGGTTGCCCTCACGAAACAGATTGGTAGCAAGTGCCAGCTCGTCGGCGACGACCTGTTTGTCACCAATACCAAGTTCCTTGAAAAGGGCATTAAACTTGGCGCGGCAAACTCCATTCTTATCAAAGTCAACCAGATTGGCTCGCTCACCGAAACTCTCGAAGCAATCGAAATGGCTCACCGCCACAACTACACGACCGTTACCTCTCACCGTTCCGGCGAGACCGAAGACGCTACCATTGCTGACATCGCAGTCGCCACCAACAGCGGTCAGATTAAAACCGGCTCACTCAGCCGCACCGACCGTATGGCGAAGTACAATCAACTTATCCGTATCGAAGAAGAGCTCGGCAAATGTGCTGTTTATCAGCGCAAACCGCTCCTCAATCGTTCTGTCGGTGAATAAGAATCATCGGCAACTTAACTACTGATTGAAATAAAAAGGCACCGCCTCAATTTCGGGACGGTGTCTTTTTTGTGTTGCTTATGTTACAATGAATAAAATAACTAAAGGGAAGGCGATTAAAATGACTGAGCAAGAAAAAATCAACTCGGAAGTTCAAATGAAATTGGCTTTGCAGGACGCGAAGTTTGCAATTTTTATGGAGGAGCTTAAGGAACAGCGCGAGGACATTCGGCAACTGAACGTAAGGATTGATTCAATGAACACAAGGATTGATTCAAAATTCGACAGCCTCAGCAATCAGATTCATAACTTAACAATCGCGGCAGTTGTCGGTTTCGGAGCGATAGCCCTTGCAGTCGGCGGGCTTGTCGTTTCGATATTAAAATGAGTTACAGTTCTAATTCGTCGGCGCGTTCGCTCATGCCTTTAATGCAAAGTTCCATTAACAATCCGAGTTCCATACCTAAATCATCAGCTCCGCGTTGAATAACTTCGCGGTTGCACTTGGCGGCGAAACGTTTATCCTTAAATTTTTTCTTGAGACTTTTAACGGACATACCCGCCATTTTTTCCGGGCGCATCAAAGCATAAGCGTGAACAATGCCCGTGAGTTCATCGACGGCGAATAAACTTTTCTGGCAATCGGTTGTAGGTTTAATATCCGCGCTGGTCAAGCCGTAGCCGTGAGAAATTATCGTGATAATATCTTCCTCTGAAATGCCTTCAGGCTCCAAAAGTTCGCGGACGTGTTGGCAATGTTCGTTGGGGAATTTTTCAAAGTCAACGTCGTGAAGGTAGCCGATAGCCGACCAATGTTCCTTATCGCCGTTGAAATGTTCAGCCAACGCTCCCATTGCTCCGCTGACTGCCGCCGCGTGAACGAATAAATGCGGTTCCGTCGTGTGCTTACGTAAAATTTCTTTGGCGCGTGCTAATGTTAATGTGCTCAATTAAAATCTCTCCTCAAATTTTTTTAGTAAGTTCATGTGCAGTTCAAAAGTTTTCCGATTGTTTTTGGCTATCGTATCTAAAATCAGCCCGCAGGCGAATGACAACAACGCCGCCAGCATTAAAAAGCCGCTGACAATTAACGTCGGGAAACGCGGGACGAGCGACGTTTGCAGATAATCATAAAAAATTGGTAGGAAAAGTACCAGAGCGATTATCGCAAAAACCAGCGCGACGACTCCAAAAAATTGCAACGGCTTATAATCGCGATACAAATTAAATATCGTCATGATAACTTTCGCGCCGTCAACGTAGGTGTTCAATTTGCTCTCGGAACCGGCAGGTCTATCGCGATAAGCAACGGGCATTGAACGCAATAAAAAATTTTTATCCAGCGCGTGAATCGTCATTTCCGTTTCAATCTCGAAGCCCTTCGACAAAACGGGAAAACTTTTAACGAACAGCGGACTGAATGCCCGATAACCCGTCATCACATCGAGAATCGGATTTTTCGGACGCCAAAACATATTTATAAACTTGCGAACCATGATGTTGCCGACGTTGTGGAAGGGACGTTTATTCTCCGTAAAGTACGTGGAGGAAAGCCTGTCGCCGATAACCATATCAGCCGCGCCGCGCAGAATCAAATCGCACATTTCGCGAGCACTCTCAGCGGGATAAGTGTCGTCGCCGTCAATCATCAAGTAACAATCGGCGTCAATGTCGCGGAACATCGTACGAATCACATTGCCTTTACCTTGCCGCCGTTCATAGCGGACGATTGCACCCGCCGCCCGTGCAAGTTCATCGGTGCCGTCGGAAGAATTATTGTCGTAAACGTAAATCGTCGCTTCGGGCAACGCCTGCCGATAATCGCGGACGACCTTAGCAATCGTTTGGCTTTCGTTGTAGCAGGGAATCAGCACAGCAATTTTTGACATCAAACTTCCCTCCATTTTGTCAGTTGACTCTGTAAATGTAA
>CAJOHN010000045.1 GCA_905234235.1 uncultured Selenomonadaceae bacterium
AATCTATGCGCCGTATGATAAATTCGCTCACCAACGAAATAGAAAAGCTCGGCAACCAAGGTTATCCTGCCGTCGTATTGACAAGCCCCGCCGTGCGCCTCTACTTCCGCAAGCTCGTCGAACGTTCGGTGCAAGGGCTTACAATCGTCTCGCACGCCGAAATTGATCAGTCCGTCGAAATTCAAATCCTCGGCGTCGTCCGTATCTGATAAAAAAAAGTCCCCCGCGCAGGTTGCAGGGGATTTTTTTTTGCCCATATGAGAGGAAATATAAAAATGACCCGCTCCTTTTGGAACGAGTCTAAAATTTTTATGTTCAGAGATTGTTGCAGATAATTTCCGTAACCTGCGCGGTGCCGACGCGTTTAAAGCCGTCAGTGAAAATATCAGCCGTGCGCCAACCGTCCGCCAAAGTTTTATCAATCGCCGCCTCGATTGCTTGAGCCGCCGCCTCTTCCTTGAGACTGTAGCGCAAAAGCATTGCCGCACTCAGAATCGTGCCCATCGGATTTGCAATGTCTTGACCCGCAATATCGGGCGCGGAACCGTGAATCGGCTCGTAAAGGCTCGTCAGCTCACCAATCGAAGCACTCGGCATTAAACCTATCGAACCGCCGATAACTGCCGCCTCATCACTTAAAATATCGCCGAAAATATTGTTCGTGACGATAACATCGAACTGTTTCGGGTTCAAAACCAGTTGCATCGCCGCATTGTCAACGTAAAGATGATTCAACTCGACTTCTGGGAAATTTTTCGCCATTTCGACGGTAATTTTGCGCCAAAGACGACTCGCCGCCAAAACATTCGCCTTATCGACCGAAGTAACCTTGCCGCGACGAATTTTAGCCGTTTCAAATGCCAATTTCGTAATTCGTTCGATTTCGGGCACGGAATAAATTTCTGTATCCCAAGCTTGTTCGATTCCGTCGATAAATTCCGATTCGCAACGCTTTCCGAAGTAAATTCCGCCGACTAATTCGCGAACAATCAATAAATCGCAACCTCCGACGAGTTCAGGCTTGAGTGGCGACGAATTTATCAGTTCGGGATAAACTTTAGTCGGTCTAAGGTTGGCAAAAAGTCCCAAACCCTTACGCAAACCGAAAATTGCACGTTCGGGACGCAAATTTACGGGCAAATTATCCCATTTTTTACCGCCGACAGCTCCAAATAACACGCCGTCAGCCTTTTTGCAAGCGTCGAGAGCCTCATCAGTGAGCGGAGTGCCGAATTTTTCATAGGAAGTGCCGCCCGCGTCGCGATAGTCGAATTGCAAGCCGATATTGAACTTTTCATCGACTTTTTTGAGGACTTTGACGGCTGAAGCGGTAATTTCCTGCCCGATTCCGTCGCCGGGTATCACAATAATTTTTTTCATGCTCATAACTCCTTTTTTGTAAAGAAAAATGGCTAACGTCGAAAGAAACGCTAACCATTTCGATTTTATGATTAAAAATCCTGCCTAATCTTTACTTAAATGTCGAAACTGCGGCAAATACTATCGCGCCGAATCCTACAACCGCTGCTATAACCATATTTTGAATTTTATCGCCGAGCCTGTCGATTTTGTCTTCAAGTGCTTTTCTGTCTGCGTCCTGCCGCTGGCGCAATTCGACAATTTCAGCTGCTCGCTGATTATCGCGGTCGCGCATTTCGCCAATAATTGTATCAACCTTTGCCATAACTGCGCTTACTTGCTGTTCGAGCGTCGAAAATCGCGTTTCGAGCTTATCAACTCGTTCATCTGTGGTTGCCATATCAATCCCCACCCTTCGACGCAAATTATATCATGCAAAGGAGCAATATACAAAAAAAATTGGCTGACGCTGTAAAAAACGCCAACCATCTTGATTTTACATGTTTAAATTACTTCCCCGCGAGAATTTTATAGCCGTTAATGCGATCTTCGGCGTCGCGTTGAGTTTTTTCAAAGAGAGCCTGCGCGGCGTCGGGGAAATTGCGTTTCAGCGAGGAATAACGGACTTCGCCCATTAAAAATTCCTGGAACTTGCTAAAATCGGGTTCCTTACTGTCCAAAGTGAACGGATTTTTGCCGGAGCCGACGAGTTGAGGATTATAACGCCAATTTGCCCAATAACCGCACTGAACGGCTAATTTTCCTTCCAACTGACTGGAACCCATGCCTTTTCTGATTCCGTGATTGATACAAGGCGAGTAAGCGACGATAAGCGACGGTCCTGGATAAGATTCAGCCTCAATAATGGCTTTAAGGAGCTGATTTTGGTCTGCGCCCATAGAAACTTGCGCGACATAGACGTAACCATAGCTCATAGCCATTTTTCCCAAGTCTTTTTTCT
>CAJOHN010000046.1 GCA_905234235.1 uncultured Selenomonadaceae bacterium
CGTCTTTGAGTTCGCGGAGAAAATCGCTCTTGTCGCACAGATTGTTTTCGGGCGGGCGTTTGCGGCAAGCCAAAACTATCGAAGACGCCAAAGCATTTGAATCATTATCGCGCATTCGTCCGGGTCGTTCAGTTCGCATTGGTAAAGTCGCCGTAATTTGAAAACCTGCGCGGATTAACGAATTTAACATTGTCTCCCAACCCGTCGACGCCGAATCGGATTCTTGTTGCTTGAAGGCGTAGTAAATCGTGACGGGAAAATCTTCGCGGGCAATCTCATAAATATTTTGCAAGGCTTGAAACATTCCGTCCTCAAAAAAATTTTTCGCGGCGGTTTTGTCGTTGTCGAAGCGGGCAGGCTCGGCGATAAGTTCCTCGTCTTTGCCAAAGCTCATGCGCCCGAACAGTTGCGGATAAATTCTCCTCAACGGACGACGCATCCACACATAAAAAAATTCCGACAGATTAGCATAGCCGATATTGTCGTAATAGGGCGGGTCTGTCGAAACTATCACGGACGGCAATGAAAATTTTTCCGTCGCGCTGTGCTGATTGACTTCACCGATTTTTTTTGCGGGCAATTCTTTGACGCTCCGATAAATCCAGTCAAGCATATTATCAAAACAGCCGCTTGAATTGCTGAACGGATTAGTTTCTGCGTCAATCCAAACCATTTGAATTCCTTGCCGTCCAAAAATTTGAGAAGGTATCTCTCGATTAATGTTCCACATGCAAAATAAATTGCCGTAAGCCGCAAGCTTATTAACTAAAAAAGCCAAGTACACGGCGAGAGCGTCGGCATAATCTTTGGAGCCGCCGTCATCTTGCACTTGGGCTTTGACTTCGGAAATTAAATCGCTGAAGGTCGTCAAGGCCGTGAGCTGTCTGTTCGTGAAAAGCTGATTCCATTCGGTTATGCCGTATTCTTGCACGCGGAAGCCCAGAGCTTTTTCGGGCAGTTCGCCGCCGGGAAAATCATCGGGCTTTTCAACGTCGGCAATTTTTTCGTGAAGTTCATCGGGCGCAAGATAAACTCTGCCGTTGAGACCTTCGGCGACAATCGCCATGAGTTGAGCGGACAATCTGCCGGCTTTGCCCTCTTTGCGGACGTGCTCAAGCGGAACATTCGCGCCGCAAAAAAGACAGCGTGCGCCGTTGCGATTGACGGTGCCTTCTGGAATATCTTTATCGCCCGCGCAGATTTCAAAGCGAATTTTATTTCCTTCGACAATCGGATTGACGTAAACATTTTGCTTGGTCGAAAGCTTAAAGGAGTGGACGAGCGGCATTTTATGATTGCAAGCGGGATTGGAGCAAGTGACAGTACGCGCCCAAAGCCACGCGATAACGGTTTTGCCGTCGATTTTGGGATAAAGTTTTCCGATTTCTTCAAAGGCACGAGTCTTGAGAAGTTTGCCGTAGTAAAGAATGTCATTAGCGAGACCTTCCGCGCCGCGATAGCCGCCGATAAGTTTATTTGCAGTCGGATTAACGGGCGGCTGATTCTTAAATTTCGCGGGCAGTTCAATCATTGCCTTGTTAATCATGACGGCGACAGGGTTAAGGTCAGACGCGAACGCCTTCAAGCCGAGCCGTTGAGCCTCAAGGGGTGCAAACGGGTCGAACACTGCGGGCAAATCTTCTCCAACGGATTTTTTTATCTCGGCAAGTGCGTTGGCAAAAATTTCTTCATTGCCGCTGTTCTCCCACTCGACAAGCTTGCCAATGATTTCAAATAAACGTTCACGCTCGGCTTGCTGAGTTTCGGGCGTCGGGAATTTATCTTCATGTTCGGACGGATCATCAATTAACGACGCGAAAAGCACCGCCCGCGCAGTTGCAGTCGGCTTACGTGACCACCAAAGATGCAGTGTTGAGGGGTGTCCGTGTCGAATGGATTTTTCACGCGCCGACGCTTTATTGATAACGTCAAGCGGCAGAGCCACTTCGATTAACTTTTTCTTCAGCCCAAACACCTCCTCTAAAAAATTTTGCGACAGCTATACAGCCGCCGCGCAGATTTTAATGCATGTTCAGATT